>JBBASO010000054.1:0-17511 GCA_040399265.1 Prochlorococcaceae cyanobacterium
CCATCGACGACCTCCAGGATGTGGAGTGGATGGGTCGCATGATCCGCGTCAACAAAGCCACACCGCGCGAAGGCGGTGGCGGTGGCGGTGGTGGCGGCAATCGCGGTGGCGGTGGCGGTGGCGGCTACGGCGGCGGCGGCGGCAATCGCGGCGGTGGTGGCGGCTACGGCGGCGGCGGCGGCGGTAATCGCGGCGGCGGCTACGGCGGCGGTGGCGGTGGCGGCGGCGGCGGCAACCGCTGGTGAACCCAGGCCCTACCGCCGATCACCGAAGCCTCCCGCGGTGATCAGCGAGCCCCTCGGAGACAGGCGTCTCCGAGGGGCTTTGGGTTGCGGCCATGTCCGCTGATGTCGCTGCACCAGGCTTGTTGATCCACCCCTGCCCAATGCCACTGCCCCACCAACCCACGCCGGTGTTGCAGCGGCTGATCCGCACCCTGCGGCCCCACCGCCGCCAGGTCTGGCTGGCGACTGCCTGCTCGGTGCTCAACAAGCTGTTCGATCTGGCGCCACCGGTGCTGATCGGCCTGGCGGTGGATGTGGTGGTGCAGCAGGACACGGCCTGGCTGACCCGCTTCGGGGTGAGCAGCGTGCCCGGCCAGCTAACGGTGCTGGCGGTGCTCTCGTTTGTGATCTGGAGTGCCGAGTCGCTGTTTGAGTACCTCTACGGGCTGCTGTGGCGCAACCTGGCGCAAACGGTGCAGCACGAGCTGCGGCTGGAGGCCTACGACCACCTCCAGAAGCTGGAGATGGGCTTCTTCGAGGCGAGCAGCAGCGGCCGGCTGATGGCTGTGCTGGGCGATGACATCAACCAACTGGAGCGCTTCCTCGACCACGGCGCCAACGAGATCCTGCAACTGCTCACCACCGTGCTGGCGGTAGGCGGAGCGATGACGGTGCTTTCGCCCGGGGTGGCCGGCGTGTCGTTCCTGCCGATCCCGGTGATCCTCTGGGGCTCGCTGCGCTTCCAGAAGCACCTGGCTCCCCGCTATGCCGCCGTGCGGGAGCAGGCCGGTGATCTGGCCGGTCGGCTGAGCAACAATCTCGGCGGCATGCTCACGATCAAGAGCTACACCGCTGAGGGCTGGGAACTGGCGCGGCTGGCCGAGCAAAGCCAGGCCTACCGCCTGGCCAACCGCCGCGCCATCCGTCTCTCGGCCGCCTTCGTGCCGCTGATCCGCTACGCGATTCTGTTCGCCTTCATCGCCATCCTGGTGATCGGCGGCCTGCAGGCCTGGCGCGGCGAGATCGCCACCGGCAGCTATGCCTTCCTGGTGTTCATCACCCAACGCTTGCTGTGGCCGCTCACCACCCTGGGCCGCACCCTCGACGATTACCAGCGGGCGATGGCCTCCACCAACCGAGTGCTCGACCTGCTGGCCACGCCGATCGCCATCCCCAGCGGCCAGCGACCCCTGCCTCTGGCTCAGGTGCGCGGTGAGCTCTGCTTTGAGGGGGTGGAGTTTGCCTACAGCGGCCGCGAGCCGCTGCTGCGCCACTTCGAGCTGGCCATCCCGGCCGGCAGCACGATCGGTATCGTCGGCGCCACCGGCTCGGGCAAGAGCACCCTGGTGAAGCTGTTGCTGCGGCTCTACCCGATCCAGGCAGGCACCATCCGGCTCGATGGCATTGCGATCAGCGAACTTTGCCTGGATGACCTGCGCCGGGCAATCGGCCTGGTGAGCCAGGAGGTGTTCCTGTTTCACGGCAGCGTGGCGGAGAACATCGCCTACGGCAGCTTCGAGGCATCGCGTGCCGCAATCGAGCGGGCCGCCCAGCTGGCCGAGGCGAGCGCGTTCATCGAGGCGCTGCCCCAGGGCTACGACACGGTGGTGGGCGAGCGGGGCCAACGGCTATCGGGCGGCCAACGCCAGCGCATCGCCCTAGCCCGCGCCATTCTCAAAAACCCGCCGGTGCTGATCCTCGATGAAGCCACCGCCGCCGTCGACAACGAAACCGAGGCGGCCATCCAGCGGTCGCTCGATCTGATCACCGCCGAACGCACCACCCTGGTGATCGCTCACCGGCTCTCCACCGTGCGCCACGCTGACCGGATCGTGGTGATGGAACAGGGGCGGATCGTGGAAAGCGGTCGCCATGAGCAGCTGATCGCCGCCGATGGTCCCTACGCCAACCTCTGGCGCGTGCAGGCAGGGCTGCGGGCCGGCGAACGACTGGTGCTCTGAGACTGGAATAGCGTAGGGATGATGAAGAGTCCCGTGGTTCCTCCGGTTCGCCCCTATCAGGTCCGCACCACACCGGCCCGCAGGCGCAGCCGACGCACCCCGGTGCTCACCGCCGTCGCTCTGGGACTGGGCGGCGGGTTGCTGCTGTCAGTGCCCGTGGCCGACTGGCTCGGGTCGGTGCAGCTGCCTGGCAATGGGCGCATCGCCAACCCCTTCGCCGCCTGGAGCGGTGTGGCCGATCAGGACATCCTGCTGCTGGGCACCGATGAGGCGGGAGGTCTCACCGATGTGATCGCCAGCCTGCGCGTGGATGGCGGCACCACCAGAGTGATCCAGATCCCGCGCGACACGTACATCGAACCGGAGGGTTATGGCCCGCAGAAGGTCAATGCCCTGTTCCCAATCGGCGGCACTGAATTGGCCAAGCGGGAGCTCTCGCGGCGGCTGGGACGGCCGATCACTCACCACGTCATCGTGAACCTGGCGGCGATTCGCCGCATGGCGGATGCCCTCGGCGGTATTGAGGTGGATGTGCCCAAGCGGATGGTTTACAACGACAACAGCCAGGGGCTACAGATCGATCTCCATCCTGGCGTGCAAACGCTTAAGGGCCGGGACCTGGAAGGGTTTCTACGCTTCCGGCACGACGAGGAGGGTGACCTCGGCCGGATCAGCCGCCAGCAGCTGGCCCTGCATGCCCTGTTCCGCAAACTGACGCGGCCGGAGCACCTGGTGCGCCTGCCGATACTGCTGGCCGCCGCCGGCAGGGACATCGACACCGACCTGGGGCCGATGGAGCTGGGCGGGCTGATCACCGCCATGGGCAGCACGCGCCTGGATGTGGAGCGTCTTGGAGGCCAGCCGTTCGATCTCGACGGCATCAGTTACTGGGAGGCCGACTGGCCGGAGGCTGGAACGATCAGCAACGGCCAGAACGGCACCGACGGTCAGTACGTGTACTGAACAGAGCGTCTGACCAACGTCTGACCACCGTCACCCAGGAGCGAACAGCACCGGTGCCCACCCGACTCGATGCCGCCCTGGTGCGCAACAGCCTCAAGCTGGCAGTGGCGGTGCTCGTCACGGCCGCGATCGCCGTTCATTTCGAACGGATTGAGTTCCTCTGGTATCCGCTGCTGGCGGTGGTGATGGTTGTCGATGACAACGACGACCACACCCTGCAGGCAGCCACCGGCCGGGTGATGGGCACTGTGCTGGGGGGGCTGATCACCTTCCTGGTGCACACCGTGCTGAGCGGCTGGGCGGGGGTGCTGGTGTCGTTGGTGGTGATGGTGCCGGCCCTGCAGCTGCTCGGCTGGCAGAGCGCCCTGGGCACGGCGGGGATCACCAGCATCATGTTTCTGATGATTCCCAGCCATGTGGCCATGAACTGGGACTACGTGTTCAACCGCGCCCTCGACACGGCGGTGGGCTGCCTGGTGGCGATCGGGGTGGGGCTGCTGTTCTGGCCCCGCAATGCCCTTGGCGAGATGGCGGAGGCCGATGGGCGGCTGCGCCGCCAGCTCAGCGGTCAGCTGCAGCGCTACAGCGACTGGCTGGAGCGGGGCAACGCCCGGCCCGGGATGCTGGATCCTGCCCCGCTCACCAGCGATCTGCAGCGGCTGGAGCAGCTGCTGGGCCAGGAACGGGCCGGCCCGCGCCGCCAGCAGCTCAGGCGGCATCACTGGGAGCAGCGGCTGCGGCTGTGGCAGCTCACCCACTTCCACTGGCTGGCCTGGGAGCGGCTGCTGGCCGACCTGCCGGAGGCGCAGATCCAGGCAGCCGAGCCCCTGCGCCACGCAGTGCTGGGCCTGGGGCAGCAACTGCTGGCAGAGCCGCAGCCCACGCCGCCACGCCAGCCGCAGCAGTGGCGCCAGCTGGCCGCCGAACAGCAACTGCCGCTGCTGCCCCTGCTGGCCCTGGCCGAGGAGTGGCGGCCCCTGCACGCCTGTCTGGGCGGCCTGCGCCGGAACCGCCTGCCGTGATCAACCGCCCCGCCCTGCGCACCGCCGTCACCACAGGTCTGGCCAACGCCTTCGCCAGCCTGTCCGGCGTGCTGGACAGCCAGTACGCCGCCCTGGCGGTGCTGTCGGTATCGACCGGCAGCTATGGCGGCGCGATCGAGCTCGGTCGGCAACGCCTGTATGGCAGCGTGCTCGGGGCCCTGCTGCTGCTGGTGGGCTACGAGGGGCTGAAGGATCTGCCCCTGCCCCTGGGGCTTGCCATCACCCTCGGCAGCCTGCGGCTGCTGGGGGGGCTGCTGCAGCTGAAGGTGGGCTACAAGGTGGGCGGCATGATCATCGTGATGGGCTGGCTGGTGCACGAAGGCAGCCTGGCCAGCTGGCTGCCGCTGCGCTTCTTCTGGACCGCCTTCGGCGTGCTGCTCACCCTGCTGAGCCTGCGCCTGTTCTGGCCCGCCCGCAGCCTCGACCAGATCCTGAACGCCTACGCCACGCTGCTGGCCCAGCTGCAGCTGGCTCTGCGGCAGCTGGCGGAGGCCCTGCACGGCGTCGCCTCCGGGGGTGAGCACGCTGGGATTGCCCCTCACCCGGTGACCTACCTGGCCCTGCGCAAGCAGCTGATGGTGATGCGCGGCCTCAAGCCCTCCCTGCTGCAGGAGCTGGGATCCCTGCCCGAGCGCCATCCCGCCGCCCTGCTGCTGGCCAGCCTGGATGACACCGCCTCCCGGCTGGTGACCCTGGTGCGCGCCATGGAACGGGCCGCCCCCAGCCGCCAGCCCCTGGCCGCGCTGGAGCGGCTGCACCGGGCCGAGGCCGAACTGCTGGACGCCATGGCCGGGCAGCTGCAGGTCTGGGAGCGGGCGATCCGCCGCCCTGCTCCGCATCAGCAGGGCCTGCCCCTGCCGCCGCCCGAGCCGCTGGCGCTGCCCGCCAGCTGGCTGGAACTCAACCGGGAACTGAACGATCCCGCCGTGAACACGGCCGCCAGCGAGCGGCTGGAGCGCATCGCCGTGCGCCTGCAGCTCTGCCGTCAGGCGGAGCGGGCCATCCGCGATGGCGAAGCGCGCTGGGCGGCCGTCCTCAAGAGCCGTTGATCGCCGCCAATCGGGGCAGATCCCGGCGTGCCAAGGCCATTTCCGAGGCCGCACACCCTCAGAAACCCCAGGCCAGCGGGTCGCACAAGATAAGGCTTCGCAATCGCTGACCGGCAGCCAGGTGGCTCTTCGCAACAACGCCCTGGCCCTCCTCGTTGCTGGACTCACCGCCACCGCCGGAGCAGCACCGATCACCGCCCTGCCGGGCCTGGCCCAGCCCAGCCCCCGGATCGAACGGCTGGAGCGCAGCTGGCAGCGGCTGGATGCCGAGCTGCGCGCCCTCGACCAGCTGCTGCCGGCGGAACCCGAACCGGCGGTGCGCGACCTGCTGAGCACCCCGGAGCTGCCCGCCACCCTGCTGCGCGCCAACCAGGCCCCCAGCAGCGACCTGCAGCCCGGCCAGGCCACGTCCGCGCCGCCCCTGGCCCTTCCCAGCCCCGAGCAGCTGCAGCAGGGCAGCATCGCTGGACTGAGCCTGGAGCAGGCCCTGGCCCTGGCCTTCGCCAACAGCGCCAGCCTGCAGGGCCAGCGGGAGCAGGTGGCCGCGGCCCTGGCCCGCTTCCAGGCTGAGATGGGCAGCTACTGGCCCACCATCAGCGCCTACGCCAGCGGCGGCTACGAGAGCAGCCGCAGCACCGTCACCGCGAGAAAGCCGAACGACAACCTGGGCTATGGCCCGCTGTTTGACCCTGCAGGGCTGCTCACCCCCTCTCCATCAGGCGGGGCACCCGTGCCTACCGCCGGCCCCTTCTATGTGCCCAACGGCGGATCCGCGGCGGCCACCTCCGGGGAATGGGGCGTTGAGGGAGGCCTTCAGCTCAACTACGCCCTGCTCGACTTCGCCCGCACACCCACGGTGCGCGCAGCCCGCGCCAGCCTGGAGCAGCAGCGCAACACCTACGCCAACCAGCTGCGCAGCCTCCAGCTGCAGGTGAGTGAGGCCTACTACGGCCTCCAGCAAAGCGAACAGCTGGTGCGCGTGTACGACGCCAACCTGCGCAACGACCTGGTGATCCTGCAGGAGAGTCTCGACCTCAAGCAAGCCGGCCTGGTGCCCCGGCTGGATGTGCTGCGCCGCCGGGCCATCCAGGCCCAGGGGGAGGAGAGCCTGATCCAGGCCCTGGCCGACCGGGCCGTGGCCCGCCGCCAACTGGCCCTGCTGCTCAACCTGCCCGCCAGCGTCACCCCCAGTGCCAGCGACCCGATCGTGGTGCAGCCGCGCTGGCCCCTCGACCTGGAGGCGAGCCTGCTGGCCGCCTACCGGGGCAACCCGGAGCTGGAGGCGATCCTGGCCACCCGATCTGCGCTGGCTCAACAGAGCCAGGCCACGGCGGCAGGACTCTTGCCCAGCCTGTCCCTGTTTGCGAGTGCCGGAGGCAGCAGCTCCCGGACCAGCGTGGACGACATCGATCTGGGCGGAGGAGGCTGCTGCGGTTCCACCCTTCTGCCCCTGAGCACCGCCAACGGCTGGGACTGGTCGGTGGGGCTCACCTTCACCTGGCTGCTCTTCGATGCGGGCACCACCGCCGGCCAGGCCAGGGCGCTCGCCAGACAGGCAGACGCCGCAGCCCAGCAGTACGCCTCCTCACGCAACGACATCCGCCTGCGGATCGAACAGGCCTTCTTCACCCACGAGGCGAGCCTGGCCAAGCTCAGCTCCGCGCGCAGAGGGGTGGCGGCCGCGCTGGAGGCCTTCCGCGATGTGCGGCTGCGCTACCAGACCGGCCTCTCCAGCGAGATCGATGTGTCGTTCACCCAAGACCAGCTGATCAACAGCCTGGTGCGGCGGCTCAATGCCACGGTGGCGGTGAACGTGAGCTACGCCCGCCTACTGCGGGAACTGCTGCCGATGCCGCGCGATCCAGCCCATCCGGTCAAGCCCCAGCTGCAGCTGCAGGAGTCCAGCAACGCCAAGCCCTGAGCGGAGCTGTCAAATGGCCAACTCCATACCTGCCCTCAGCCCGCTCTGGCGCAACAGCCTGCGCACCTGGCTGGCCGCCACCCTCACGATCGGGATCATGCTCTGGGCCGACCGCGGCGGCGTGATGCTGCTGGGGCTGCTGCTGGCGGTGGTGTTCATCAACGACAACGACCTCACGCCCCTGCGCAGCATCGGCCAGATGGTGGCTGGATCCGTGATCGGCATCCTCACCGCCGTGCTGCTGCACAACGTGATCAGCGGCTGGCTGGTCACCGCGATCGGCCTGCTGATCACGGGAGCGCTGGTGCGTGGCCTGGGACTGCTCAAGGGACTGAGCCTCGGCTACCTGAGCTGCTGGGGCCTCGAGGTGATGGGTGATGGCGCGCACTTCAACGCTGCGCTGGTTTTCGATCTGGCCTTCAGCGCCGTGGTGGGCATCGCCATGGCCCAGCTGTCCACCTGGGTGTTCTGGCCGCGCCGGCCGCTGCAGCAGTTACCGCCGCTGGAGCGCGGACTCTGTGAGCAGCTCAGCGAGCAGCTGCTGCAGATGGAGCGCTGGCTGGCCCAGGGGGGCATCCCGCCCCAGGCCCTGCGCTCCCAGGAGCTGCTGCCGCCGATCCTGCAGCTGCAGCAACTGCGGGATCAGCGCCAGAGCAGTCCAACACCGAGCCGCGTGCGGCAGCTGAGCTCGCGCTGGGCCCAGACCGGCTTCATCTGGCGCCAGCTGATGCGCCAGTGGCTGCTGCTGGAGCCCCTGCTGCTGGAGCTGCCCGCCCCACTGGAGGCCGACGGCCTGCTCGGCCCAACCCTGCGCGAGCTGGGTCGACATCTGCGGCCCGGCGCTCCTGCTGCAGCCCGGAGCGCCGCACCCACGCTGGAGGACTGGTTGCAGCTCGCCCGGCGGAACAACGCCTCCGCCGCCTTGCTTCTGGCCATTGCTCAGCAGTTGGAGCAGCTGCAGCAACTGCTGGGCAGTCGCGCCCTGGTGCGCCAGGCGATCGACCAGGAGCAGAGACGGGCGACATGAGCAGCCCCGCCCTGCGCGACACCCTGCGCCTGGCCCTCACCGTGGCAGTGGTGAACGGCTTCGCCACGCTCACCGGCCTGGCGTTTGCCACCTACGCATCCCTGGCTGTGCTGAGCGTCACGGTGGGCAGCTACGGCAACACGCTTGAGCTGGGCCGCCAGCGCCTGGTCGGCACGGCGGTGGGCGCCATCGTGGTGTTCTTCGGCTACCGGGCCTGGGGCTCCCTTCCCATTGCGGTGGCGTTGCCGCTGGCGCTGCTGCTGGCACGGCTGATCGCCGGCTCACTTCGTCTCACGGTGGGCTACACGGTGTGCTGCTTCGTGGTGATCTCAGGCTGGCTCACCCACGAGCAGCAGCTCGACAGCTGGATCCCGCTGCGCCTGTACTGGACCGCCTTCGGCATCCTGATGGCCCTGCTCAGCCTGCGCCTGTTCTGGCCCTCCAGAGCCCGGATGCAGCAGCGCCTGGGCCTGCTGCAGCTGCTGGTGGATCTTGGCCAGACCCTGCAGGAATCGCTGCAACAGGCTTCCGCCGCCGAGCGCCGCCGAACCATGAGCCAGAGGCTGCGCGGTCTGCGCCAGAGCCTGCTCAACCTCCGCACTGAGCGGGTCGGCGCCCTGCGTGAACTCGGGCCCCTGGCTTCGCGGCACCCGGTAGCCCAGATGTGGGAGTTGCTGGATCACGCCTGCGAATCCCTGATGCTCGACCTCGATGAACTGAACCGCCTGCCGGATCCCCAGTGGCAGGACTGGGATCTGGAGCACCTGAAGGCCGCTGCGGCCGCATTCAGTGCCGCTGTGGCCGAGCGGCTGCTGGGCTGGCAGGCCGCGCTGGGGCGCGCTCTGGAGCTGCAGGCCCCGCCGCAGGCCCCATTGCTCAGGCTGCCGCCGGAGATTCTGCACAATGACCAGGCGAAGGCCGCCTTCCAGCGGATGGCCCCCCAGCAGCTGCAGCAGGTGGCCGACCGCCTGGTGGTGCTGAACCGCATCGATCACACCATCAGCAGCACGGAACGGCACTGGCGGGCCCTGGTGCGCTGAGCGATCCGCTCAGGCCCCCGGCCGCGATGACCACCAGCGCTCGATCCGGTAGAGCAGCACCACCACCAGCACCACCAGCCAGAACCAGAGCTCGGGAGGGTTGGCATTGAACAGGATCACCAGCAGCACCACCTCGGCCACCACCCAGGGAAACTCCTGACGCAGCAGCGGGTTACGGATCTGCGGGAGCTTCTGGGGGGAGGTCATGGCAGGGTTCCGGGCTGGCGCAGGGAGGGGCGGTCCCAGCGGCGGTCGATGCGGGTGGTGCGGTAGCCGCCGGTGAGCGAGCGCAGACCCGGAATCACGTAGCTCAGCGGCGAGCGCCACTCCACGTAGGCGTAGGTCTGCACGGTGAGGCCCTCGCGGATCGGAAACACGCCGCTGCCGCCCGAGAGGGTCCAGCGGAAGCCATCCACGCTGGCGGGATCCTTCTCGAGCTCGATGTCGGCGCGCATCACCGGGCCGTTCTTGGTGAGCTCCTGGGCCAGCTGGGGGTTGCCGATGGTGGTGGAGATGTCCTCCTCGGTGGCGGGCAGGGTGAGCACCTCGCCCACCTTGCCCACGATGCCGCCGAAGCGGCCGCGCTGGTTCCAGAGGGGCACCACCTCCACCGGCAGGCCGGGGGGCAGGCGGCGGGCGTCGGCGGGGGCGAAGTAGGCCACGGCCTTGAGCGGCCGGTCGCCGGCCTGGGGGCGGTCCGGCCGGCCGATCGTGCCCAGGCGCTGGCCGGTGCTCACGGTCTGGCCGGGGATCACCTGCAGATCGAGCACCCGGCCGTCGCGCTCGGCCAGCACCTTGCCGTCGTAGGCGATCTTGGCCTCGGTGACCTGGATCTCGCGCCTGAGGTCGTCGATCTGGTAGCGGCGCTGCAGGGCCTGGGTTTCGATCTCCAGCTTCACCTGCTCGTAGTTGGTGACCACCTCCTTTTCCTGGATGCGGATGTTGTCCAGGTTCACGCCGGTGCTGGTGAGACCCTGCTCCGCGCCCACCACCTCCGAGGAGAGGGGGGCCACCACCTCGCGCTTGGCGAGCCACTCCAGGTTGCGCAGCTTGGAGGCGTAGGTGTCCTGCAGCTGGCCGTAGCGCTGGCGGTCGTTGGCGAGCTTGGCCAGGGAGGTCTCGAGGGAGCGGCGCTCGGTGCTGAGGCGTTCGGCGTCCCGTTGATCGAGCTGGGCGTTGTGGCGCTCCAGCTGGCGCAGGTTGCCGCGCTGCTGCTCCAGCTGCCGCTCCAGCACCGGCAGGTAGAGGGTCATGAGCACCTGGCCGCGGCGCACCCGCTCACCCGCCTTCACCTGGATCACGCGCACCTGGCCGCCGGCGCGGGCATCAAGGATGCCGGCATTGTCGGGATAGATGAGCACGCCGGTACCGCTCACCTGAGTGGGCACAGGCCAGAACAAAGCCCAGCAGCCCAGGGCGCCGGCCACAGCCGCCAGGCAGAGGCCCACCTGGGCGTGGTCGTCCAGGCCCCCGAGCACCGGCTTGCCGGGGGGGTCAGCAGGAGCGAGGGGTGCAGCTGGCTGGACCATTGGCGCAACTATGGAGGAAGCCCCAGCACCTGTCACCCCCCTGCGGCCTGAACGGCCCGGGCCAGTCCCGGCACCAGCTGCGGTACGGCCGTGAACGCGGCACTGAAACCGGCAAAGCTCCACAGGCCGGGCGGCGCCCCGGCCACCGGCCCCACCAGGGGCAGGCCATCGCTGCAGAAGCTCACCGGCACTTGCTGAAAGCGCCCCGGCCAGTGGAGCAGCGCTGGCAGCAACGGCGCCAGGGCCTGGCGCAGCCGCCGCTCCTGCAGAGCGGCATCGGGGGGGTCACCGGCCGCCAGGTCGGGGCGCACCAGGCTGATCTGCCCCGCCAGCCAGTGCTCGCCCCAGGGCAGCAGGCCCGGATCCACCTGCCAGGCCTCCTGGTGCAGGGCTGGAGCGCCGGCTTCCAGCGCCAGCCGCTGGAAACGGGCTGGCAGACGCATCGCCAGCGGGCCTGCCCAGGGCCAGCCGCCGCGCTGCGGCTCCAGCAGCAGCACCCCGGCCCAACTCACCCGCAGTCGCTCTGGGAGTTCCGGCCACAGGGCCCGGCTGAAGGCGCCGGCAGCCAGCACCACCTGCCGGGCCACCAAGGGTTCGGCCACCCCGGCCAGGCGGAGCCGCCAACCCTGGCGATCGCCGGCGGGTGGCAGCAGCCGCTCCACCCGGGCCTGGAGCCGACACACCCCCCCCCGCTCCAGAGCCAAAGGCAACCCACGGCGTAACACGTCCGCCTCCACCCGACTGCAGGGCAAGGGCAGCCGGCCGCCCAGAGGAGCGCCAGGTCCCCAGGGGCGGAACCAGCGGCGGCGCCACCCCAGATCGCCATGGCGGCGCTGCAGCCGGGCCCAGGCCTCACCAGCGAACGGGGCGATCGCCCCGTAGCTCCAGTGGCTGGCGCAGCCGTGGGCACCAGACTGGCGGGCGACCGATTGATCCAGCAACTGCACGGCCAGGCCCAGCCCCGCCAGCTCCAGGGCCAGCAGGCCACCAGCCAGGCCGCCACCGATCACGGCCACATCCACCGCCGCATCGGGGTCGGTGGCGTGAAACGAGGCGGAAGCCGGAGCGGGGGGCCCAGCCGGGGAGAGCGGGCTCAACTCACACCAGCAGGTTGAAGGAGGTCACCACCTGCTGGAACAGATCTTTCACCTTGGTCCAGCGGCTCTCATTGGTGCTGGCGGCAAAGGTGTAAAGACGGCCCCGGTCGACCACCACCGTGGCCAGCTCGTGGCGGTCGCGATCCTGAAGGTGCACGGCGTACTCCAGGTCGTAGAAGGTGCGCCCACCCTGCTGGCGCTCCTCGGCCTGCACCAGCTCTGCGGCGCGACCGCTGCCGGCGGGGGCGATCACGTTGCGGCGCAGGGTCTCGCCCACCGCCACCGGACTGCCGAGGCTCATGAGCTCGCTCTCGGGGGTCACCTCCGAAATCACCAGGCTGAGGGTTTCATCGCTGTTGATCAGGTCGTGGAACACCACCGAGGGGCCGCCGCTCACCTGGGCGCGGATCCAGCCGGTGGGATAGAGAAAGGCGTAACGCCCATCGGGGCTCTGGTAGCCATTGAGGCCGGCGGTGGTGCCGCTGCAGGCCGTGAGCAGCAGGGCCAGCGCCAGCGCCACCAGGCTGCGCAACAGGCCTGCCGGCGGCAGGAAACGGACGGGCGTGGCGATCACGGGCGCGGCGGGCAGGGAGCTGGCGCCCATTCTGCTGGGCGCCGCGCCTACATTCCGGCCAGCGGCAGCACGGTCCTGAGCGGCTACACCCGTCCCCTGGCCCGGTTGATCGAGCAGTTCGAGCGGCTGCCCGGCATCGGCCCACGCACGGCCCAGCGGCTGGCGCTGCACCTGCTGCGCCAGCCGGAAGAGCAGATCCGCAGCTTCGCCGACGCGCTGCTGGCCGCCCGCAGCCAGGTGGGCCAGTGCCAGCGCTGCTTCCATCTCTCGGCCGAGCCGCTCTGCGAGATCTGCCGCAACCCGGAGCGCCACACCGGCCAGATCTGTGTGGTGGCCGACTCCCGCGACCTGCTGGCCCTGGAGCGCACGCGGGAGTTCAAGGGCAGCTATCACGTGCTGGGCGGGCTGATCTCGCCGATGGACGGCATCGGCCCTGAGCTGCTGCAGATCCAGCCGCTGGTGCAACGGGTGGCCGCCACGCCGGCGCCGGGCAGTGTGCCGGTGGAGGAGGTGATCCTGGCCCTCACCCCCAGCGTGGAGGGCGACACCACCAGCCTTTACCTGGCCCGGCTGCTGCGGCCGTTCGCGCCGGTGAGTCGCATCGCCTACGGCCTGCCGGTCGGCGGTGAACTGGACTACGCCGATGAGGTGACGCTGGCGCGGGCACTGGAGGGGCGCCGCCCCGTGGAATGACGCATCACCCCTGACTCAGCACCACTGCCTCCGTCCATGAGCCGCACCAGCCGCTACAGCAGCATTGCCCCGGCCGAACGGCTGCCCGCCTGGCTGCGGCGGCCCGTGGGCGATGCCTCAGCCCTCGCAGACGTGCAAGCGGTGGTGAAGCAGCAGCGGCTGCACACGATCTGTGAGGAGGGCCGCTGCCCCAACCGGGCGGAGTGCTACGCCGCCGGCACGGCCACCTTCCTGCTGGGGGGCTCGATCTGCACCCGCAGCTGCGCCTTCTGCCAGGTGGACAAGGGCCAGGCACCGATGCCCCTCGACGGCGCCGAAGCGGAGCGGGTGGCGGAGGCAGTGGCGGTGCTGGGCCTCTCCTACGTGGTGCTCACCGCCGTGGCCCGCGACGACCTGGCCGACCACGGCGCCGGCCTGTTCACCGCTGCCATGGCCGCCATCCGCCGCCGCACCCCGGGCGTGGCGATCGAGGTGCTCACCCCAGACTTCTGGGGCGGGCACCGGCAGGAACAGGCGGGCGTCGCCGCCCAGCGCCAGCGGCTGGCCGCCGTGCTGGCGGCGGCGCCGGTGTGCTTCAACCACAATCTGGAAACGGTGGAGCGGCTGCAGGGGGAGGTGCGCCGCGGCGCCACCTACCGCCGCTCCCTGGGCCTGCTGGCAGCGGCCCGGCAGCTGGCGCCGGCCATCCCCACCAAGAGCGGCCTGATGCTGGGGCTGGGGGAGAGCGAGGCGGAGGTGGTGCAGACGCTGCGCGACCTGCGGGCCGTCGATTGCCAGCGGCTCACCCTCGGGCAGTACCTGCGGCCGTCGCTGGCCCACATCCCCGTGGCCCGCTACTGGAGCCCGGAGGAGTTCGAACGCCTCGGCGCCATCGCCCGCGAGCTGGGCTTCCGTCAGGTGCGCAGCGGCCCGCTGGTGCGCAGCAGCTACCACGCCCACGCGGAGGCGAGCTCCGGAAGCAGCTGATCCAGCCGGCAGGCGGCACCTCCGTCATGGGGCCGGCCCCTCCACCAACCCCTGGATCATCACCAGGGCATCCACATAGCCAAGCCGCTTGTGGCGGAACGTCCATCGCAGGGTGCCGACGACCTGAAAGCCCTTGCGCTGCCAACAGCGGATGCCGGCGGTGCTGGTGCTAACCACCAGGTTGAACTGGAGCGCGGAACCCCAGCCAGCATCACTGCCTGGCGCTGCTCCACCCACGCCAGCTGGGCCTCGGCCTCGCTGATGGCGGGATCGTGCGGGATGGTTTCACCAGCGCGGAACACCGGCTCCCAGCAGCACCCACAGCGCCGGCCAGTCGGCCGCCCAGCCCTTACCGATCCGCCGCTATGTGTGTATGGTCATAAACAGATCCAGGGGATCCTCCCGTGACCGTTGCCCCCGCCTCGCCTCTGCTCGCGGCTGCCGCCGGTGGGACGCCGCTGCTGTTCCGCCAGCTGTTCGATGCCGACACGGGCACCTTCACCTATCTGCTGGCCGATGTGGCCAGTGGAGAAGGCGTGCTGATCGATCCGGTGTTTGAGCAGCACAGCCGTGATCTGTCGCTGATCCAGGAGCTGGGCATCCACCTGGTGGCCTGCCTCGACACCCATGCCCATGCCGACCATGTGACCGGCAGCTGGCTGATGCACCAGGCCACCGGCTCCGCCATCGCCCTGGCCGCCGCCGCCCGTGCCGAGAACGTCACCCAGCCGCTGCAGCAGGGCGATCGCGTGGCGTTCGGGGGGCGGCAGCTGGAGGTGCGCAGCACCCCCGGCCACACCGATGGCTGCGTCAGCTACGTGCTCGACGACCACTCCGTGGCATTCACGGGCGATGCGCTGCTGGTGCGCGGCTGCGGCCGCTGCGATTTCCAGCAGGGCGATGCCCACACCCTGTGGCGCTCGATCACCGAGCAGCTGTTCAGCCTGCCTGCCAGCTGCCTGCTCTATCCCGGCCACGACTACACCGGCCGCACGGTCACCTCGGTGGCAGAAGAGAAAGCCTTCAACGCCCGCCTCGGCGGTGCCGCCACCGAGCGCGACTTCGTGGGCCACATGCAGGCGATGAAGCTGCCCCACCCCCACAAGATCGCCGAAGCGCTGCCGGGCAACCTGCGCTCAGGCAAACCCCGCCTGGAGACACCCTCCGAGAGCTGGGCGCCCGTGAGCCGCAGCTTCGCCGGCCTGCCCGAACTTTCGCCCAGCTGGGTGGTTGAGCACCTCGGAGAGCTCACGGTCCTCGATGTGCGCTCCGCCGAGGAGTTCCACGGCCCCGACGGCCATGTAGCCGGCAGCCTGCTGTTGCCGTTGCCGGAGCTGGAGCAGCGCAGCGGCGAGATCCCCGCAGGCAAGCCCGTTGTGGTGGTCTGCCATTCCGGCAGCCGCTCGGCCTTGGCCACCCAGCAGCTGCTCAAGGGCGGCCGCAGCCAGGTGGCCAACCTGCACGGCGGTCTCGCCCGCTGGGGCGATGCGGGCTACCCGCTCGAAGGCGTCGTGATCAGCGCCGCCACCGCCAGCTGAAGCCGGTGGCGCTGCACCACCTGTGCAGGCGCGGGCCCACCCACCAACCCATCACCCTTCCCGCCGCACCATGGCCAACCGCTCCCTCAGTCTCCCCAACCCGCACGGCCCAGGCCTTGAGCGCATCAGCGCCCAGGCGCTGGCCGAGCAGCTCGGCAGCCAGCGCGTTGCCGTGATCGACGTGCGCGAACCGATGGAATACGCCGCCGGCCACATCGCCGGCAGCCTGAATGTGCCCCTGTCCCGCCTGCATCAGGCCGATCTGCCCACCGGCCCGCTGGTGCTGGTCTGCCAGAGCGGCAACCGCAGCGCCAGGGGGGTGCAGACCCTGCTGGAGCGGGGCTACGCCCACCCCGTGAGCGATCTGGAGGGGGGCCTCCCCAGCTGGCAGCAGGCCGGCCTGCCGGTGCGCAGGCTCAAGAACGCGCCGCTGCCGCTGATGCGCCAGGTGCAGATCGCCGCCGGGTCGCTGGTGCTGCTGGGCCTGATCCTCAGCAGCACCGTGGCGCCCGCCTGGATCCTGCTGAGCTGGTTCGTGGGCGCTGGGCTGGTGTTCGCGGGTGTGAGCGGCTTCTGCGGCATGGCACGGCTGCTCGCCGTGATGCCCTGGAACAAGGTGAGCCTCTGATGGCGCTCGCCAGCCTCGTCCTGCTGGCGGGCGGCGGCACCTTGATCGGCTTTCTGCTCTCGGTGCTGGGGGCCGGTGGCTCGATCCTGCTGCTGCCGCTGCTGGTGAGCGGTGCCGCCCTGCCCAGCAGGGAGGCGGTGCCCCTGTCGCTGCTGGTGGTGATGCTGCTGGCCCTGGGCAACCTTGGCCCCTACCTGCGCCGCCGTCAGTTCGCGGCACGCCCGGCCATGATCCTCGGCGTTCCAGCCCTGGCGGGAAGCTGGATCGGCGGCAGCTGGGTGAAGGCCGGGTTCATTGCCGAGCCAGTGCAGCTGGGGGTGTTCGCCGCGGCGGCCCTGCTGGCCTCCTGGCTGCTCACCCGCCAGCGAGGTGGCAGGGCTGGGTCCTCCACCCCTGCCACCTCGCCGCAGTCACGGCGCCACGACCTGCTGCTGGCGGGCCAGGGGGTGCTGGTGGGGTTGCTCACGGGCATCGCCGGCGTAGGCGGCGGCTTCGCGATCGTGCCTGCCCTGGTGCTGCTGGCGGGTCTGCCGATGCCGCTGGCCAGCGGCACCAGCCTGCTGCTGATCGCCGTTAACGCCCTGGTGGCGTTTGCGGCCCTGGGTCACTGGCCCGCCGCCAGGCTGCCGCTGCTGGTGCCGCTGCTGCTCGGTGGCGCCGTGGGCGCGGTGGTGGGCCAGCGTCTGGCGCCCTACCTGAGCGAGCGGCGCCTGCGCCAGGGGTTTGCGGCGCTGCTGATCGGCTCGGCCCTGCTGAGCGGCGCCGAGGCCGTGCAACGCCATCGGACCCCCTCCGCCGTTTGGGCCCCCTCTCCATCCCGCGATCTCACTCCATCGCGATGAGCCAGCGCACCATCCAGTTCCGGCTGCGCAGCAGCCACGCCGCCCCCGCACGCGCCACCGAATCACTGGTGATGGAGTTCCTGAGCGAGACAGGCCACCAGCAGCCCCAGACGCCCAGCCTCACCACCCCGGGCTTCCGGCTCTACCTGCTGTCGCTGCTGCTCTGCCAGCACCACCAGCTGGTGGTCAATGCCCAGGAGCGCGGCATCCCGCTGCCGCAGCTGGAGGGGACTTCACCGTGATCACCCGCGCCGACTGGATCCTCAAGCAGCTGCACGGCACCTTTCGCCTGCACCTGCCGCTGGTCACCCCGCGTGGCTGCCGGGAGCAGATCCGTGGTGCTCGCCGCTCTCGGGGCAGACCAGATCGGCAGCTCTGCGGGCATCGCTGAGCACCTGCAGCAACATCCGCGGCGA
>JBBASO010000055.1:0-16264 GCA_040399265.1 Prochlorococcaceae cyanobacterium
CTGTTTCTGGTGATCGGTCTGCACGGCACGCTTGGTGCCGAGCTCGCCGCCGAATTCGGTGTGCACATCACCGCCGACCAGCTTCTGGCCGCCGGTGCCGACCTCAAGGAGGCTCTGCCATGACCAGTTCCACCCCGCGCCTGCGTCCCCTGCCCCTGCTGGGGCTGGCCCTCTGGGTGGGGCTGCTGGTGCTTGTGAGCGTGTGGATGAGCCGTCAGGCTTACCACTGGCTGCCCGTTCAGGCCTCCACTGCCGCGCCCCTTGTGGATGGCCTGTTCAGCTTTGAAACGGGGGTGGGCACCTTTGTCTTTCTCGGTGTGATCTCGGTGATGATCTGGGTGATGCTGATGCACCGAGCCGAGAAATATGACGCATCCGATGCCGAGCCAATCGAGGGCAACACCAAGCTTGAGGTGATCTGGACGGCCATTCCACTGGTGTTGGTGATGGCGATTGCGGTTTACGCCATCCAGGTCAACACCCGTCTTGGTGTGCTGGGGCCCATGGAGCACATCCATCCAGGCAATGCGGTGGAGGAGGTTGGGGGCTATCCGGGCGACCGGCTGCCTGCGGAAACTGTGGAGGTGATCGCCCGCCAATGGTCCTGGGAGTTCCGCTATCCCGTTGCGGGAGTTTCCTCCACCGAACTGCACCTGGCTATTGACCAGCCCGTCACTTTCAGGCTGGTTTCCAATGATGTGATCCATGGCTTCTACATCCCGGCGTTTCGCCTTAAGCAGGATGTGGTTCCTGGCACGGCGATCGACTTCAATCTCACCCCCACAAGGGAGGGGCGTTACCGCCTGCGCGATTCCCAGTTCAGCGGCACCTGGTTTGCGGCCAACCAGGCTGATGTGGTGGTGGAGGCTGGCGATGCCCACGCCGCCTGGCTGAAGCAGGCTGCCGCTCAGCCTCTCCAGAGCGGCATCAGCGATGCCGTGCAGGAGTACGCCGTACGGGACCGCAAGAGCAATCCCGGCTGGGCCACCGTGCCTCCGGCCCCCCCACCGCAGGTGAATGTTCCTGGCTCCAACACCCTGCCCCACGATGCCTGATCTTGCTTCCCGATGACCTCCGCCACGTTCCCCTCCAGCGAGCCCAAGCCATCCTGGACCCGCTATTTCAGCTTCAACACCGACGCCAAGGTGATCGGCATCCAGTACATCGTGCTGTCCTTCTTTTATTTTTTGATCGGTGGCCTTCTCGCCATGATCATTCGCGGTGAGCTGATCACGCCCGCTGCTGATTTGGTGGATCGCACGGTCTATAACGGCATCTACACGATGCACGGAACGATCATGCTGTTTCTGTTCATCTTTCCGGTTCTCAACGGTCTTAATAACCTCTTGATCCCGACGATGATCGGCGCACCGGATATGGCCTTCCCGCGGTTGAATGCCGTGGCCTTCTGGTTGGTGCCCATCTTCGGCACTCTGCTGATCGCCAGTTTCTTCGTGCCCGGAGGACCGGCCTATTCCGGTTGGTGGTCCTACCCGCCGGTCAGTCTCCAAAATCCCCTCGGCAATCTGCTGAGCGGCCAGGGTCTCTGGATTACGGCGGTTGCTCTTTCAGGGGTGTCGTCAATTATGGGAGCAGTCAATTTCGTGACCACGATCATCCGCATGCGTGCGCCGGGCATGACCTGGTTCCGCATGCCGGTGTTCTGCTGGACGGCGCTGGCGGCCCAATCCCTGCAGTTGATCGGGCTGCCTGCTCTCACTGGCGGAGCGGTGATGCTGTTGTTCGATCTGATTGCTGGGACCTCTTTTTATCGTCCTGAGGGAGGTGGAGATCCAGTGCTGTATCAGCATTTTTTCTGGTTCTACTCCCACCCGGCCGTCTATGTGATCATTCTGCCGGTGTTCGGAGTGTTCTCTGAACTCTTCCCTGTTTACGCGCGTAAGCCGCTCTTCGGATATGTCTATGTAGCGCTCGCCTCATTCATCATTGTCGGGCTCGGGTTGATTGTCTGGGTGCACCACATGTTTCCTAGTGGAGTGGCTCAGTGGATGCGCAATCTGTTCATGGTTACGACCATGTTGATCGCCGTACCCACCGGGGTGAAGGTGTTCGCCTGGCTGGGAACTCTCTGGCGCGGCAAACTGCGCCTCACCACTCCGATGTTGTTCTGCCTGGGTGGGCTGTTCAATTTCGTTTTTGCAGGCATCACAGGTATCATGCTGGCTACTGTTCCAGTCGACATTCATGTCAGCAATACTTATTTTGTTGTTGGTCACTTTCACTACGTAATTTATGGAGCAGCGGTGATGGGTGTGTTCGCGGCTATCTATCACTGGTTCCCCAAGTTCACCGGTCGGATGCCCTATGAGGGCTTGGGAAAGGTCCATTTCTTGCTCACTTTTGTTGGCGCAAATCTGAACTTTCTCCCCATGCACCCTGCCGGCTTGATGGGCATGCCGAGACGGGTTTCATCCTATGACCCGGAATTCGCCTTCTGGAACGTGCTTGCCAGCCTCGGGGCCTTTCTTTTGGGGGTATCGATCATTCCTTTCCTTCTCAACATGGTGAGCTCCTGGGTGCGGGGCCCCAAGGCGACCCACAATCCCTGGAATGCCATCGGCCTGGAGTGGCTCTTGCCCTCCCCGCCCGCCGAGGACAACTTCGGTGAGCATGTGCCCACCGTGATTGCACGCCCCTACGGCTATGGCCTGGGCCAACCGCTGGTGGAAAACCAGGCGGCGATTGAACGCGAACTCACCCTGCAGGAGGCCACGCCATGACCACCGCCATTCCCCCCACCGGTTCGATCACTCCCCATGGAGAGGGTGGTGAGGGCCACGCCAACCACAGCCTCACCGGCTTCATCATTTTTCTGTGCTCCGAGAGCGTCATCTTCCTGGCGTTCTTCAGTGGCTATGCCGTATTGAAGACCTCGGCCCTCAACTGGCTCCCGGCCGGTGTGGAGGGCCTGGAGTGGCGCATGCCGCTGATCAACACGATCGTTCTGGTCTCGAGTTCCGGCACGATCTGGCTGGCCGAGACCTTCATGGCTCGAGGCAACCTCTGGGGCTTCCGGGCCCTCTGGCTTCTCACCATGGCCTTGGGGGGCTATTTCCTCTATGGCCAGGCCGTGGAGTGGAGCGAGCTTGCGTTCGGCTTCACCTCAGGCACCTTCGGTGGCACCTTTTACTTGCTTACCGGTTTCCACGGCCTGCATGTGGCAACCGGCGTGCTGTTGATGGCCCTGATGCTGATCAAGTCGTTCATCCCTGCTAACTACGCCAAGGGGGAACAGGGCGTTCAGGCCACCTCTCTGTTCTGGCACTTCGTGGATGTGATCTGGATCATCCTGTTTGTGCTCATTTACGTCTGGCAACGTCATTGAGGACCATCAGATGATCATCGACGACCGTCACTACGACGTCATCATCATCGGCAGCGGCGCTGCCGGTGGCACCATCGCCGCCGCTCTTGCCGAGGCCGGCCACGCCGTGCTGCTGCTGGAGCGCGGCGGCAGCATGCCGTTGGCCGATCAGAACCTGGCCGGTGTGGAGCTGTTCCGCAAGGAGCGCTATCACCCGAATGAGCGCTGGTTCGGCACCGATGGCGATCCCTTCGCTCCCCAGACGATCTACGCCCTCGGTGGCAACACCAAAATCTGGGGAGGGGTGCTCGAGCGCATGCGCGAGCGCGAGTTCGATGGGCTGATGCTGCAGGAGCGCCAGGCCCCCTCCTGGGGACTCAGCTACACCGAGATGGAGCCCTGGTACGCCCAGGCTGAAAGCCTTTACCGGGTGCATGGTGTGCGGGGCCACGATCCCACCGAGCCCCCCGGCTCCGTGGGCTATGCCCATGAACCAAAGCAGACCGAGCCGTTCCTCAACGCCCTGGCAGATGACCTTCAGCGCCATGGGGTGCACCCCTATCGCCTGCCCCTGAGCTGGTCGGAGTCCAGCAGTGATCCCACTGGCGATGCGGAGCTCTTTGGGGTGGAACCAGCCCGCCGCAGCACCAACGTGATGGTGCGCAGCGGTGCCGCCGTGCAGCGTTTGCACGTAAATCCTTCCGGCAGCGAGGTGCGCGGCGTTGAGGCGCTGATCGATGGTCAGTGCTGGCTGTTCAGCGCCCACCAGGTGGTGCTGGCGGCTGGGGCGATCAACACGTCGGCGATCCTGCTGCGCTCAACCAGTGATCATCACCCCCGCGGTCTGGCCAACGGGTCTGACCAGGTGGGCCGCAACCTGATGAAGCTGCAGCTCACCTCGATCCTGCAGCTCGCCACCGTTCCGAACGATGGCTGTTATTCCCGCAGCTTTGGCGTGAATGATTTCCTCTGGGGGGACAGCAACGTCTCGTTCCCGCTGGGCTCCATCCAGAACGGTGGTGGCGTGCTTCAGGACGCGCTCTTTGCTGAATCGCCGCCGGTGCTGTCGCTGGTGACCAAACTCCTGCCTGATTTCGGTCTCGAGCAGCTGGCCTCCCGCTCGGTCACCTGGTGGGCGATGAGCCCGGTGCTCCCCGATCCCCACAACCGCATCAGCCTCCGCAACGACCAGATCCAGGTGAACTACCGGGTGAACAACTGCGAAGCCCACGACCGGCTCGTCTACCGCTGGATCGATACCCTCAAGGCGGTGGAGGCCGATCCGCTCACCCACGTGGTGCGCAGCGCCCCCACCCATCCGCGGGGGGAGGCGCCGCTTTCTGCCATCGGTTACGCCTGCGGCACCTGCCGCATGGGCGACAACCCGGCCACCTCGGTGGTGGACCTGCAGGGCCGCAGCCATGAACTCACCAACCTCACCATCGCTGATGCCAGCGTGTTCCCCGCCTGTCCCATGATGGGCTTCGGGCTCACCGTGATCGCCAACGCCCTGCGGATCGCCGCCGGCGTGCGCGCTGCTTTGCAATGACCAGCGACCCGGTCGAAACCAGCGGCCCTGCCCAGCCCAGTTCGGAAGCCCGGCGCATGGCCGAGCGCGATAATGGCCTGGCTCCCTGGAGCCTGTGGGGGAGCTATCTGCCCGATCGCCAGTGGGGCACGGTGCGGGAGGACTATTCCGCCGATGGCGATGCCTGGCGGTCATTCCCCCACGACCATGCCCGCTCGCGGGTGTATCGCTGGGGAGAAGACGGTCTGCTTGGCATCTGCGATGAGCAGTGCCGGATGTGTTTTTCGGTGGCCCTGTGGAACGGCCAGGATCCGATCCTCAAGGAGCGGCCCTTCGGCCTGGGCAACCCCGAGGGTAATCACGGCGAAGACCTCAAGGACTACTACTTCCACATCGCCAATACCCCAACCCACAGCTTCATGCGGGGGTTGTACAAGTATCCCCAGACCCGTTTCCCCTACGAGCAGCTGGTGGAGGAGAACGGCCGCCGCGGTCGCGACCAGCCGGAATACGAGTTGGTGGATACGGGCATTTTCAACGAGAGTCGCTATTTCGATGTGTTCATCGAGGTGGCCAAGGCCTCGCCCACCGATCTGCTGATCCGCATCCGGGCGATCAACCGCGGGCCGGAGGCGGCGCCGCTGAGTCTGCTGCCCACGCTCTGGCTGCGCAACACCTGGAGCTGGGGCTATCCCGATCAAACCCGGCAACCGCTGCGGCTGGACGGGGATCGGCTGATCACGCCCGCATTGCCCGAACTGGAGCCCTATGAGCTGCTGCTCAACGGCTCCGCCCAGTGGCTGTTCACCGATAACGAGACCAACAGCGAGCGTCTCTACAGCCAGCCCAATCGTGCCCTCTTTCAGAAGGATGGTTTTCATCGCTACCTGATCGATGGCGAGCAGGGAGCGGTCAACCCCGCCGGCGAGGGCACCAAGGCGGCGCCGCTGCTGCAGCACACTCTGCAGCCCGGCGAGATTTGGACGGGGGAGCTGCGGCTGCGCGCCATGGCGGCTCCGGACCCTGACTCCACTGGCGATTGCGCGATTACTGATGCAGCCCCATTCGGCGAGGCCTTCAACGCCCTGTTCGCCGCACGCGAGCAGGAGTGGCAGGCCTACATGGAGCATTCTCTTCCCGGGCTGTCAGTGGAGGATCGGCTGATCCACAGCAGTGCCCTGGCCGGGTTGCTGTGGTGCAAGAAGTACTACGGCTGGAGCGTGCTGCGCTGGGTGGAAGGGGATCCCACCCAGCCGCCGCCGCCGTCGGAGCGCTCTCACAGTGAAACGGCCCGTTGGAGCCGGCTGCACGCCCACGATGTGATCGCGATGCCGGATGCCTGGGAGTACCCCTACTTCTGCCAGTGGGATCTGATGTTCCACGCCGTGTCGTTTGCCATCGTGGATCCGGCCACGGCCAAGCAGCAGTCGATGCTGCTGCGCTCGCCCCACTACACCGCCCCCAACGCCCAGACACCGGCCTATGAGTGGGCCCTCTCCGACCCCAACCCGCCGATCGGCGCCTGGGCGGTGATGCGCATCTTCCAGATCGAGCGCAAGCAGGCCGAGGGCACGGCCGACTTCTCCTACCTGCGGGCCGCCCTGCGCAAGCTGCTGCTCGAGTACGGCTGGTGGGCCAACCGCAACGATCGCTCCGGCGACAATGTGTTCGAGGGCGGCTTTCTCGGTCTCGACAACATCGCCGTGTTCGATCGCCGCTTCCCGCTGACGGATGGCAGCCGCATCGAGCAGTGCGATGGCACGGCCTGGATGGCTTCGCTCAGCCTCAACCTTCTCAACATCGCCGTGGAGCTCAGCCGCGACGAGCCCGAATATGCCGACCTCTGCGAGCGCTTCGTCTACGACTTCGTGAAGCTGGCGGTCACCCTCAATTTCGACTACGCCCGCGGCTACCTCAACTGGGACGAGGCGGACGGTTTCTATTACGACGTGATCAAGCGGCCTGACGGCAGCACCGATTACCTGCGCACCCGCTCCGTCTCCGGTCTGATTCCCCTGCTGGCGGTGGCCAGCTTCGATGTGCAGACGGTGGAGCGACTGCCGGTGCTGGATGTGCTCAAGAGCATGGCCTGGTTCGTGCATGAGCGCACCACCCCCTCCTGGCTGCAGAGCAATCTGGGCCGCTGGCACAACGACCGGGTGCTGTTCACCCTGGTGCCGGAGGACAGGCTGCGCCGTATCTGTGAACGGCTCTTCGACGAGGAGGAGTTCCTCTCGCCCTATGGCATACGCGCCCTCTCCAAGGTGTATGAGGCCAATCCCTATTGCTTCACCGAAGGTATTGACAGTCAGGTGCTCGCCTACAGCCCGGCCGACAGCCCGGTGGCGATGTTCGGCGGTAATTCCAACTGGCGGGGCCCGGTGTGGATGCCGATCAATTTCCTATTGATTGAGTCGCTGCAGAAGTTTGCCCATTTCTATGGCGACAGCTTCAAGGTGGAGTTTCCCACCCGCTCCGGCAATTGGATCAACCTCTGGGATGCCTCGCTGCAGTTGCAGAAACGGCTGGTGGCGATCTTCCGGCGCGATCACCTAGGCCGCCGCGCCTTCAATGGGGACGTGGATCTGTTCCAGAACGATCCCCACTGGCGCGATCTGCTGCTGTTCAACGAGTATTTCCATGGTGACAACGGCCGTGGCGTGGGTGCCTCCCATCAGACCGGTTGGAGCGCCGTAGTAGCCAAGATGATCCATCAGCTGCATCGTTATCACACCGGTTGAGGGGCGGTCCTCAACGTCGATCCTGGATCACGACTTGTTCCTTCGTTTGTTTCCCGATGTCTGCGGTGTCTTCGTTTGCGGTGTCTTCTCAGGATCTGCTCACCGGCATCCATAACTCCCCTTTGCCCGTTGCCGAGCAGCAACAGGTGGACAGCGGCGCCCACTTTGATGTGGTGATCATCGGTAGTGGCGCCGGTGGCGGCACCCTCGCTCGCACCCTGGCGCCCACCGGTCTGAAGATCCTCGTGCTGGAGCGGGGCGACTGGCTGCCCCAGGAGCCCCAGAACTGGGATGCGGAGGAGGTGTTCCAGAAGGGCCGTTACGTGTCGAAGGACACCTGGTTCGACAAGCACGGCAAGCCCTTCCAGCCAGGCAGCCATTACTTCGTGGGCGGTGCCACCAAGATGTATGGGGCGGCTCACTTCCGGCTGCGCCAGCAGGATTTCGAGGAGCTGGTGCACTTCGATGGCATCTCGCCGGCCTGGCCTTTGCGCTACAGCGATTTCGAGCCCTGGTATCAGCGGGCCGAGGAGATGTACCACGTGCATGGCCTGCGCGGTGAAGACCCCACTGAGCCCCCCTGCAGCGGGCCCTATCCCCACCCACCGATTGCCCACGAGCCTCGCATTCAGAAGCTGGTCGATGATCTGCGTGCTGCCGGACTGCACCCCTCCCACGCCCCCAGTGGCGTGATGCTGGATGAGGCCAATCTGGCCTTCAGCCGCTGCCGCAAGTGCAACTGCTGCGATGGGTTCCCGTGTCTGGTGCACGCCAAGAGCGATGCCGATGTGCTGGGGATGCGCCCTGCCCTGGCGAGCTCCAATGTGTCGCTGCTCACCCGCGCCGAGGTGCGCCGCCTGCTCACCGATGCCAGCGGCAGGAGCGTGACGGCGGTGGAGCTGCAGCGCGACGGGGAGACGCTGCAGGTGAGCGGTGATGTGGTGGTGGTGAGCTGTGGTGCGGCCAACAGCGCCCGGCTGCTGCTGATGTCGGCCAACGACCAGCACCCCCGCGGCCTGGCCAACGGCTCCGACCAGGTAGGCCGCAACTACATGTTCCACAACAGCAAGGCGATGGTGGCCCTGGCCCATGAGCCCAACACCACCGTGTTCCAGAAAACGATCACGATTAACGACTGGTACTTGGGCGATGCCGAGTTCGATTACCCGATGGGCAACATCCAGATGACCGGCAAGACCAACGGCCAGATCATGAAGGGTTACGCGCCATTGGAAACCTTCCTGATGCCCGGCTGGTCGATGGACAAAATCGCCGAGCACGCCCTTGATTTCTGGATCTCCTCCGAAGATCTGCCCGATCCCGACAACCGGGTGACGATCGATTCCCAGGGGCATATTCATCTCAACTACACCCCAAACAATCAGACCGCCGCCCAGCGCTTGTATGGGCGACTCACCGGCATGCTCGATCAGCTCTACCTGCGCAATCACCTGGTGGAGCGCCAGATCTACATCAAGAGCACGATGAGCATCGCGGCGGTGGGGCACCAGGCGGGCACCTGCCGCTTCGGCAGCGATCCGGCCACGTCGGTGCTCGATCTCAACTGCAAGGCCCACGAGCTCGATAACCTCTACGTGGTGGATACGAGCTTCATGCCCACCATCGGCGCGGTGAATCCATCACTCACGGCGATCGCCAACGCCCTGCGCGTGGCTGAGCACGTGCAGGAACGATTAGGGCGCTGAGGCGCCGGTATCTCACCTAGCCCAGGAGCTCTGTCACCAGATCGGCGATCAGCAGGTTGTCGAGCGAGAACAGGCCCCCACCGCAGCCGATCAGCACCAGACACATCACCACATACATGGCGGCCTTCTCCCAGCTGGGCGGCTCGCCCACCCCCATCGGCCCGGCATAGTCGCCGGCCGGGATCTGAAAAGGGTCGGGGGCGATGAAGGGGAAGCCGGAGCGGATCTCCAGCACCATGGCGTAGGCCATCGACACCAGGATTGCCAGGGCTGCCAGGGGCGTGAGCAGCCCGGGCAGCAGGGCGATGCCCGCCCCGAACATCGAAAAGGCCGAGAGGAAGCACAGCCACTTCGGTGTGTTGAGCGCCTTGGCCCAGGTGGAGAGGTTGCGCAGCTTGGGCCAGCCGTGGCGGATGAAGCACACCCCCATGAACAGGCGCAGCAGCAGCAGCGCCGCCTGGGCTGCCGTTGAGGGGGCCGCGGGCACCAGCAGCTCCACCACCGTGATGTCCATTGATCCAGCCTGAGATGCCCTGAAACGTAGGCAGCGCGCCTGACCTTGGCCACCATTGGCAGGTGACCTCACACAGATCGAGGGCCTCGCCGTGATCACCGTTCCCCTGGCCCTCACCGCCGGTAGCAGCGCGCCGCTCGGGGCAACGTTGCAGCCAGGTGGGGTGAACTTCAGCCTCCACGCCCGTCACTGCGATCGCGTCGAGCTGTGTCTGTTCGAGGCGCTCGAGGATCCCGAGCCGGAGGCGGTGCTGGTGCTTGAGGGGGAACAGCACCGCAGCGGCTCCTACTGGCATAGCCTGGTGGCCGGGCTGGGCCCCGGCCAGCTCTATGGCTACCGCCTGCCGGCCGATCCCGACGGCCTGCTGCTCGATCCCTATGCCCCGGCCCTGGCGGTGCCGCCGGGCTACAGCCGGCAGCGGGGTCAGCGGCGCCAGGGCGGTGACGGCTGGGCCGGCGCGATGAAAAGCGTGGTGGCCGACCTCAGCCGCTACGACTGGCAGGGGGATCGGCCCCTGCGCCGGCCCGCCCGCGAAACCGTGATCTATGAGCTGCATGTGCGCGGTTTCACGGCGGATCCCAGCTCCGGCATCCCGGCCGTGCGGGCCGGCACCTACGCGGGGCTGATCGAGAGGATCCCCTACCTGCAGCAGCTGGGCATCACCGCCGTGGAGCTGCTGCCGGTGTTCGCCTTCGACGCCCAGGCGGCACCGGCGGGGTTGGTGAACATCTGGGGCTACCAGCCGATCACGGTGCTGGCCCCCCATCCGGCCTACGCCAGCGGCAGCGATCCGCTGGCGGCCCTGGATGAATTCCGCGACCTGGTGAAGGCCCTGCACCGCGCCGGCATCGAGGTGATCCTCGATGTGGTGTTCAACCACACGGCCGAGGGGGCGATGGCCGGGCCGGCGGCAGGTCCGACACTTTCCTACCGCGGCCTGGCTCCCCATGACTACTACCTGCTTGAAGGGGAGGGCGACAGCCTCTGCGATCTGGATGTGACCGGTTGCGGCAACACCTTCAATGCCAACAACCCCGTGGTGCGGCGGCTGATCCGTCACAGCCTGCGCCACTGGGTGGAGCAGATGCACGTGGATGGCTTTCGCTTCGATCTGGCCGCCGTGCTCTCCCGCGATGAGGAGGGCAATCCGGAGCCACGCCCGCCGATCCTGTTCGATCTCGACAGTGACCCGGTGCTGGCGGGCACCAAGCTGATCGCCGAGGCCTGGGATGCGGCCGGCCTCTACGAGGTGGGCTGCTTCGTGGGTGAGCGCTGGCAGGAGTGGAACGGCCGCTTCCGCGATGACCTGCGTCACTTCCTCAAGGGTGATGGGGGCTTCGCCTGGGCGGCGGCTCAGCGCCTGATCGGCAGCCCGGACATCTATGGACCCCGGCGGCGGGAGGCGGAAGTGAGCGTGAACTTCATCACCTGCCACGACGGCTTCACCCTGGCCGACTGGGTGAGCTTCAACGGCAAGCACAACGAGGCCAACGGCGAAGCGAATCGCGACGGTTCCGATGACAACGCCAGCTGGAACTGCGGCGTGGAGGGCGCGACCGAGGATCCGGACGTGCTGGCTCTCAGGGCCCGCCAGCAGCGCAATGCCCTTTGCCTGCTGCTGCTCGCGGCAGGCACGCCGATGCTGGCCATGGGTGATGAGGTGGGCCGCAGCCAGCAGGGCAACAACAACGCCTACTGCCAGGACAACCCGATCAGCTGGTTCGACTGGACCCTGGTGGAGCGCCATGCTGATCTGCTGCGCTTCACCCGCGAGCTGATCGCCTACCGGCAGCGGCGCGACGTGGTGGTGGATCACACCAGCCTGCCGCTGGCCGAGCTGCTGCAGCGCTGCGCGGTGGAGTGGCATGGCGTGGAGCCGTTCCAGCCCGACTGGGGGCCCGACTCCCACTCCCTGGCTCTGAGCTACACCAGCAGCGAGCACCGCTTTCGGATGCACGTGATGGTGAATGCCTGGTGGCAGCCCCTGCGCTTCACCCTGCCGCCCACCGGCCTGGCGGATGGCCGCTGGCACCGCTGGATCGACACCGCCTGCCCCAGCCCAGGTGACATCGTCCCCTGGGCGGAGGCGCCGGCGCTGCCCGACCACGCTTACCGGGTGCAGGCCCGCTCGGT
This sequence comes from Prochlorococcaceae cyanobacterium, assembly GCA_040399265.1. Taxonomy (GTDB): domain Bacteria; phylum Cyanobacteriota; class Cyanobacteriia; order PCC-6307; family Cyanobiaceae; genus NIES-981. The sequence goes on from JBBASO010000055.1 coordinate 11,948, forward strand.
GGTGGTGCTGTTGGTGCAGGTGGGAGAACCCCGCTGATGGGCGCTCGGCTCGCCGTGTTGATCTGGCTGCTGCTGGGGCTGGCTCTGGCCCTGCTGGAGTGGCCGTACCAGGCGCTTTCTGAGCTCGGGTTCCGCCTGCAGCGCTGGGGCTGGCCGCTGTCGGGCCTCGGAGCTGGCGGCGATGAAACGGCCGGAGAGGTCGCCAGCTTCTCTGGGCTGGCGGTGCTGCTCGTGTTCGGCGCCAGTGCCCTGCTGTTCTGGCTGGCCTGGGGGCCCCTAGCCGCCGGCCGCGGGGGCGGGGTGGCGCCCGTGCTGGCCCTCGACCGCACATCGCCGCCCCTGCCAGCTGCGGCTGAAGCGAGCTGGCTGGAGACGCTCAGCCTGCGCAGCCAGCTGCGGCGGCTGCCGCTGATGCTGCTCACCCACCTCGGGGGGCTGGCGGTGGGGGTGGAGTCGCCGTCGGTGGCGATCGGTGCCAGCGCCTTTGTGGCGATCCGGCGGCACTGGTCCCGCTTCCGGCCCCTGGCGGCCCTGCCCCTGCCGGCCGTGGCCGTGATCGGCGGTGCCGCCGGCCTGGGGGTGGCCTTCCGCTCACCGCTGCTGGCGGCCACCTATGCCCTGGAGGAGGTGGGGCGCCGCAGTGGCGTGGGCCTGCTGGGCCCGATGCTGCTGGTGTCCGGGTCCGGGGCCCTGCTCAGCACGCCACTGGGGCAGCCGGCCCGGCTGGCGGGCCTGCAGTTCGGAGCCCTGGCGGCTCCCCTCTGGGGTTGGGCGGCGCTGTTCACCCTGGCTGGTGCGCTGCTGGGGGTTCTGCTGGTGCGTCTGCTGCTTCCGGCGGCGGCGCTGGTGCAGCGGCTGATGGGTCGGCGGCGCCTGCTGGGGGCCCTGCTGCTCGCCCTGTCACTCACGGCCCTGGCGCTGCTGAGCGCGGGGCTCAGCCTCAACGATGGATCCCTGTCGCTGGCCGCCGCCCTGGCGGGCCAGAACGGTGGCCCGCCCCTCACCCTGCTGTGGCGCGCCCTGGCCACGCTTCTGAGCCTGGCGGCCGGCGCCCCCGGCGGCCTGATGCACGACAGCATGACCCTGGGCGCCCTGTTGACCTCCCTGCTGCCTGCTGAGATGGGGCTGTCCGCGGCGCAGATGGGGCAGCTGGCGGCGGTGGGGGCGGTTGCACTCTTCGCCGCCGCCCAGGGCACACCCCTGTTCTGTGCGGCCTTCGTGTTCACCCTGCAGGGCGATCCCCAGCTGCTGCCGGCCCTGTTGTTGGTGAGCGGCGTGAGTGACGCCCTCAGTGCCAGGTGGCGCGGCGAGGGCTGGAACGGCCACCAGTGCGCCGTTCTGATGCAGCAGGCCCAGCGGGGATGAGGCTTCAGCGCACCACCAGCTGCAGGCGGTGGCCATCGGGATCGCACACCTGCAGGCCGGCCTGAAAACCCAGCATCTGGCTGTCCTGAGCGGAGAGATTCACCACCCCCGCACTCACCAGCCGGCCGCCGTACTGCTCGAGCCTGGCGGCGATCGCTTCAAGCTGCCCGGGTTCGCGCCCCATCAGCAGGCGCAGCTGGCCGTGGGCGCGGTCCTGGGGAGCGAGATCAGCGGGCATCGGCCGGCCCCCCTCCGGCGTGCGGTAGTCGAGGCACTCGATGCCGGCGCCGCTGGGGCAGCGGTGGCCGGTGATGCGCACCCGGGTGCCGCCCAGGCCATCGAGCCCATCCTGTTCCGCTCCCTCATTGACGCCGTCGCCGCCGAGGCGCAGGCCCAGGAGCTGGTCGTAGAAGCGGCAGCTGCGCTTCGTGTCGCTGATGCCGATGGCGCTGTGGTCGATGCCCAGGAACAGGCCCTCTGGATCGGGGCTGGTGGCGTCGTCGAGACCATGCCAGCGGGCGTCGCCCTTATCGGGCGGGAACTGCAGCAGCTCCAGGCAGTGGCCCTCGGGGCTGTGCAGCTTGAAGGCCTCGATGCCGGCGGCGGCGCTGTTCCAGTCGGGCAGGCGCTGGGGCGCGCTGGAGATCGGCTGCAGCTCGCCGGCGGCGATCGCCTGGCGCAATGGTGCGCTGGCCGGCTCCAGATCGCGCACCACGATGCAGATGTGCTGAAACCACAGGTCGTTGCTGCGGCTGTCTGCCGGGAAGGGGCGGCCGGGCCGCTGGCCAGGCCCCAGCTCCCGCACCTCCAGCAGCTCCAGCCGCTCGCGGCCCAGGGCCAGCCGCACCAGCTTCAGCTGCGCCCCAGGCAGGCCGATCAGGCTGGCGTAGCCCGGGCCCGGCTCGATCGCATCGAGGCGGCGGCAGCCCAGCTGGCTGCAGAAGAAGGCGGCGCAGGCCTCGGCATCGGCGCAGCTGAAGCTCACCGCCTCCAGACGCGGCCAGGGGGGCAGGGCACCGGTGCCGGCCGTGGCGATCTGGCCATCGCGCTGGGGCGTCATGCCCGACACCCCCAGCCCCCCCAACAGCTCCCCCTGCCAGCGCAGGGCGATGCCGCCGCCCATCGCTGCCGCCGGCTGACCCAGCACAGGGGCCAGCTGCAGCAGGGCCGGCCGCTCGCCGTTGATGGAGGCCTCCTGGCCAGCGGTGTCGCTGCCGCTGAGGGCGGCCATGCGCGCCTTGGCGATCGCCGCCTCGGCGGCGGCGGGGCTGGCGCCATCCAGGCGGCGGAAGGCGAGCAGCCGGCCGCCCCCATCCACCACCGCGGCGGCCACGCGGGAGCCATCCCGGCGGGCTTCGGCCAGGGCCGCCGCCAGCAGTCGCTCGGCATCGACCAGTTCCAGGGCGAGGGCAGAACGCATCGCCTTCAGCTCCACACGATCTTCATCAGCCAGAGGTGGCCCTCCAGCTCCACGCCGGCGGCGGCGGCCTCCAGCTCGCTGGCGCTGAGCCGCAGGGTGGCCTCGGCCTGGTGTTTCACCAGATCCACGCCGCTGAAGCGGAAGCCAAGCTCGGCGCCGAGGGCGGCAATGGCATTGAGGTTGGGGCAGGCGCTGAAGCGCTGCAGCAGGGCGGCGTCGCCCTTCACCTGGTGGAGGAAGGTTTCGAGCTGGGGATTGGCCATCGGGGCTGGATGCTTGGGGGAGGGAGCGGTGAGAGGCGTGGTGAGAGATTCAGCGCTGCCAGGTGGCGCCGCGGGTGGCCGTGAACAGGGCGTAGAGGGCGGTGGAGGCGCACAGGAACAGGCGGCTGCCGTAGCGGTCGCCGAAGCAGACGTTGCTCACGCGCCGGGGCACCAGCACCTTGCCCAGCAGGGCCCCGTCCGGGGCGATCACGTGCACGCCATCAGCAGCGCCGCACCAGAGGTTGCCGTGCTCATCCACCCGGAAGCCATCGGCCCAGCCCGGCGTGATCTTGTGGAAGAGCTCTCCACCACTGAGGCTGCGGCCGTCGGCGCTGACGCGGAAGCGGCGGATGTACTGGCGCGGCTCGCTGGCGCCGGGGGCTCCAGACTCGGCCACATAGAGCAGCTGTTCATCCGGGGAGAAGGCCAGGCCGTTGGGGCCGTCGAAATCAGTGGCCACCGCTTCGGCTGTGCCGCTGCTGGGATCGAGCCGGTAGAGCGCCGGCGGCTGCTCAGACATCTGGCGGCCGCCCTCGTAGTCGTTCATCAGGCCGTAGAGCGGATCGCTGAACCAGATCGAGCCATCGCCCTTCACCACCACGTCGTTGGGGGCATTGAGGCGCTGGCCCCGGGCCTGGCTCACCAGGGTGGTGCTGGTGCCGTTGTGCTCCAGCCGGGTGAGGCAGCGGCTGCGGTGGTGGCACTGGATCAGCCGCCCCTGCAGATCGCGGGTCTGGCCGTTGGCGAACTCCGAGGGCTCCAGGAAGGTGGTCACGCCGTGTTGTTCGCTCCAGCGCAGAGTGCGGTTGTTCGGGATGTCGCTGAACAGCAGGCAGTGCTGATCGCCGAACCACACGGGCCCCTCCAGCCAGCGGAAGCCTTCAGCCAGCAGTTCCAGCTCGGCGTTGAACAGCACCAACTGCTCGAAGCGCGGGTCGTGGCTCTCGGTGCAGGCCGAGGGCTGGGTCGCTGGGGTCATCGTCATCGGAAGAACCCCGGCGGGGCCTGCCGCCAGGCGTCGTCGTTGCGCTGGATGATCAGCTGAACGCAGGGCTCATCGCCCACCTGGGCGGAGAGGTGGCCCTTGTGACCCTCCGGGGTGGCGATGCAGCCCTGGTCGCCACCGAAGGAATAGTCGCCGGCGCGCATGATCGCGATCTGGCCATCCATGCTCTGCACCGACCAGGCCCCCTTCAGCACGTAGATCCACTTGGGCACGTGGTTTTCATGCCAGTCGGCCGTCCAGCCCACCGGCAGGTAGGTCACGAA
>JBBASO010000056.1:0-16175 GCA_040399265.1 Prochlorococcaceae cyanobacterium
GTCTCCAGCTCCTGCAGCTCCCGCAGCAGCCGGTCGTACACCGGATCCTCCATCAGCGGAGCATCCAGCACGTAGTAAGCGTGGGCGGCGCGGTTCAGCAGCTGGCGCAGCTCGGCGGCGCGGGCCTGCTGACTGGCGGGCATCAGGCGGTGGCCAGGTTGCGGATGCGGTCGATGCGCCACTGCTCCTCGAGCTTCACGAAGGTGAAGTCGAGGGGAAGTTCGTCCTTGGCATCGGAGATCAGCTTCACGCTGAGGGTGAGCTGGCCGTCCTGCAGGCGCGGCCGGCCGCTCTTGAGATTGCGGTAGCGGTTGAGCTTCAGGCCCGCCAGGAACTGGATGAACTGTTTGCGGTTCACGTGGCTGCGGTAATTCTTGGTGGTGAGCAGATAGGCACCATCCACCTGGCCGCTGGCGATCTGGGTGAAGAACTGCTTGATCAGCGGGTTGATGCCGCGGGCGCTCAGCACCAGCTTCACCGCAGTGATCGTCCAGTAGAGGAGCAGGGCTCCACCCCCGGCCAGCAGGGCCTTGGTGCCGATGCTGGTGACCAGAGCCGAGTCCATAGGCCGTGAACACGCGGTTGAATGGCTCGTGAGTCTGACTGACAACCCCGCCGGCGTGCCGCTCGAACCTCTGCTGCCGCTGTTTCACCGGCTCAACCGGGAGCACTTCGAGGGCTGCCTGGTGCGCGATGGCCTGCCCCTGGTGAGCCTGCGCTGGAGTGACGGGCGCATGCGCCGCAGCGCCGGCCTCTATCGCTTCGGCCGCCACGGTGACGGTCGTGAGCTCAGCGAGATCGTGCTCTCGCGCCCCCTGCTCGATCCCCTGCCACGGGAGGCGCTGCTGGGCACCCTCTGCCACGAGATGATCCATGCCTGGACCCACCGGGTGCTGCAGGTGCAGGAGGTGCACGGCCCCCACTTCCGCGCCCGGATGGAGGCGATCAACACCGCCCAGGCTGGGTTTGTGGTGAGCGTGCGCCACCGCTATCCGCTGCCGGGGGAGGTGGCCGGCGGGCCGGCGGCGGCCCGTTGGCTGGCCCGTTGTCCCCGCTGTGGCGTGTCGGCGCCCTACCGCCGGCGGGTGAAGGGTCTGGCTTGCCGTGCCTGCTGTGAGCGCCATCACGGCGGCGGCTGGCATGCCAGCTGTCTGCTGGAGTTTCAGGAGGTGGCCTGATCCAGGCGGCGCTCTGCCGCAGGGCCAGGCAACGGCAAGGTCGGTCCGTTTGCCGACCCTTGATTTGAGACCGTAGGGTCGCTGGGTTTCTGGCGATCCCGTGGCCGTCTTTCTCTGGAGCCTGGAGTGGAGCGGTGTGGCGATCGCCCTGGTGGGACTGACGCGGGAGCGCTGGCTGACAGCACGGCGTCGGTAGCGTTGGCGGATGACTGAACGCCAGCCTGATCGCCGGCAGCCTGATCTCCTCAGCGCCCGCAGCCGTTCCCAGCCACGAGGTCGCGGCGGTCCCGATCCGCTCGAGCAGGGTCTCGACCGGCTGGTGAGCGCCGGCCGTCAGCTGGTGGATGGGGTGGCTGGCACCCGGCCGGGTTCCCGGGCCGGCGGGCGCGGCGGCGAGCGGCCCCGGCTCGCCGGCCTCGGCCGCTGGGTCGAGGAGAAGCTCGACTGGATCCTGGAAGACGAGGACGACTGGCGCGAGCCCTGGCAACTGCAGCAGCGCGGCAGCTCCCGCGCCGCATCTCAGCCGCCGGCAGCCTCCCCGCGGCGCCCGCTGGAGGCGATCTCGCGGCGGCGCGGCGCGCCAGCTGCTGCAGCCGATGTCGCCTGGCCGGACGACGACAGCTTCAGTCTGTCCCGCTGGCAGCGCCCCTCCCAGGCGGCCGGGCCCCGGGAGCCGGCCCCACCCGCTCCAGCCGCCCGGCCGCTGCCACGTTCGAGTCGCCGGCGTCAACCCTGATTAGGCTTTGAGCAATCCGTCATCCGCGGTGAGCGTCCGCGGCGAAACGATGAGCAGCCTGGTTGTGGTCGGTTTGCCCACCGTGGAGGAAGCCGAGCAGGTGCGGCGTGAGCTGGTGGACATCCAGCGCGAGCAGCTGATCTCGCTTGAGGACGCTGTGGTGGTGGAGCACAACGGCGAAGGCCAGGTGCATCTGCATCAGGCGCTCAATCTCACCGCGGCCGGCGCACTTGGTGGCGGCTTCTGGGGCAGTCTCGTGGGCCTGCTGTTCCTCAATCCCCTGCTGGGGGCGGCTGTGGGGGCCGGGATGGGGGCTGCCTCCGCCTCCCTCTCCGACATCGGCATCAACGATCCCTTCATGCGTGAGTTGGGGGAGACGCTGCCGAAGGGCAGCGCCGCCCTCTGTCTGCTGATCCGTGAGGCCACGGCCGACCGGGTGGTGGAGCGGTTGCGGGCCCACGCGCCCCACGCAAAGCTGCTGCGCACCAACCTCAGCCACACCGACGAAGATCAGCTGCGCGCGTTGCTGGAGCGGGCTGCTAAGCAGGCCGAGGCCCTGCGTCTGGCCTGAGCTGCCTGCACCTGAAAGCTGCTGCCTCGCTCCTGCAGCGCCCGGTTCACCGGCGCCACCAGGTCCACCGGCAGCTCCTGGGCCATCTCTTCGGCGGAAGTGCTCACGGCCTCAATTCCACCAACGAGGGTGTGCAGCAGCTCGGCCCACTGTTCGATCAGCCGCTGCCGGCCGAGCAGCACCACCCCCTGCTGTGCCAGCACTGCACCGCAGCCGCTGCGGTGCCAGAGCGCTCCGCGCTGCAGGTGGTGGCTGCCGGTGTGTTTGGCCAGGCTGCGGTGCAGGGCCAGCCGGCTCGGCCGGCCGTCAGGCCGGCGCAGACCCGCGTCGCTGAGCAGGCGCCCGCAGTGCACGGCGGAGATGCCGTGCAGCCGGCCCAGGTCGGTGAGGCTCAGCCACTCGGGCTGGCCCGTTGCCGGTGGAGCTGCCTGGAACGGAGAGGGAACGCTCATGGGGTGGCCGTGATCGCTGCCGGCATCGTGCGGCCAGCCATCGGGCTGTCAATCCGTTGATGTTCAGCTGCTGGCTGTTGTCACAGGCATTGCAAACGCTGGTGACGAACGATTGCTGATCGTGTCGTCTGCGGCGCCGAGCCAGTGCTCCAGCGCCGGTGAAAACACCTCCCGGATCACGGTGAGTGGCTGGCCGGCCCGGAAGAAGCGGTAGTGGCGGCACCAGAAGGGGCCGGGTCGACCGAAGCGCTGCTCCAGCCAGGCGGCCTGCACCTGGGCCACCCCGTCCACCTCCCGGAACAGTTCAGCGCGGTTGCTGGTGAGGCTGCGCCAGATCGGCTGGTCGCGCTGCTGCAGGTGAGCATCGGCCTGGTGCTGATTCCACCAGCTCTCCGCCCAGGCCAGCGTCTGGTCGCCGCAGCGCAGCCACACCTGGCGCCGCAGCAGGGGCAGGGCCAGCTCGCTCACCTCCGGCGGCGCGGGGGCGAGGTCTGGATCGCCCGCCAGCAGCGGGGGCGTTCCCGGTTCCGGGCCCATGCCGATCAGCTCGATCTCCACCGGCAGCCCGCTCAGGGACTCCAGATGACGGGTGGGGCTGCCATCGCCGAGCAGCAGTAGGCGCCAGGGCCCGCTCAGCGGCACCGGCAGGGCCTCCAGGGCCAGGGTCTCCACCCCGATTCCCCACAGCTGGTGCAGGTGCAGCATGGCGGTTTGCCTCAGCACTCGTAGCCCAGGGTTCTAGCCAGCCGGCAGCAGCGGCGGCGAACCCGTTCCGCCTCGGCGCCACTGAGGTGCTGGGTGTAGCTGCCGGTGTTGTTGAACAGCGGCTGGTTGATCTGGCGGTTGCGCAGTTCCGGATGGTCACGGTCTGTCGGTTCCGGCTCCGTCGCTGCTGTCGCAGCGGGCTGCTCGCCGCCATACCAGCGCACCTCGCGCTCGTGGTAGCGCAGCTGCTCCGGTTCGAACGGCACCCCCAGGAAGGGCATCAGCTGCTCCAGGGTGGCTTGGGGATCCCTTACCAGATCCTCGTAGCGCAGCAGGAAGGTCTGGGGGTGGTGGCGCCAGCGCTGCACCCGGCCGTTGTCGTGCAGCCAGCGACGCAGGGCCTTGCCGAGCCGGCCATAGCGGCGGTGCAACGAGGCGACACAGTCGCGCGGCTCGCGGCAGATCAGCACGATGCGGCTGTCGGGGGCGGCGTTGAGGATGAACCGCAGGTGCCGCACATGTTTGGGGGTCTTCTCCACCCATATCGTGCAGCCCGCTGCTGTGCTCTCCCGCTGGAAGCGCTCCAGGGCGAGGCGGTAGCGGCGGTAGCTCTCCTTCTTGGCCACCCCGCTCTCGCCGGCGATGGCGTGGATGCCGGAGTGGGCCCCGATCAGACGGGTGAGGATCGAGGTGCCGGAGTGGCCGCAGCCGCACACGTGAATGCCGCCGGTCAGGGGCGGTCGCCAGAGTCGATGCATGGCTCCAGTCTCCCGTTCAGCGCCAGTGCTCCTCGATCCAGGGAACGGGCATGGCGAAGCGCCGCAGTGCCCCCCAGTCCCCGCGGGGCAGGTGCCGAGCCAGGTGGCCGCGCCTGCCGGTGTAGGCCGCTGAATCCGGCCGCCAGCGACCCGCCATCACATCAGCGGGATTGGGGCCGCCTGGAAAGGTGATGATCCGTGCCCCGGCCGGCAGCCGGGCCGGCCTGAGATAGCGCAGCGGCACCGGGCCAAGGCAGTGGAGGCGGAAGTGGCGGGTCCAGCCCCGCGGCCAGAAGCGCAGCTGCTCGCCCAGGCAGTGGCTCACGAAGTGCTGTTCATAACGGAAGCGGTCGGCGATCGCCTGGGGGTCGCGACGGAAGCGCTCCAGGATGTCGGGCCGCCCCCCGACCGGATAGCGGAACACTGAGGTCTGGCCCAAGCCGCTGAGTGGCCGCGCCCAGTTGTGCTCGAGGATCACCGCGTCGGCGGGGCCATGGCTGAAGTAGGGATCGAGGCTGGCCACGATCACCGAATCCAGATCCACGAACAGGGCCGGCCCCTGCTGATCGACCAGCGCCGCGCCCCAGAGGGCCAGCTTGCGCCACTTGCCTCGGGTGCGCTGGGGCTCCGGGCAGCCCAGGTCCGGCAGTGGCAGCGTGCGCACGGCCGGATCGATGCCGCTCGGGTCGTCGCTGAAGCACACCAGCTGCACGGGCGGCGTGGTGTGACGGGCCACCATCCGCTGCAGCCGGTTTACATACTCGGCGGGGTATTTGCTGCCCCACTTGATGCAGAGCACCAGCTTGGTGGCGGGCTGGTTGACCGGTGGATCGGCTGGCGACCTGGCTGGCGGAGGGGAATGGGGCGGCAAGGGCTGGCTGGCTGAGGGCGGGTCGGTTCAGGCGTAGAAGGCGGCGATCTCCCGGGTGCAGACCTGGCGGATGCGCTCCTGGCTGGCCGGATCCAGCACCTCCTGCCAGGGCCGGCGGTCGCTGCGGATCTGGCCTTTTGGACGCTGCTGAGGCAGCTCCAGCGGCTGGTGCAGGCCGAGCTTGTCGGCCAGTGCCGCCAGATCGTCGGCCAGCTGCTCGTGGCGGAGCATCACGTCGGTGATCACGGCATCGTTGATGCTGTAAATGGGCCAGTTGGAGATCTCACTGGTTGGGCAGCTTTGCAGGTACTGATCGATCGGTATCGGTTGCCGCTGCTTGCGGGTTCGCCAGTAATAACTGCTGATCGCTTTGTCGAACGGGTTGCGTTCCACACTGATTTTCAGATAGCCCTGCCAGATCGCCAAGGGCAGTTGTTCTTTGACCCTGGCGGCGGGAATGTGGTTGTAGAACCGCTTCTTCAGGCGGGCCCGGGCCAGCAGCTGCAGCAGGTCGGCCGTTTGATAGTCGTGCAGGGGGGCGCGGAAATGGCGCGGGCCGGGCCGGCCGAGCTGGCGGCTCAGCTGCTCGTCGGCCCTGGAGATCGGGGTGATCACGTCGTCCGGACCGAGCAGCGCCCGCAGGGCGATTTCGATGGCGGTGCCTGCTGTCTTCTGGGTCTTGAGAAAGATGAAACGGTGCCGGTGGGAGATCAGCATGAATCCTGTCAGCAGCCCTACAGGCCGCTGCTGATGCTGATCCGGCGCTGGATGCCATCGCGCTCGATCACGGCCGAATCGCCGTTGGCAGACTGCAGCCGCCAGCCACTGCCACCGATCGATTCGCCCGCCGCGGCGCTGGTGGAGCTGCCGCTCACCTGAAAGATCGCGGAGCCGGGTCGACCCGGCACCTGCACCACCCCCACAAGCTGGGGCAGGTCGGCGGCGGCCACTGGGCTGGCCGGGCCGCCGGGCCTCGATGGGGTGGAGGTGGCGGCTGCGCTGGCAGGTGCCGGGCTGGCGATGCGCCGGTTGATCGGCACCCGCAGCACGTTCGCTGGTGGTGCGGAGCTGGCGGGCAAAGTCGCCAGTTCCTCCATCCAGGGCTCGCTTGGCGGTGGCGGTACTCCGGCCTGGTCGGCTCCGCCTGCAGCGGTGCTGGCCGGGTCGCCGGGCAGTTGCTGAGGTTGGGGGGCGGCGGTGCTGGGGTCGAGGCCGGCTGGGGCCGCTGCCAGCGGGCCCATGGCCCTGAGGCGTTCCACCAGCAGCAGGTTGCGTTCCTGGCGCAGAGCTTGCTGGCCCTGTTGCCAGAGGGAGAGGATCACCAGGCCGAGCGCAGCGGTGCCGGTGATCAGCAGGCCTGCACCAGCCACCAGCAGGCCGGGCTGGGCCGGGTGCGGGCGGGCGGCCGTGCGTCGGGTTGCCGGGGTGGCGCTGGCCGATCTGGATCGAGGCCGGGGCGGCGGTGGAGATCCCGCTGCCGGCGGCTCCGGTGTTTCGCAGATCTCCACATCGATCGGCGCCTCCGGGTTGAACACCCGGTTGAGCACCTGTTCGGCCCGCAGTTCCCAGTAGGCCCGGGAGGTGGGAATCGCTCGCACCGGACTCAAGGGCCTGATCTTGATGAAGTGGTGCCTACGTTACCGGCACTGCCCGGCGCGACGGCCGGCGAGTTCCAGCCAGAGCAGCAGGGCCGTCACATCGGCCGGGCTCACACCAGGCAGCCGCGAGGCCTGGCCCAGGTTGAGGGGGCGCACCACCGCCAGCTTCTCGCGCGCTTCGCGCGAGAGGGTGCCGATGGTGGCGTAATCGAGGTCGGCGGGGATGGGGCGGTGTTCCTGCTGCTTCACCTGGTCGATCTGCTGCTGCTGGCGGGCCAGGTAGCCGCTGTATTTGATCGCGATCTCGGCGGCCTCGGCCACCTCCCTGGGCTGCTGGGGATCGGCCAGGCCGTGCCGCACCAGATCGGTGCTGTGGAAGCCGGGCCGGCGCAGCAGCTCCGCCAGGGTGATCGAACCCTTGATGGCGGCGCCGGTTTCGGCTTCCACGGCAGCGGCGGCCGGATCGCTGGCCTTGAGCCGCACGGTGTCGAGTCGGCGTTGTTCCGCGGCGATCGCCGCCTGCTTGGCGGTGTAAATCTCCCAGCGACGCGCGTCGATCAGGCCCAGCTCGCGGCCCAGGGGCGTGAGCCGCTGGTCGGCGTTGTCGCCGCGCAGCACCAGCCGGTATTCGCTGCGGCTGGTGAGCACCCGGTAGGGCTCGCGCAGATCCCTGGTGATCAGGTCATCGATCATCGTGCCGATGTAGCTGCCCTCGCGCGGACAGTGCACGGCGCTCTGGCCGCGCACCAGCCGGGCGGCATTCAGGCCCGCCACCAGCCCCTGGGCGGCGGCCTCCTCGTAGCCGGTGGTGCCGTTGAGCTGCCCGGCGGAGAACAGCCCGGCCACCCGCTTGGTTTCCAGGCTCGGCTTGAGCTGGGTGGCGGGCAGGTAGTCGTAATCCACGGCGTAGGCGGGCCGCAGCATCACGCAGCGTTCCAGCCCCGGCAGGGTGCGCAGCAGCTCCAGTTGCAGGCGCTCAGGCAGGCCGGTGGAGAAGCCCTGCACGTAGATCTCCGGCGTGTCTCGGCCTTCGGGTTCCAGGAAGATCTGGTGGCTGTCCTTGTCTGCAAAGCGCACGATCTTGTCTTCGATCGAGGGGCAGTAGCGGGGCCCCTTGCTGTCGACGAAGCCGCCGTAGATCGGAGTGAGGTGGAGGTTGTCTCTGATGAGCTGGTGGGTGGCGGCGGTGGTGCGGGTGATGTGGCAGCTCATCGGCTCGCCGCTCACCCAGCTGGCCGGATCGAACGAGAAGTAGCGGTCGTGGGCATCGCTGGGTTGCTCCTCGAGCTGATCGAGGGCGATGCTGCGCCGGTCCACACGGGCCGGCGTGCCGGTCTTGAGGCGGTCCATCTGCAGGCCGAGCGCCAGGAGCGCTTCGGAGAGGCCTTCGGCGGCCTGCTCACCGGCCCGGCCGGCGCTCATCGATTGGCTGCCCACCCAGATCCGGCCGCCCAGGAAGGTGCCGGCGGTCAGGATCACGGCGCCGGCGCCGTAGGTGCTGCCGAAGTAGGTGCGTATGCCGGTGACGCGAGCCGCCGACCCCTTGCTTGGATTCCAGGCGCTGCCGCCGCCGTCGGCGTCGCCCTCCACCACCAGGCCGGTCACCATCGCCTCGCGCAGGGCCAGGTTGGGCGTGTGCTGCAGCAGCTGCAGCATCTGGCGGGCGTACTGGCGCTTGTCGGTCTGGGCGCGCAGGGCCCACACGGCCGGGCCGCGGCTGGCGTTGAGCACCCGCTTCTGCAGGGCGGTGGCGTCAGCGAGGCGGCCGATCACGCCGCCGAGGGCGTCCACCTCGTGCACCAGCTGGCTTTTGGCCGGTCCGCCCACCGCCGGGTTGCAGGGCTGCCAGGCGATGCGGTCGAGGTTGAGGGTGAACAGGGCCGTGCTCAGCCCCAGCCGCGCGGCGGTGATCGCCGCCTCACAGCCGGCATGGCCGCCGCCCACCACGATCACGTCGAAGCTTTCGGTCGCGTCGTCGGTCGCGTCGTCGGTGGCGTCGTCGGTGGCGGCAGGCTGCATAGCCCGATCCTAGAAACGACCCGTCTCGTCGATCCAGGCGTAGCGGATCGGGTAGCGGCGCTGCGGACCGTGGCGCTCCGGCATGCTGATCTCGATCAGCTGGTCGCTCAGCCGGGCCGGATCGACGTCACGTCCGAGCACTGCCGCCGCCAGGGCGTTCAGCTCCGCCGGGTCGTCGTCGCGATCGATCAGCACCAGCACCCGTTCGCCGGCTGCGGCGGGTTGGGCGGTGCCCCGCTCCAGGGAGCGGGGGGTGTGCACGGGCACAGCGGGGAAGATCAGCCGGGCGCTGCCACCGATCGGGCCGCTGCTCGCCAGGATCCGGTGTGGGGTGCCGTGCTGCTCACTCAGGCTGGCCACCAGCTGGGGCAGGGGGTGATTCGGCGTGTTGCTCAGGCCCGTCACGCCCACCAGCAGGGTGCGGCCCGGCAGCAGCAGGGCGGTGGCGGCGGCGGCACTGCCGCCGGCTGCCACCATCGTCTGCAGACGGCGGCCGCCCAGCGGCGGGGCGAGGGTGGCCACCGCCAGCGGTGCATAGAAGAGTAAGCACTGATACCAGCGATCCTTGATGCGCGTGGCGCCGGTGGCCAGCACCACCACCAGCAGCACGGCGCTCAACATCAGAGGCAGGCGCTGCAGCAGCGCTTGGGCGGGTTGCTGCAGCGGGTCGGCCCGGTGCAGTCGCCGGCGGTCCGGCCACAGCAGCGCCGCCGCCAGCAGCCAGAACGGCGAGAGGAAGGCCAGCGCGCTGCTGGCGGCGCTGCTGATGCCGGCGAGCGCTCCAGCGGGGTTGAGGGGGCCGAGGCTGCGGGTCTTCTCCAGACCGCGCATCGCCTGATCGCTGTGGCTGAGCACCCAGGCCAGGTGGGGTGCCAGCAGCAGCAGCGCCGTGATCACCCCCAGGGCCAGGGAGGGACGCAGCAGGCTGCGGCGCAGGGCAGGAATCGTGAGGGCGGTGAGCAGCAGACTGGCGGCGAAGATCGCGAAGCTGTACTTGCTCAGCAGTCCAGCCGCCACCAGGGCCCCCAGGCCGATGAAGCCGCCGGGCCGCGGCCGGCGCGCCAGCCGCAGCAGCTGCAGCAGGGTGAGGGCGGCGACGGTGGTCGCCAGCACCGAGTGGGTGAGATCGCGCTGCGCCTCCCACATGAACTGGGGAATCAGTGCCAGGCCGCTCAGGGCGAACAGCTGCTGATCCCGCCGCAGCGCCAGCATCTCGCCGCAGCGCACCAGGGCCAGCACCAGCAGGGAGAGCAGCGCCACCTTGAGCAGCAGCAGCGGCCAGAGCGCCACGCCCGTGACCTGAAACAGCAGTTTCACCAGGTAGGTGTAGAGCGGTGGCTGGGCGCCGTACCCCAGGGCCCAGCTCTGGGAGAGCAGCAGCTGTTCGGCCTGGTCCTGGTCGGCGGTGCCTGAAACCAGCCACTGGCTGGTGGCATTGACCAGCAGAAAGGTGCCGATGGCGGGCAGCAGCCAGGGATTCAGCCCGTTGCCGCGACCGGCACTTGCCTCTGGCGCGCTGGTTTCGGATGGACTGCTGGGGTCGGCCTGCATCGGCTGGGGTAATGACGAGGGGAAGCGGCTCAGGGCGGGCAGTCCGCCCTGGCCATCATCAGTAGCCTGGAACGGTGCCTTGTCATTCCGGCAGATGCTTGCGGGTCGGCCCTGGAGTGACTGGGTGCGGGACTACGGACGCAGTCACACCCATCCCCTCAACCAGAGCCTGCATCTGGTGGGGATTCCGCTGATCGTGCTCTCCTTGGTGCTCGCTTGCGGGGCTGGAATCCTGCCGACCTTGGGCCTGGCGGCGCTGGTGTTGTTTCTGCTGGGCTGGACCTTGCAGTTCGCCGGTCATGCCATCGAACGCAAGCCACCGGAGTTCCTGCGCGATCCCCGCTTCCTGCTGGTGGGGTTGCGCTGGTGGTGGAGCAAGACCCTGGCGCGGGCGGAGGATCAGCGCTCAGGGAATTGAGCTGGGCTGGCAATCACCGCCTCACCGAACTTCTGTTGCCGTCAGAAGAGCAACGCCGTGCCTGCTGCGTAGCTGGCAACCTTCGGCAGCGGTGGGTGGCCGTGGGCGCTGAGCACCGCCTCGGCGATGCGCGAAGCTTCCGGCAGATTGTTGTAGGGAATGGATGGATAGGCGTGGTGCAGGGAGTGGTGGGGTAGACCCCCCATCAGCAGATTCACGAGAGCTCCAGCTTTGATGTTCCTTGAGGTGTAGATCTGGGTGAGTTCATAGGTGGTGTTGCGTTGCCAGAGGCCGTGATGCTCGATCATTCCACGCACCTGCATCACCGCGCCCACGATCCGTTCGATCACGAACAGCATCAGCAGCAGTTTCAGCAGGCCACCGAGCCAGATGGCCAGGGTGAACATCACCACCTGCAGAAATGCGATCCCGATCAGATCCAGGCGCATGCCCCGCGTCAGCCGGGAGTGATTGCCGCGCAGTTTCCAGCCGAACCAGAACATCGATCCGATCAACTGTGCTCCACCCATGAGCAGTGCGCTGCCCCAGAAGGGATGGCGGAAGTGCCACTGACGCAACGGATGGGCTCTGGCGGCTTCCTCGCTGGTAGGTTCCCGCCGCTCTGGATCGCGCAGATCCATCCCGTTCATGCGGTGATGGAGCATGTGCAGATTGCGGTAGGTGAGGTAGGGCCAGCCCACGGGCCAGCTCACGGCACAGCCGACCCATTGCTCGAGATCCTTCTGGCCGAGCAGGGTGCCGTGGCTGATGTCGTGGGTGCTGATCATCACCAGCGCGTAGAGCGCCGTGGCCAGCAGCAGCCAGGGCAGGGCGATCAGCAGGCGCGGCTCCTGCCAGTACATCCACAGGCAGATCAGCGAGGGCAGCAGCAGTACGAGCAGCCGCAGCCAGCCGAGCACAGGGTTGACGCGGAAGAGCGGTCTCACCTGTGATTCGATCGCCTCAGTCATCAGTCGATCAGCGCGCCGTTGCCCCTGGCTCACCTCACTGCTGGCGGCGGAGGACGGGAAAGACTCGCTAACGATCATGGCGACCGTCTTGATGTTGGCTGGACCCTAGGTCAGACAGCCAGGTTGCGGAAGCGGGTGAACTGAGGTTCGAACAGCAACTTCACCGTGCCCACCGGCCCGTTGCGGTGCTTGGTCACGATCACTTCGGTGATGCCGCGGTCTGGGGTTTCCGGGTTGTAGTACTCATCGCGGTAGATCATCAGCACCAGGTCGGCGTCCTGCTCGATCGAGCCCGATTCCCGCAGGTCGCTCAGCATCGGCCGCTTGTTGGTGCGGGCTTCCACACCGCGGCTGAGCTGGGAGAGGGCGATCACCGGCACGTTCAGCTCGCGGGCCATCTGCTTGAGGCCGCGGGTGATGCGGCTGAGCTCCTGCACGCGGTTGTCGCTGCCGTTCCCCTCCATCAGCTGCAGGTAGTCGATCACCACCAGCCCCAGCTCCTTGCCGCTCTCGGCCATCAGCCGCCGGCAGAGCGAGCGCATCTCCAGCACGCCGGCATTCGGTTTGTCATCGATGTAGAGCGGCAGCTGGCCCAGGCTGTTGATCCCCTGGCCCAGCAGCGGCCATTCCTCCTGCTGCAGCCGGCCGGTGCGCAGCCGGCCGCTCTCGATGCCGGTTTCCATGGCGAGCAGGCGGTAGGTGAGCTGCTCCTTGCTCATCTCCAGGCTGAACAGGCACACCGGCAGGCCGTGCAGCTCGGCCACGTTCTTGGCCATGTTCAGGGTGATGGCGGTCTTCCCCATTGCCGGCCGGCCAGCGATGATCAGCAGGTCGCTGCGCTGCAGCCCCTGGGTCATGGCGTCCAGGTCGTAGAAGTTGCAGGGAATGCCCGCCACCGCCGTGCCCACCGAGCGGCTCTCGATCTCCTCGAAGGTGGAGGTGAGGATCTCGGCGGTGGGGGTGAGCCCGGTGCTGGGTTTGTCCTGGCTGATCGCGAAGATCGTTTGCTCGGCTTCATCGAGGACCTGCTCCATCGGCTTGGCCTGATCGAAGCCCAGGGCGATCACCTCGTTGCCGGAACGGATCAGGCGGCGGCGCAGATACTTGTCGTTCACCAGCCGGGCCACCTGCTCGATCGAGGCGGTGGAGGAGATCCGCTCCACCAGCTCCACCAGCCGACCGCTGCCCCCCACCTTCTCCAGGCTGCCGGTGTCGGCCAACCAGGCGGTCATCGCCGTGAGATCGGTGGGTTTGCCCTGGCCGTGCAGCATCAGGGCGGTGCGGTAGATCTCCCGGTGGGCGCTGAGATAGAAGGCCTCCGGCTGCAGCACGTCGGCCACCCGACCGATCGCGTCCGGGTCGAGCAGGATGCCACCGAGCACCGCCTCCTCCGCTTCCAGGTTCTGGGGTGGTACCGAGTCGGGAAGCTCCTCGAACTGGGCCTCGTTGCGGCGGTTGCCCTGGCGCTGGCGGGTCGCCCCGGGATCCGAAGGGTTGAGGGGAACGGTGACCATGGGGGCTCGGGGCGACTCGGGTGGAGGAGCAGGAACTCCGGGGGTGATGCGGCCGACACCGGGGTTGTTGATCATCGCCGGACGGGCCGGCTTTGACCAGCCCGCCCCTCCCTACCGCTGGGGTGCCAACACAAAGGCCACCCCAGTGGTGGGGTGGCCTGGGCAGTGGAGCCGGTGAGAGGCAGACGTGGAGCGTCTTCAGAAGATCAGTGGCTCACCACTTCAAGGTTGAGCTCTGCGGTGACCTCGGGGTGCAGCTTCACCTGCACCTTGTAGGAGCCGGTGCGGTGGATCTCAGGAACGGTGATGTCGCGGCGGTCGACTTCCTTCTTGGTGGCAGCCTCGATCGCCTCGGCCACGTCGCCATTGGTCACGGTGCCGAACAGCACGTCATCCCCGCCGGTCTGCTTCTTCACGGTGAAGCGGCCGATGGTGGTGAGAGCCGTGCTGAAGGCTTCAGCCTCTGCCTTGAGGGCTGCTTGGCGCTCAGCCTCCTTGGCCCTGCGGGCCTCCACCTGGCGCAGCACAGCGGCGGTCACAGGAACGGCCTTGCCGGTGGGCACCAGGAAGTTGCGGGCGTAGCCGGGGGCCACCTCCACCAGATCCCCGTCCTTGCCCAGGCTGAGGACGTCTGCGTTGAGAACGACTTGAACGCGCTTGGCCATGGGGTTAAGACGGGGGAATGGATCTCGAGTCGATCTAACACCCTAGATCAGGGGCAGATCGAGGCAGGTTCAGCGTCGGCCAGCAGGGACGGCAGCCCGGGGCAGGCGCACCTGGGTGGCAAGGCCCAGCCGGCGCATCAGGCGGATGTGCTGCCAGGTGAGGTCGATCTGGCGGCCGAAGCCGTGGCGAGCTGAGTGGGGGAAGGCGTGGTGGTTGTTGTGCCAGCCCTCGCCGAAGGTCAGGGCCGCCACCCAGGGATTGTTCTTGGACTGGTCGCCGCTGTCGTGGGCGACGCTGCCCCAGAGGTGGGTGGCCGAGTTCACCAGCCAGGTGCAGTGGTACACAAACACCAGGCGCAGGGGGATGCCCCAGAGCACCAGCCCCCACGGGTTGACGCCGCTCACCGTGCCGATCCAGAACAGGAACAGACCCAGCACCACCTGCAGCGACAGGAACCAGCTGTTGAGCCAGCGGTAGTAGGGATCCCGTGCCAGATCGCCGGTGAGGCGGGGCACGGCGCCGGCGGCGGGGATTGTGGTGAACATCCAGCCCATGTGGCTCCACCAGAAGCCGCGCAGGCTGGTGTGGTGATCCACTTCCGTATCACTGAACTTGTGGTGGTGACGGTGCAGGCCCACCCAGTCGATCGGGCCGTGCTGGCAGCTGAGGGCGCCGCAGGTGGCGAAGAAGCGCTCCAGCCAGTGAGGCACCCGGAACGAGCGGTGCGCCAGCATGCGGTGGTAGCCGATCGTCACCCCCAGGCAGGCGGTGACCCAGTACATCACCAGGAAGCTGGCCACGGCTTGCCAGCTCCAGAAGCGGGGCAGCAGGGCCACCACCGCCAGCACGTGGATGGCCGCCATATAGCTGATGGTTCCCCAGCGGGTGCCCTGCTTCATGGGCGCGGCCTGTTCGCCCCGGCGGGGACGGTGCAGACTGTCGGACCGACGGATGGCGTCAAGATCGGTGTTGATGAAGGCGGGCCTGCGGGTGCTGCGAGCCGCCGACTGGGCCGCAGGCCTGGTCAGGCTCGCGGAGGCCAGGGGCCTTGCCGTTGTGGGGCTCGGGACGGGGGGCGTAGCGGTCATGACGGACCGACTCCAGATCAATCGCTAAGATGGTAGCAATACGAATCCTGATCGCTCCCTCGATCGGATTCGGATCAGTCGACGGGCTTGGTCGCTCCCTTGGATCTCACCCGTCGGCCTGCCGGCTCGGTCGCCTTCATCGGCTGACCAGGCGGGGTATGCATCAGGCGAGGGGCTGTCCCATCAAGCAGAGAGGGCGTGGGTTACCGGGATGACATCGCTGCAGGCCGGGTGGCCTTTGCCCATCTGATCCGGCTGTGGCATGGCCGCAATGGCTGGAGTCACCGGGTGCTGCCCGCCCTCGCCGACGCCCTAGATCTGGGCCGGCTGCACAACTCGCAGCTGTCGATGCTGCGCAATGGCAAGCTCGCCTCCCCCGGCCCGGAGGTGTTTCTCGCCCTCGGCCGGATCAATCAGTTGCTCGCCGCAGAGCCGGCGGCTACGGGGGGGCTTTCCGCCGCTCTGCGCGGCCGGTTGGAGCAGCACCCCGAGCTGCTCGCCGCCCTAGAGGCCTCAGCGCTGCCGATCCAGGCCCCAGGCGAAGCGGTGCTCGGGCCGGGCGAGCTGCTGGAGATCTTCGTGGGGCTGCGCCAGCCGCCGGCGGCCTACGACCTGCGCATCGCCGAAGAGGAAGCCGCGCCCCTCAGCGCCGCCCTGGCCGAGCTGTTCACCGCGGGCAGGCCCTGGCGACTCTGCCGGGAGCAGGTGCTGGCCGCCTACCCGGCGGTCAAGCGCCAGCGGCGTGAGCGCTTTGCCGAGGTGATGGCCGGCCAGTGCGACTACACCGCTGCTGAGCTGGATGCGGAGCTGCCCGAGTTGCGCCGCACCCTGGCCACCCTCGGCGACGCCGGCGATGGCGAGTTGGCTGGGGATCAGTTCCTGGAGCTGCTGCGCCAGCGGGCGAAGCAGCTCGAGCAGCAGGCTTGGGCACAGGCTGCTCAGGGTGAGCTGGCAGCGGCCATTCAGTTGCGGATCAGCTCAAGTGGTCATCGAGTGGACTGAGACCGCCGGGATGAATCGAGCGGGCTGGACTCTGATCAGCCCGCGCCACCATTCAGCTCCCCATTGCTGACCTTGAC
>JBBASO010000057.1:0-15663 GCA_040399265.1 Prochlorococcaceae cyanobacterium
GGCGACTGGGGATCGAAGGGCACGGTGTTCTTGTTGGCGGTGATGTGCACATCGCTCACCAGCAGGTCGGCCACCTTGCCGGTCATGCCGATGCTGCGCAGATCCAGCAGCACGATGTGATTGTCGGTGCCGCCGCTCACCACGGCGATGCCCCGCTCCTGGATGCGCTCGGCCAGGGCCTGAGCATTGGCAACCACCTGCTGGCTGTAGGCCTTGAAGCTGGGCTGCAGGGCCTCCCCAAAGGCCACCGCCTTGGCGGCGATCACGTGCTCGAGCGGGCCGCCCTGGGTGCCGGGGAACACGGCCTTGTCGAACTGCTTGCCGAACTCGGCGTCGCGGCAGAGGATCAGGCCGCCGCGGGGGCCGCGCAGGGTCTTGTGGGTGGTGGTGGTGACCACATCACAGACGGGCACCGGGCTTGGGTGCACACCGGCGGCCACCAGCCCGGCGATGTGGGCCATATCGGCCAGCAGATAGGCGCCCACCTCATCGGCGATGGCGCGGAAGGCCTGGAAATCAATGGTGCGGGGGTAGGCGGAATAGCCGCACACGATCAGCTTCGGCTTGTGCTCCAGGGCCAGCTGGCGGATCGTGTCGAAGTTGAGCTGCTGGGTCTCGGGGTCGACGCCGTAGTGCACGGCCTTGAACCACTTGCCACTCACGTTCACGGGCGAGCCGTGGGTGAGGTGGCCGCCGTGGCTGAGGTCCATGCCCAGGATCGTGTCGCCCGGCTGGAGCAGCGCCAGGAACACAGCGAAGTTGGCCTGGGCGCCGCTGTGGGGCTGCACGTTGGCCCAGGCGGCACCGAACAGCTGCTTCGCCCGCTCGATCGCCAGCTCCTCGATCGCATCCACGTGCTCGCATCCGCCGTAGTAGCGCTTGGCGGGCAGGCCCTCGGCGTACTTGTTGGTGAGCACCGAGCCCTGGGCCTCCATCACCGCGCGGGAGGCGAAGTTCTCGGAGGCGATCAGCTCGAGGTGGGTCTGCTGGCGCTCCAGCTCCTTGCCGATCAAGGCCGCGATCGCCGGATCCCCGGTCGCCAGGGAGTGGTTGATCGCGGCTGAGTCGGCCATCGGGGGCAGGAAAGTGGAAACGTGCTGCACAGAATCGTAAGGATGCGACAGCGGCGCATTCGACCCACAGGCCCGCCGATCGGGCCGAGATCAGAGTCTGAACAAAAAACCGCCCCGCCGGGGCGGGACGGTTTCTTGAAAGCGCGCCTGGAGAGATTCGAACTCCCGACCCTCTGATCCGTAGTCAGATGCTCTAATCCGCTGAGCTACAAGCGCACGTGGTGGTTTGCGGACAGAACCAGTAGATCTCTGGAGATCGGGTGGATCGGACCGCTGATGAACCAGACCGGCTGCAGATCTGCCAACAATGGAAGGCCGTGGGTGAGCGCGGCTGCCAGTGGATGGAATCGCCCAGCTGAAACAACTCAATAATGCAACAGCTCATAAAGCTGCTCAGTAAAGCTGTCTAGTCGACGAGAACGACTAGTTGCTGTGACCGCCTGGTTATGGGTGTGACCGGTGCCTGGCAGAAGGATGCCTGGCAGAAGGGTTTCAGCTGAAGGCCTTGACCCTGATCACTCAAGCATTCTCACCGCACAGGGGGCCCTTCCGTCAACCAGGCCACGCGGCGCGATGATTCGGAGGTCGTTACGGCTCCTCCCCCATGCCGATCCGCTGGTACGGCCCGGCCGACCCCGCCGACCCCACCTACCGGCATTTCGAGCGGATCGTGAACCTCACCCTCCACGCCGCCCTGTTCGCCGCCATCAACAGTGGCGCCTGGGTGGTGCAGGAGCTGCGCCACCCCTGGGCGCATCTGGGCTGGTTCAGCATCGGTTGGCTCTCACTGCTGCTGGTGCACGCAGGCATGGTGGTGGCGCTCCGACCGGATCGCCCCCCCGAACCATGACTCTCTCCGCCACAGAACTCAGGGATCTGGAACTGGCCCTGGCCGACCGGCTCTATCTGCAGGTGGTCGGCTGGCACCTGTATCTGGGGGACGCCGGTCTGGCCCAGACCCTGGCGATCGAATGCGCCGCCCGCCTCGGCGAAGGGGCCGCAGTCTGCGCTCGTCAGGCCCTCGAGGCGGTGCAGGTGCCGATCGGCGGGGGCAGCACGCGCCTGCCCCTGGCCAGGCTGGTGCCTCCCGGACAGCTCCAGGATCTGGAGGAGCTGCTGGAACCCTTTTGCCGATAGGGTTGCGGGTGCCACGCCCGGGCGCCCGTGTTGCTGATCGAAGTCACCAACGCCCGCGAGGTGATCGGCCAGCGGATCGGCCGGCTCGGCAGTCGGCTGATCGGCAAGGTGGTCGACGCCGAGGCCCAGGTGGAGAAGGCCCTGATCCAGGAACTGGAAACCGCCTTCCGTGACTTCGGCATCGAGGCCCGGATTGCCTCCGTAGAGGGAGCCAGCCTGATCGGCCGCTCACACCTGGAGGTGCCGGTGGAAGTAAGGGAACTGCGGCGGGTGCGCAATGAGGCCCCCAACGGCGACTGAGCGGCGCGGCCTCAGGCCCGCCGCCGCTGCAGCACCCGCAACATCTGCTGGGCTTCCGGCACGCCGGCCACCGTGGCGAGCAGTCCGTACAGCCCCACAGCCAGGCCGGCGCAGAGCGTGTTCTGCACCAGCAATCCCGCCAGACCGGCGGGCCAGCTCACCCCGTTCGACAACCACCAGCAGGCCAGCGCACCGGCTGCAGCAGCCAGCAGCAGCTTGCCGCTGTCGAGCGCCCAGACCCGCAGGGGCAGCCCTCCCAGCCGCCGCTGCAGGGCCAGCAGCAGACCCGTGCAGGTGATCAGATTCACGGCCACCGTGGCCAGCACCAGGCCGGCGGCGCCGGCATTGAGCATCGGCAGCTGCAGCCCCCAGCCGGGCGTGGGGCCGCCAGTGAAGGCCCAGCAGAACACGGCGTTCAGGCCGATGCCGCCCACCGACCAGCGGAACGGGGTGTTGGCATCGCCCAGCGCATAGAACACGCGCACGAGCACATCGCGGGCCAGATAGGCCGGCATGCCGATGCCGTAGGCCATCAGCAGCTGACCCACCAGGTCGGCGGCGCTGCGGTCGAAGGCGCCGCGCTCGTAGATCAGCGCCACGATCGGCACCGCCAGGGCCACCATCAGCGCCCCCAGTGGCAGCATCGAGGCGTTAGAGAGCATCAGGCCCTGGCGGATGCGGCCGATCAGCTCGGGCCGGTCCTCCGGCGCCGTGAGCCGGGCGTACACCGGCAGCAGGGGCACCAGCAGAGCGTTGGAGAGCAGGCCTAAGGGGGTCTGCACCAGCAGGTTGGCGTAACCCAGGCCGGCCGCCGCCGCCGGCATGCCCGAGGCGAAGAACAGCGACACGAACACGTTGATCTGCAACATGCCCGACGACAGGGTGGCGGGACCCATCACCTTCAGCACTTCCTGTACGCCGGGGTCCTTCCAGTCCCACACCAGCTGCAACTTGTTGAGCCCTTCCTTCGCCAGGGCCGGCAGCTGGATCAGCCACTGCAGCACCGCCCCCACCGTGGTGCTGGCCGCCAGCACGATGCCGCCGATCACAGCAGTCGCGGGCAGGGTGATGCTGCTGCCGAGCTGCCACCACAGCAGGCCGATGCCGGCGATCACCGCCACGCTGGAGAGCAGCGGGCTCACCGACGGCAGCCAGAACACATCAGCGGCGTTGAGGGCTCCGAAGCCCAGGCCGATCAGCCCCGCCAGCAGGGCCATCGGCGCCATCCAACGCAGCTGCAGCACGGCGATGCGGTGGCGCTCGGCATCGAGGGCCGGGCCCACCAGACCGATCAGCGGATCGGCGAACAGCACCAGCAGCAGCGTCACCACGATCAGGCCGGCCCCCACGATCGTGTTGATCGCCGCCAGCACATGGGCGCCCTCCTGCCGCGGCCGGCGGGCCAGCACGCTCACCATGGCGCTGTGGAACGGGCCATTGATGCCGCCCAGCAGGATCAGCAGGAAGCCCGGCAGCACGTAGGCGTAGTTGTAGGCGTCGTAGGCGGCACCGACCCCGAAGGCAGCGGCGATCACCTGCTGGCGCACCAGACCGGCCACCTTGCTCAGGGCCGTGGCCACCGCCACGATCAGGGCGATGCGTCGCAAGGATTTCGCCATGGGCGGTCCGGGCTCATCAACATCGAGCGGCAGTATGGCCGCCGTCCCTGCCGCGGCCACGCCGCAAGCCGCCCATGGCCACGCCGATCCTGCCGACCGGGCCGCTGGTGGAGGGTGTGCTGCTGAGGCGCTACAAGCGCTTCCTGGCCGATGTGGAACTGCTGCAGCCCGGCCCGGACGGCTCACCGAGCGGCAGTGTGGTGACCGCCCACTGCGCCAACACCGGCCCGATGACCGGTGTGCTGATCCCCGGCGGCCGGGTGCGGCTGCGCCACGACCCCTCCCCCAGCCGCAAGCTGGCCTGGACCTGGGAGCAGGCCGAGGTGCCTGGCGCCGCCGGCTCGGCGGTGTGGGTGGGGATCAACACGGCCCTGCCCAACCGGCTGGTGCGAGCCACGGTTGAGGCCGGCTGCCTGGAGCCCTGGCTCGGGCCGATCGGCACAATCCGGGCGGAGGTGCCCTACGGCGAGAACCGCCGCAGCCGCATCGACCTACTGCTCACCCCGGCGGCCGGCGCGGCCGATCCACGGCCGATCTATCTGGAGGTGAAGAACACCACCTGGAGCCGCGGCGATCTGGCCCTCTTCCCCGACACCGTCACCGAACGGGGCCAGAAGCATCTGGAGGAACTCACGGCACTGCTGCCCGACGCGCGGGCGGTGCTGGTGCCCTGCCTCAGCCGGGCCGATGTGCACCGCTTCGCCCCGGGCGACACGGCCGATCCCCGCTATGGCGAGCTGTTCCGCCGTGCCCTGGCGGCGGGCGTGGAGGTGCTGCCCTGCATCTACGCCTTCAACGGGCCGAGCATCTGCTGGCTGGGCCTGGCCACGGTGGAGGCGTGCGATCCAGCCAGCGGCTGAGCGTGCCCCATAGAGTCTGGGGGCCCAGCTGCGGCATGCCGTGGATACCCGAGCCTTCAAGCGCTCCCTGCATCACTCGGAGCGCTACAACCGCCGCGGTTTCGGTCTGGGCGACGAGGTGGCAGGCAGCCTGCAGACGGCCTACCAGAGCGACCTCGTGGGCCAGTTGCGCAGCCATGGCCACCGGCTGGAGCAGGGTCGCCTCACCGTGCGGCTGGCAGAGGCCTTCGGGTTCTGCTGGGGGGTCGAGCGGGCCGTGGCGATGGCCTACGAAACCCGCCGTCACTACCCCAGCGAGCAGATCTGGATCACCAACGAGATCATCCACAACCCCTCGGTGAACGACCATCTACGCGAGATGAACGTGCAGTTCATTCCGGTGGATGAGGGCGTGAAGGACTTCTCCGATGTGGCGAGCGGCGATGTGGTGATTCTGCCCGCCTTCGGTGCCACCGTGCAGGAGATGCAGCTGCTGAGCGAGCGCGGCTGCCACATCGTCGACACCACCTGCCCGTGGGTGTCAAAGGTGTGGAACACCGTGGAGAAGCACAAGAAGCACAGCTTCACCTCGATCATCCACGGCAAGGTGAAGCACGAGGAAACCCTGGCCACCAGCAGCTTCGCCGGCACCTATCTGGTGGTGCTCGACCTGGCGGAAGCCCAGCTCGTCTGCGACTACATCCTGGCCGGAGCCCAGGCCGACGGCCCTTCGACCGCGCAGCGCCAGGCCTTCATCCAACGTTTCGCCAAGGCCTGCTCGCCGGGCTTCGATCCCGACCGCGACCTGCTGCGTGTGGGCGTGGCCAACCAGACCACCATGCTCAAGAGCGAAACCGAAGAGATCGGCAAGCTGTTCGAGCGCACGATGCTGCAGCGCTTCGGCCCCGCCGACCTCAACGACCACTTCCTGGCGTTCAACACGATCTGCGACGCCACCCAGGAGCGCCAGGACGCGATGTTCGCCCTGGTCGACGAACCCCTGGATCTGATGGTGGTGATCGGCGGCTACAACTCCTCCAACACCACCCACCTGCAGGAGATTGCCGTGAGCCGCGGCATCCGCTCGTTTCACATCGACACGCCGGAGCGCATCGGTCCTGGCAACCGCATCGAGCACATGCCCCTCGGCGGCGATCTGGAGCTGGAGGAGCCCTTCCTGCCGGAGGGGCCGATCCGGGTGGGCATCACCTCGGGTGCCTCCACTCCGGACCGGATCGTGGAAGCGGTGATCGAACGGTTGATCGCCCTGAGCGAAGCTTGAACGGAACAGTGGTTCCTTTACATTGGCTTACCTTAGGCCCATGCTCCGGTGCGGGGACTGCCACTCGCCCTGTTTCACCTGCCCTTGTCGGTGCGCCCGCTGAGTGACGTTGTCGAGCCCGCCGCTATCGCCCTCTGATTCGGAACAGCTCGCCGCTGAGGCAGCGGCGCCCCCCCTGCTGCGCCACAGCGACGACAGCCGGGTGCGCCGCTACGCCAGCCAGTTCGCCGATCTGATGGAGATGCGGGCGCCGGCGGATCTGGTGGCCACCTATCTTGACCGGCACGAGGGCTGGTTCCGCCGCTGTGCCGCACCGATGGCCGTGGAGCCGCTCGGCCGCAATGGCTATCGGCTCACCCTCGGCCGGTTCGGCAACTTCGGCTTCGAAGTGGAACCGACGATCGGTCTGGAGCTGCTGCCCCAGAGCGATGGGATTTACCGGATCCTCACCGTGCCCTGCGGGTCGGAGGGATCGGCCCTGGCAGGCCTCTACGACGTGGAGTTCAACGCCTCCCTGGAGCTGGACGAAGACACAGCCGAAACCCGGGATGACGCGATCGCACCGGACACAACGAAGGTGCGCTGGCAGCTCGATCTGAGCGTGTGGATCCGGCTGCCGGCTGTGATCACCCTGCTGCCTGACAACCTGGTGCAGAGCAGCGGCGAGCACCTGCTGCGCCAGATCGTGCGCCAGATCTCAAGACGCCTCACCTGGAGGGTGCAGGAGGATTTCCACGCCAGCCATGGACTGGATTGTCCGCCGCGTCGTCGGGCTCAATTCTGAAGCCAGACCAGCGGCCCAGAGCGGTACTTGATCAGTGATCAGCTAGGTGACGCCTGCATCAGCGGTCGGATCAACCTTGCTCAGGCCTGCGGACTCAGGCCGGACGGTTCTCCCAGATCTTGTTGGCGATCTGCATGCCGCTGACGGCCTGCCAGAGGAACAGGGTCATCATCAGCATGTTCAGCCCCACATGGGCCTTGCGTGCGATCAGGTTGCCCTGCTGGACCAGCGGAATCAATGCCACCGCCAGGGTGATCAGGCAGGTCATGCCGATGCCCACCAGCAGGTGCGGGCCCACAAACAGCTTGCCGTTGTTCAGGTAGGTGACGGCCATGCCACCAAACATGCCCAGAACCATCAGGGCCAGGAGCAGAGCGCCGATCTGGAAATGGCGCTTGCCGAACTGACCCTTGATCAGCTGCTTGCGGGTGTCGGCGTCAGCGGTGCGGGTTTTCTTGGTCTTGATGCCGAGCACCATCGCGTATCCGCTCAGGCCGAACAGCACCCACATCAGCAGCGGGTGCACGAAGTTGAGATTGAAGGCGAGCGACTCAGACATCGAGGACTCAGGAATTCGGACTCGGGGATCGGGCGCAGATGCCGGACGCAGGAACCGGGCGCAGGGACCGCAGAGCGGTGCTGCCGGGCAGGCAATCCGCCACAGCGAACCTAGCGGGGCCCCCGTCAGTGCAGGAAATGGCGGCGGCCGGTGACCACCATCGCCAGCCCCAGCTCGTTGCAGGCCTGGATCGACTCGACATCCCGCACGCTGCCGCCGGGCTGGATCACGGCGGTGATGCCCTGGCGGGCGGCCAGGCGCACGGTGTCGTCGAACGGGAAGAAGCCGTCGCTGGCCAGCACGGCGCCACGAGCTCGTTCCGCCGCCGCCTCGAGGGCGATCCGGGCCGAACCCACCCGGTTCATCTGGCCCGCGCCGATCCCCAGGCTCTGGCCGTCGCGGGCGACGGCGATCGCATTCGAGCGGATGTGACGCACCAGCTTCCAGGCGAAGGAGAGATCCTCCAGCTCGTCGGCGCTGGGCTGGCGGTCGCTCACCACCTGCCAGGCGCTCGGATCTGCGGGCTGATCATCGAGCTGCTGAGCCAGCACGCCGCCGAGCACGCTGCGCAGCTGCTGGCGGGTGGCCCGGCCGATCGCCGCAGGCTCCAGAGTCAGCAGCCGCAGATTGGCCTTGGCGGCCAACCGCTCGCGCGCCTCAGGCTCGAACCGGGGGGCCACCACGCATTCGAGAAACAGGCTGGTGAGCTGCTCGGCCGCCGTCGTGTCCACCGTGGTGTTGAGGGCAACAATGCCGCCGAAGGCCGACAGCCGATCGGCATTGAGGGCGCGCTCCAGGGCCGTGGCGGTGCCGGCGCCTGTGGCGACGCCGCATGGGTTGGTGTGCTTGACCACCACAGCCGCTGGCTGGGCGTTGGTGCCGTAACCGAATTCCCGCACCGTGGCGAGCGCGGCGTCGAGATCGATCAGGTTGTTGTAGCTGAGCTCCTTGCCCTGCAGCTGCTCGGCGGCACCCCAGCCGGCCCCGGGCTCGCTGAACCAGGTGGCCGGCTGGTGGGGATTCTCGCCGTAGCGCAGCAGCTGGCGGGGCGGCAGGGCGAGCGCCAGATTCCCGGGCCGGGCGGCCGCATCGGGGGCCTCAGCGGCGAGGCGCTCCGCCAGCCAGGCACTGATTGCGGCGTCGTAGGCAGCCGTGTGCTCAAAGGCGGCCAGAGCGAGGCGCCGGCGCAGGGCCTGATCGACCCGGCCATCGGCCAAGGCGGCCAGAAACGCCGGGTATTGCTCAGGGCTGGTGAGCACCGTCACATCGGCATGGTTCTTGGCGGCGGCGCGCACCATCGCCGGGCCGCCGATATCGATGGTCTCGATCGCCGTATCGAAGGCCACGGCGGGATCGGCCACGGTCTCGCGGAACGGATAGAGGTTCACCACCACCACATCGATCAGCGGGATCGACTGGGCCTCCAGATCAGCCTGATGGGCTGGGTCGTCGCGCCGGGCCAGGATGCCGCCGTGGATGCGCGGGTGCAGCGTCTTCACACGGCCGCCCAGGATCTCGGGAGCGCCGGTGTGGTCTGCCACCCGGGTCACCGCCAGCCCGGCCGCCTGCAACGCCGCAGCCGTGCCGCCACTGGAGAGCAGGTGATAGCCCGCCTCCAGCAGCCCCTTGGCAAGCGGCACCAGACCGTCCTTCTCGGACACGCTCAGGAGGGCCGTGGGCGCCATGGTTCGCGATCGTGGGGTTGAAGGGCCAACCTACGCAGCACCCCGCCCCGCCCCCGATGCACGACCCTGCAGCCACTGACCCGCATGCGCTGGTGCGCGGGCCCGCCGCGGCCGAACGCCGGCTGGTGCTGCTGCACGGCTGGGGTGCCGACGCCGACGACCTGCTCGATCTGGCAGAGCTGCTGGTGCCGGGGGACGTGAACGTGGTGTCGCTGCGGGCACCCCAGCCCCATCCCGCCGGGGTGGGCCGGCAGTGGTATCCGCTGCTGTGGCAAGCGATGGTGCCGGAACCGGACTGGCCATCGGTGCCGGCCGCCCGCGCCGCCCTGCGTCAGCGGCTGGAACTGCTGGGTGAGACGGTGCCCCTGAAGCGCACTGCCCTGCTGGGATTCTCTCAGGGGGCAGCGATGGCGTTGGACGTGGCCACAGGCAGCGAGGGCGACGGGCCTCTACCGCTGGCAGCGGTAATCGGCTGCAGCGGCTACCCGCACCGCGACTGGCAACCCCTGGCAGGCGGCACACCGGTGCTGCTCACCCACGGCCGCGAGGACCCAGTGGTGCTGTGCGAGCACTGCGACACCCTCCAGCAGCGGCTGGAGGCAGCGAAGATTCGGGTGAGTCGCAAGGACTTCAGCGGCGGCCACGGCATTGATCCGGCCTTGGTGCCGCTGATACGGCGGTTCCTGACCGAGTGCTGGGAGCAGGGCTGACGCCCGCCGGAGGCCTGGCTGAGGCGAGCTTGAGCAGATCAGGCGCGCTTCAGCCAACCAGCGAATCAGACGAAGGCGTACTCGTACTCCTCCATTTCCTCCCAGTCGTCGGCGGCGAGAGCCTCGATCCCCTCGAACAGCACCTCTTCGCCGATCCTGTCGACGATCTCGCGCAGGGAGGGGAACAGGAAATGGTTCTCCTCGGCGTACTGGGCACTGAACAGGCCTTTCTCGCCCCAGAAGAAGCGGTCGGTGGTGTGTTCGTTGCGACGAACGTTCAGGATGGCCGGCGGCACCAGCGTCTGCTCGGCGATGTAGCGACGGGCAGCGGTGACGGGCTTGTGGGAGCCGGTCTCGAGATTGAAGGTGGGGACATGGGCGAGGACCCGCTGGCCGGCGAGACGGCGACGGCTGATCCGCTTGCGCTTCTTGGACATGGAGCAAGTCCCGGAGACGGGACGATCGAGTGGGGACGGAGAAAGGGGTGGGACCCACCGGCCGCCGCCATCACCCACCGAGAGGGCGGGATGGCACGCGGCAACGGTCAACGCCCTACCAGCTGGATGCCGTCTGAGCCCCGGGAGACATCGACGTGCTGCGGGTGGGTCGCCCATTCGACCCACCCAGCTGCTGGGACGATCCGGAAGCGGTGTTGACCACCAGCCGGACACACCTCTGCTGTAGCTTCGATTGCGTCAGAGCGCAACAGAGAAGCGCACATCGAGCGACCTCGGGACCGCGCGGAATCGCGTGGTAGTGGTCGATACGAGCACCTTAAGACTTTTTTCCGGATTTTTTCCGGATGGTCTGCGATCTTTTCTCCAGACGGCTTCCTGACGTCAGCCTTCAAGCGCAGATGCCTGTCTCCAAGCGGTTTCTCAGCCTGGTGACCCAGCAGCTCAACCAATTCGCTGACCGTCCAGACGTCACGGCTCTTGTCGTCTATGTCACCGAACCCGCCGCTGCTGGCCCCCCTGATCTGGTGCCGATAGGGCACTGGCCCCCAAGTGCCCGGATCCTGACATCGCTCACCGCCGACACCAGCCTGCGCCGGCCAACGGACCGTCGCCGCTGGTTGCCGCTGCGCCATGGCGGCATGCTGCTAGGAGCCCTGCAGGTGGAAACGGCGGTCCTGCCCTGGCCCGATCCCCTGCGACAGCGCCTGCACGCGGCCAGCCTCTGCCTCACCGAAGGGCTCTGCCTGGATCTGGAGCATCGCCGGCTGCTGCTGCGGCTGGAGCGGCAACAGCAGCAGCTGCAGGTGCTCCTGCACCAGCTGCGCAATCCCCTGGCCGCACTGCGCACCTTTGCCCAGCTGCTGCTGCGCCGGCTCGAGCACGATCCCCGCAACCGTTCCCTGGTGGAGGGGCTGCTGCAGGAGGAGCAGCAGCTGCAGCGCTATGTGGATGCGATCAGCACCATCGAGGAGAGCGAGCCCGCACTCCCCTCCCAGCCGGACGCCACGCCCCTGCTGCTGCCGCCCAGCCTGAACGGCGAACGGCAGCAGCTGCTGGCGCCACTGCTCGAACCGCTGCTGCAGCGCGCAGCAGCCACCGCTGCCCTGCAGAGCAGGCCCTGGCACGCTCCGGAACGCCTGCCCGGCTGGCAGGGTGACAGCGGTGCGGTGGCGGAGATCCTGGCGAACCTGCTGGAGAACGCCTTCCGCTACAGCCCCGCGGGGGCGCCGGTGGGGCTGGATGTGCAGGAACAGCCGAACGGGGGCTGGATGCTGGCGGTGTGGGATGGCGGCGAACCGATCCCGGCCGGGGAGCGGGAGCGGATCTTCGAACCGGGCCAGCGGGGCAGCCGCGGCGCCGAGCGGCCCGGTACTGGTCTGGGGCTGGCCCTCGCCCGTCAGCTGGCCGCCGAGCTGGGCGGTGCACTGACCCTGGTGAGCGGCTCCCCGCCGCGGGGCAACAACTTCCAGCTCAGCCTGCCGCCTGAACCAGCACCATCCCACTGAGCAGCAGCGCCAGCGCCTCCACCCACTCCACGCAGGCGCCATAGCTGTCGCCGCTGTGGCCGCCGAGCCGCCGCCCCAGCCAGCGGGGGACCAGCAGGGTGGGAGCCAGGCCGATCCACGCCGCAGCGGCACCAGCGGGCGAGGCGGCGGCGGCCAGCAGCAGGGGCGCACCGAGCACCAAGGCTGGCCGCAGTTCCCGCCTCAGCCCACGCCAGTGCCGCCGATGAAAGGCGGCCGTGCCCCCGGCCCTCAGATAGGGGTAGGACTGCATCGCCAACAGCGGTGAGACCCGGCCCCAGAAGGCCGCCGCCACCAACGCTGCCGCCGCCTGCCACCCCGGCGACTCCAGTAGACACAGCAGCCCGGCAGCGCGCAGCAGGGCCAGCTGGGCGGCGGCGAGCACGGCGGCGGCACCCACCCGGCTGTCGGCCATCGCTTCAAGGCGATGCCGCGGCCCGGCGGCCAGGCCGTCGGCCGTGTCGAGGGCGCCATCGTGGTGCAGGCCGCCGCTGAGCCAGAGAGCAAGGGCCATCACCAGTGCCACCCGCGCACCGCCTGGCAGTCGGTCCGCCGTGGCCAGCCACAGCAGAGCCTGCAGCCCGCCCAGCACCAGCCCGATCAGCGGTGCGAAGCGGGCGATCCGCGCAAAGCGGGGGGCGATGCCGGGCCAGGCCGGCAGCACCGAATAGAAGATCCACGCCCCGGCCAGATCAGCGAGCCAGCCGTGTGCCGACCCTTCCGACGGCGCAGGTTCTGGCGAAGCGTGCGCGGAGGGGGGCGTGGATGGTGGGGGGGGAGCAGCGGCGGAGATAGGAGGACAGCCAGGCGACCACTAGCGTCGGCGCAGCACGGCACCGGCGCCATCAGCTTTTCACCCCAGCCATCCCCAGCGCCGTTCTCGTTCGGGATCACCGCCCATTGCCCCCGCACCCGGGCCCGCTGCGGCTGCTTCCACACCCCCCATGGGGTGGTGGAGACGCCCCGCTTCATGCCGGTGGGCACCCTGGCCACCGTGAAGGGGGTGCTGCCCGTCCAGCTGCGAGAGACCGGCGCCCAGATGGTGCTGGCGAACACGTTCCATCTGCACCTGCAGCCCGGTGAGGAGATCGTCGCCGAGGCGGGCGGCCTGCACCGCTTCATGGACTGGGACGGACCGCTCCTCACCGACTCCGGCGGCTTCCAGGTGTTCAGCCTGGGGGACATCAACCGGATCAGCGATCAGGGCGTGGTGTTCCGCTCCCCGCGGGACGGCAGTCGGATCGAGCTGACCCCCGAGCGCTCGATGGCGATCCAGATGACCCTCGGCGCCGACGTGGCGATGGCCTTCGACCAATGTCCGCCCTACCCCGCCAGCGAGGCGGATGTGGCGGCGGCCTGTCGCCGCACCCACAGCTGGCTGGAGCGCTGCGTCACCAGCCACGACCGCGGGGATCAGGCCCTGTTCGGCATCGTGCAGGGGGGCTGCTTTCCGCACCTGCGCGCCGAGTCGGCCCGGGTGGTGGCGGCGATGGGGTTGCCCGGCATCGCTGTGGGCGGCGTGAGCGTGGGCGAGCCGGCGGCGGAGATGCACCGCATCGTGCGCCAGGTGGGGCCACTGCTGCCCGAGGCAGTGCCCCGTTATCTGATGGGCGTGGGCACCCTGCCGGAACTGGCGATCGCCGTGGCCCAGGGCTTCGATCTGTTCGACTGCGTGCTGCCGACCCGCCTGGGGCGCCACGGGGCGGCCCTGGTGGGCGGCGAGCGCTGGAACCTGAAGAACGCCCGCTTCCGCCACGACCACAGCCCGCTCGATGCCAGCTGCGGCTGCCCGGCCTGCCGCCGCCACAGCCGGGCCTATCTGCACCACCTGATCCGGGCCGACGAGATGGTGGGCCAGATCCTGCTCAGCCTGCACAACCTCAGCCAGTTGCTGCGCTTCACCCGGGCCATGGCCCAGGCGATCCAGGACGGCTGTTTTGCAGAGGATTTCGCTCCCTGGCTGCCCGACTCCCCGGCCGCGCACACGTGGTAGCGTCCGCTTCACGCGACTCTTGAGTGACGGGATGGCCGCTTACGCCCTGCACACCCTGGCCCAGCTGCCCGAGGCCTACCAGGCCTTCGCTCCCCTGGTCGACATTCTGCCGATCATCCCCTTCTTCTTCCTGCTGCTCGCCTTCGTGTGGCAAGCCTCGGTCGGCTTCCGCTGATCCCTTCCCAACCGGGCTCAGCCCCCCCGCAGCACAGCCCACGCGAAAGCCGGCAGCGCCAGCATGCGGCGCCAACGGCTCGGTTCCTGGATCAACCGGTACAACCATTCGATCTGCAGGGCTCCCATCCAGGCGGGGGCCCTTTTTTTGACGCCCGCCCAGACGTCGAAGCTGCCGCCCACCCCCATCCACAGGCCGGACTGGCGGCCGGGGAGATCGGCGATCCAGGTTTCCTGACGGGGAACGCCGAGGGCCACCAGCACCAGATCGGGCTCAGCGGCAAGCAGCTGCCGCTCCAGACCGGGCCAGGCCTCCGGCGGCTGGTAGCCGTGGGCGCAGAACACAGGCTGCAAACCAGGGATCTCCGCCGCCAGCCGCTGGCGCAGCCGTTCCATCACCGGCGGTGAGGCACCCAGCAGCGCCACCCGCCACCCTTGGGCGGCGCCATGGTCCAGCAGGCGCCGGGCCAGTTCAATCCCGGGGCTGCGGCGCACCCGCAGGCCCTGGCGCCCGAGCGCCCACACCACGCCGGCGCCGTCCGGAATCACCAACTCGGCAGCGGCGATGGCGCGCCCCAGCTCGGGCAGAGCCCGGGCAGCCATCGTCATTTCAGCGTTGAGGGTCACGATCTGACCGCCGCCCAGGCGGCGCAACGCCAGGGCGGCGGCAAAGGCATCGCTGCACGCATTCACCGGCACGCCGAGCACGGTGGTGCGGCGGGCCTGCGGGAGCGATCCCGGACCGTCGGTTGCGGTTGCTGCCATCGATGGTGCGTCTGGGAGTGAGAATCTATGGCTGGTGCTCCTTTGGTTTTCCCTTGGGATTGCCAGCTGGGCCCAGTCCGCCGCCTGTCCGCCGCCCGAAGCCGATGCCGCGTTCCGAGATGGCCAGTGCCCCAGCCGCCGCAGGGGGAGCGGATTCGGGAGACAGGGATGGGCAAGCCTGGATCCTGCTGGAAGAGCTCGACCGCCAGATCGAGGCGGTGGTGCTGCAGCGCCAGCATCCGATCACCGGTCTGCTGCCGGCCAGCACCGCCCACACGGTGCACGGCAACTACGGCGACGCCTGGGTGCGCGACTGCGTCTATTCGATCCAGTGCGTGTGGGGGCTGGCCCTGGCCCACCGGCGCCAGCGGGGCGCCTGCCGGCGCACCTTCGAATTGGAGCAGCGGGTACTGCTGCTGATGCGCGGCCTGATGAACGCGATGCTGCGCCAGGCCCCGAAGGTGGAGCGCTTCAAGCACACCCTCCACCGGCTCGACGCCATCCACGCCAAGTTCAAAACCAACTCGGGCAACCCGGCGGTGCCCGACGACGGCTGGGGCCACCTCCAGCTCGATGCCACCGGCCTGTTCCTGCTGCAGCTGGCCCAGCTCACCCGCGCCGGCCTGGTGGTGGTGCGCTCCAGCCATGAGCGCGACTTCATCCAGAACCTGGTGTATTACGTGGCCCAGGCCTACCGGGTGGCCGACTACGGCATCTGGGAGCGGGGCGACAAGGGCAACCACGGCCTGCCGGAGCGCAACG
>JBBASO010000058.1:0-15310 GCA_040399265.1 Prochlorococcaceae cyanobacterium
TGAGCGTTATGCATTGTTGATAGATCGCTTCTCTAGTAGGGTCGATTGATACTCCGGAACATTTGGAAGAAGTTGATATCAATTGACAAACTGACCTCTTTGTATAAAGTTTAGCAGCCTAAATTAGACTGAGGCCATAACATCCGCTATAGTCATAGTCAAATCTTCGTATTGAGCGATTATGAAAGAGTTTCGGAAAGTGTTGGGTTGTAGTGCTGGTTTAGTGGCTGCACTGACGATTGGAACGACGACTTCTTCCCTCTACGCAGTATCTCCAGTAATCGCGAAACCCGAGCCAGGAAAATATCGCGGCAACTCTACCTATTGGTTTCCAGATTATATCGGTACAATCCAGATTCGGAGTTCTGGAAATCATGCTTACACTGCGATCGCCGACGTGGAATTGAAGCAGAAGCCAGCCAGTATTTACGATCCTAATCCAACCGCGTTTCAGTATGAGATGCGTGGTGCGATCGCAGTGACCACACCTTATGTGGTTTCTGAGTCCGGTCGGATCGTTGCTACCTGTAAGACTGTCAGTCCAGTTCCAGTGAGTATTGCCGATTCGCTGATGTCTATCTACACTAATGACGAACAGATGCCAAAAAACAGCTATGAGTTCATCATTTCACAGTTTATTCGCCTGCCCGTTTGCGTAGATGCTAAAGGGCAGTCGATCCAACGAGAAAATGAAGCAATGCAGGTTCGGTTTAATACCTCGGACCAACCTGCTCAAGCTGCTAGTGCAGCCAATCGTCCGGTGAAGTTTTCGCCTGCAGAGCAAGCAGAATTAGACCGAGTTACGAAAACCGGGCAAGCGATCGCAGATAATCCGAGACTACATCAGGAACTCGAAAAAATGATCGAACAAGATGAAGAAATTTTTAGACGTACTGGGAAGCGACCTGGTGAAGAGGAAATTTTGGCAAGGGTTGAGCGATTGCGACGACAGGGGATTTTACCCGATGGGGATAACGTTCCGACCCTAAATCCTGAGTTGCAAAGGAAATTGAATTCAGCTTACAAGACTGATTATTCCTATCTAAGAAGGTTCACGAATATTAATTACTTAAAAGACGAAATGACAGTCAATCACGGCTCAGTAGTTCTCAACGTTTCTTGGGATTTCCGCCGTGTGAAAGGGCGTTAAGAATTGCCTGTCCAGGAGTTTTGACAATCAACATGTTGAACTTATGAAGATTTTGCTTGAGGCGGTCGGCAGTCCAAGCTGAAAGAGTTGACCGGTTAGGGAAAATATAGATTAGGCGGTCAGTTTCGACCTTAAGTTTTACGCATAACATTCCGCTGCACGCGGAACGGAGCGTTACTAAGTGGATAAGCTGCAAAGGCGATCGCCGTCCGGTGAGCTTAGCCGTTAAAGAGATGGGGGCGGAGCGGCTGCAGAGCAAAGCTGGTATACTCCTCGTATAGCCGTTGTGTTCCCATGCAGACCCGGGTCCAGAAATGGGGAAACAGCCTCGGCGTGAGGATTCCACGTGGCCTGGCTGAGCAGATTGGCCTTGGTGCTGGTAGTGCAGTCAGCCTCAGTGCCAAGGACGGTGAGCTTGTGGTGAAGCCAGCGCTGCCAACACGCCTCAGCCTGGATGAACTTATGGCAGGGATCACAGACAACAATCTCCATTCCTCTGTTGATACGGGATCAGCTGTTGGCGCGGAGATCTTCTAGTGTCTACGGCGTATGTTCCTGAACGCGGGGATCTAGTATGGCTTGAATTCACACCACAGACAGGTAGTGAGCAGGCTGGAAGGCGACCGGCCCTGGTGATCTCACCGAAGGCTTACAACAGAAAGGTTGGCTTGGGCTTGTTCTGTCCAGTGACCTCTCGTGTAAAGGGCTATCCATTTGAAGTGGCTTTGCCAGAGGGTGGCGGCGTGAACGGTGTCGTTCTTACTGATCAACTCAAGAGTCTTGACTGGCGCGCCAGGAAAGCGAAGCTGATTGCGCCTGCATCTGCTGAGGTTCTGGCCATGGTTACATCAAGGATCCTTCCTTTGATTGTTCCCGACAAAGCTGCCACTCTCTAACACGGCCATTCACCTGACCCGCCACCGCAGATTCACTATCCCCTTGGGTGATGCTTTCGCTTCAGCTCTCTGCGGGCAGTTTATGGCCAGCGATATCCGTATCCAGCAAGCCGTTAACCGGACGCCGCACCTGGTACCGGGAGGCAGTACCATGCTGGAATGAAGCGGAAGCACCAGCGCACCCTTGAGCTGATCTTCTCCCGTCCCGTATGCGGCAGCCTGCCGTGGAGGGACATCGAGGCCCTGTTTCAGGAGCTTGGTGGGGATGTCAGTGAGAGGGCGGGCAGCCGAGTTGCGGTCGTTCTGTTTGGCGAAGTCAGGGTTTTCCACAGACCCCACCCATCGCCCGATACAGACAAGGGTGCTGTTGCTTCGATCCGCAAATGGTTTTAAGAACACGGAGTAACACCATGAATCTCATG
This sequence comes from Prochlorococcaceae cyanobacterium, assembly GCA_040399265.1. GTDB lineage: Bacteria > Cyanobacteriota > Cyanobacteriia > PCC-6307 > Cyanobiaceae > NIES-981. The sequence goes on from JBBASO010000058.1 coordinate 2,469, forward strand.
AATGTGGGTGGCTACCACGCCAAAATTGACTACGACGAGGAGACGGATCAGTTTCGTGGGGAAATTCTTGGACTTTCTGGAGGGGCGGACTTTTATGGGTCCAGCCCTGAGGAGCTTCGCCGAGAATTCAAAAAGTCATTGGACATCTTTCTTGAGGTATGCAAGGAGCAAGGAATCAAGCCCCGAAGACACTATTCAGGCAAGTTCAATCTTCGGATTCCGCCTGAACTGCATGAGAAGTTAGCGATGACTGCTGAGGCGCAAGGAATGAGTCTCAATTCACTAGCTCAGGAAGCACTCGAGAAAAGTGTCTCGGCGTAGAGGAGCGGATAACAAGCGCTTTGAGTGAACAGGCCGCCAACAGCTCTCAGCTTCGCCACTGCAAGATCCTTGCCTGCCACTCAGGGGCAGCGTTGATTTCGGAGTATTGGCTGCTCTCCTGCTGAACAAGCGATTAGGGTTGGGCGCTGACACAACCGAACGGTGCCCTGTTTGCTTCGGAATTCGCTGATGGCCTCCCTGGCCAGCCTCTGTCTGATCAGTGGCGTGCAGGCCAGGCAGCCTTCAGCTTCTGAGGTGCTTCGGTCCAACGTTCGTGAGACCAGCGTTCAACAGACCAGGCTCGGGCCTCTCCAACTGGAGAACGGCTACCCCACCGCCGCCACCGCCCAGAAGCTCTACGACGAACTCGACCTGCAGCGTGCCACCCAGGCCTATCTCTGGGCCCTGCCGGCGGTGGGCTTCAAGGCGCTCTACGACGCCCAGGCGAAAACCATGGGGGTGCGCAACGGCGACGTACTGCTCTACCGCACCCTCCAGGACAAAGCGGGGATGCTCACCCCCAATATCACCACCCTCTACGCCTTCAGTTTCTGGGATCTGGCCAAGCAGGGCCCACTGGTGGTGGAGGTGCCGGCCGGGCTCATCGCCGGTGGGGTGATGGACATCTGGCAGCAGCCGATCACCGACATGGGCCAGACCGGGCCCGACAAGGGTGCCGGCGGCAAGTATCTGATCCTGCCCCCCGGTGGGCCGGAGGTGGTGGCGCCGGGCTACAGGATCTTCCGCTCCCCCAGCAACCAGGTGTGGTTCGGCACCCGCGGCCTGGCACCGGACAAGGCCGTGGCCGAGGCCACCGTGCGCCAGCACCGCCTCTACGGCTGGAACCAGCGGGCCAATCCGCCGGCCACCGGCTACAGCGAAGTGGGTGGTCGCCCCTGGCAATCGGCCCAGCCCGCCGATCTCACCTACTGGCGCCTGCTCAGTGAGCTCTATGCCAATGAGCCCGTCGCCCCCCGCGACCGCATGATGTTCGGGATGCTGTCGCCGCTGGGCCTTGCGCCGGGCCAGGCCTTCAACCCCGATGCCCGCCAGGTGCGGATCCTCGGCGAAGCGGCCCAGCTGGGCGATCTGATGGCCCGCACCATCGCCTACGAGAAGCGCACCCCCGGCGCCACGGTGTATCCGAACAAGCACTGGGAGTACGCCGTGCTGTTCGACCTCGATCAGGAATCGCCCGACAAGCGCCGCGTGCAGTTCGACGAGCGCAGCTCCTGGTTCTATGAGGCGATCGGCATGTCGGTGGGGATGCAGGGCCGCATCGTGGGCTTCGGCCAGGTGTACCTGGAGGCCTCGAAGGACGCCCGCGGCCAGTGGCTTGATGGCGGCCGCACCTACCGGATGCGGGTGCCGGCCGGCGCACCGGTGAAGCAGTTCTGGTCGATCACCCTCTACGACAACCTCAGCCGTGGGCCGGTGATCACCCCCCAGGGCGCCGCCGATCTCAGCTCCCGCAAACCCGACCTGGTGACCAACGCCGATGGCTCGGTGGATGTGTTCTTCGGGCCGGTGAAGCCCGCCGGCGCCACCAACTGGATCCAGACGATCCCAGGCAAGGGCTGGTTTGCCTACTTCCGCTTCTACGGCCCCACCGAGCCCTACTTCAGCAAGGCCTGGCAGCTCAACGACATCGAACCCCTCAAGCCATGACCCGACTCTTCCGGACATCGCACTCCGGCGGGCGCTGTGCTCTCGCCTGCCTGGCAGGCCTACTGGCTCTGAGCAGCGTGCCTTCTCCCCTGCAGGCGCAGATCGGAGTGAGCGCTCCGGCCCTCGCTCCGATCAGCCAGCCGCGAGGTATCGCGCTCTCCCCCGCAGAAGCCAGGGCGATCGCCAAGGAGGCCTGGCTCTATGCCTATGCGCCGCTCCAGGGCTATCAGACCCTCTGGAATCAAACCCAGAACAAGGCGTTTCCTGGCTACGTGGGCGGCTTCAATCAGTTCCGCCATTACGCCCGCTCTGCCACCCCAGCCGATACCGATATCGTCACCCCCAACAACGACACGCCCTATTCCTGGGCCTGGCTGGATCTGCGGGCCGAACCGATCGTGCTGACGCTGCCAGCCGTGCCGGCGCCGCGTTACTACGTGAACCAGTGGTTTGATCTCTACACCCACAACTTCGCCTACACCGGCGTGCGCTCCACCGGTCGCCAGGCCGGCACCTACCTGCTAGCAGGCCCTCGCTGGAACGGCACCGTGCCCAAGGGCATCACTGGAGTGTTCCGCGCTGAGACCGATTTCGTCGGCACCCTCACCCGCACCCAGCTCAACGGACCTGCCGACATTCCTGCGCTGCAGGCGCTCCAGGCCCAATACACCCTCACTCCCCTCTCCCGCTTCACCGGCACGGCAGCCCCAGCCGCAGCCCCGGCGGTGGCCTGGCCCGTCTGGGATGCCAAAAAAGCCGAAGGAATCGGCTTCATCAGCTATCTCAACGCCCTCCTGCCCTTCATGCCCACCGTGCCATCGGAGCGCCAGATGATGGTGCGCTTCGCGCGGATCGGCATCGGGCCAGGGGTCCCCTTCGATCCAGCCCAGCTCGATCCCTCCATCCGAGCCGCCATGGAGGACGGCGTGGCCAGCGCCGCCCAGGAGCTCAAAGCGAAGGCTCTCACCCAGACAAGCTCCCAGGGCTTCTTCGGCACCAGACAGGAACTGGGGCCTGACTACCTCACCTTCCGCGCCATGGGAGCCATGCTGGGCATCTATGGGAACAGCAGTGAAGAGGCCTTTTACGCCAGCCAACAGACGGGACCAGATGGCAAGGTGCTCGATGGTCGCAAACGCTGGGTGATGCGTTTTGAGCCGAGCCAGCTGCCACCGGTAACGGAGTTTTGGTCGATAACGATGTACAAGTTGCCGGAGCGCCTGCTCGTGGAGAATCCTCTGAACCGCTATTCAATTGGCGATCGCACACCAGGCCTCAAGCTCGGGGCGGATGGATCCCTAGAGATCTACATCCAGAATGAGAATCCAGGCCCCGACAAGGCCTCGAACTGGCTGCCTGCACCGGCCGGCCCCTTCTTCTTCGTGGCGCGTTTGTATGGCCCCAAGAATCCAGTTCTGAAGGGAACATGGAAGCTGCCTCAGCTGATAGAAGCGAAGTAAAAGAAAACCCTCCTTGGGGGCGAGCGCATTGAATGCCTTATACCCAATATGCCTCATACCTGCTGCTCAGCTCTTCGCTCCATCAGCACCCTGCCCCTGGGCCTGGCACTGCTGGGGTGCAGAACTCGCAACGCCGATCTGTCGACTGTTCGCCGGAAGTTCCAGATCCCTGGGCGCGCGGAGCTCGTCAGCGACGCCGCATCGCCTGCTGATTCGGGCTGATTCGGCCGGGAGGGACTGAAGATCACCATGGTCGTCCAGCTGACCCAAAAGGCCTACAGGGACTACGTGGCTGAGGTGGCGGCCAAGGGGCAGGGCAACGGCAGACGCCCAGTCAGCTCGCCAGCCCCAGCTCCCGCTCCATGCCCTCCACCACCACATCGGTGACCAGCTGGATGCGGTAGCGGCAGTGCTGGGTGGTGGAGCAGTCGAAGCTGCCGTGCTCCCAATACTTGTTGCTGCCGGCGCCACCGCCGCAGAGGCCGAAATACTCGCAGCTGCTGCGGCAACGCTCCACACCGCTGGCGATCTCCGCCGCCACCCGCTGGAACTTTGGCGTGGCCGCCATCCGCTCGAGCGAATCGCTGAGCACGTTGCCGAAACTGAAATCGCCATACTCCGCCGTGGTCACCGACAGCAGCTCGGGGTCGAAGGTGGAGGTGTTGCCCGCCGCATCCACGTTCACGATCACAAACGGCATGTTCATGTCAGTGGCGGCCATGCGAGCGCCGCTGCAAGCCAGGCTGGCCACCCCATCGAACTCGCGGATGCAGAGGCGGTCGGGCTGCTCGCGGCTGCGGCGCCAGATCGCCGCCATGAAGGCCCGGTAGCGCTCCTCCAGCTCCAGCCGCGCCGCGCCGCTGGCATCGAGGCTGGAATGGGCATTGGCGCCCTCGGTTTCCTCCATGTTGAAGCCCACGTCGGTGAGGCCGTGCTCCAGGAAGAAATCGGCCATCGCTTCGGCATGGTGCAGCGATTCGGCCGTGAGCACGCAGATCACCTGAAAGGGAATCTCGCGCCGCTGCAGCCAGCCGATGCCCCGCATCACGGCGGCGTGGGTGGGCAGACCGGTGCGGGTGACCCGGTGGGCGTCGTGCAGAAAGGCCGGCCCGTCCATGCTCACGCCCACATGGATGCCATTGCGTTCAAAGCAGTCGCACCAGGCGCCATCGATCGTGGTGGCGTTGGTCTGCAGCGACTGCATCACCGTGGAGGGCGGCAGACCGCGCTGGGACAGCAGGGCCTGGATCCGGGCCGTGGCCTCGTCGTAGAAGGCGATCGGCATGGTGAGCGGCTCACCCGCATGCCAGAGCAGGGTGAAGCCACCTTCAAACCAGGGGCTGTCGAGCACCCGCTCCACCGCCGCCTCCAGCACCGCAAAACCGATGCGTCTGCGGTTGCCCCGATCGGGCAGGTAGCAGTAGTCGCAATCGAGGTTGCAGAAGGGGGTGGGCTGGATCACCAGCAGCCGCACCGGGCCGCAGGCTTCAGCCGCCATCACCAGGCGTTGCGGAAACCGCCGTTGCGGAAACCGCCGTTGCGCCAGCCGCCGCCGTTGCGGAAGCCGCCATTGGCGAAGCCCCCGTTGCGGAAACCGCCGTTGGCGAAGCCGCCATTGCGGAAGCCACCGTTGTAGAAGCCGCCGTTGCGGAAGCCGCCGTTCACCCAGCCCGCCGCTGGTGCGTTCACGAACACGAAGGAGAGGGCGTCGTCGGGCACTCCCTCAGCGGCAGCCTCACCGCTGGCCTGGGGATCCAGCTGCTGCACGGCCTCGCCGATGCGCTGCAGCCGCTCCTCGAGGCTGAGGGTGGGCACGGGCGGCTGGCTCTGCTGCTGGCTGGCCGCCAGGGCCAGCGCCGCCGCGCCATCGAGCGGCAGGGTGAGCAGAAACAGCAGGCCGAACAGGCGGGAGCGGGAGAAAAACGCCATGGCAGATAACCGGGTGGTGCGAGACGAAGGGAAGGAGCAGGGGATGGCTGACGTCAGGGAGCCGTAGCGGCGGCGGGCACGATGCGGATGGTCTCGACACCGATCAGCACGCCCTCGAAGATCGCCTGCAGCCGCGGCTGCGGGATACCGATCGCACTGCTGGGGCCAAGGATGCTGTTCACCGCTGCGAGCGTCTTCGGCTCGCCGTCCAGATAGTCCTGCAGCATGCGGGCGATCGCCAGGTTCACCAGATGGCGGTAGGCGGAGGCGTTCTGCGGCACCAGACAGGCCACGCCATACACCTCATAGGGCAGCTCCGGCGAGAGGATCAGTCCCTGGAGGCCGCGGCTCTGGGCCAGGCCCGCCAGCACGATCGAATCGCCGATCACGCCATCCACCTTGCCGCTCTGGAGGGCGGAGAGGGCCGCCGGCAGGCTGTCGAACGGCACCGACTTTGCCTGGGGCTGCATGCCCTGCAGTTCACCTTCGGCGAGGGAGCTGCGCACCACGCCGATCGAACGGCCGGCCAGAGAGGCGGGCGAGCCATCGAAGCGACCCACCGGCGCCAGCAGCCGCAGACCGGAAAGGCCGATCGGCAGGGAGTGGTCGATGCGCATGTCCTGCTCCCAGCTGAAGGGGAAGCCGCAGGCCAGATCAGCCTTGCCGCTGCTGAGGGCCTGGATCGGGCTGGAGCCGGCCGGCACCGGCAGGAAACGCACCTTCACCGGGCGTCCCACGGCCCGGCTCAGTTCGGCGGCGATGCGCTCGGCCACCAGGGCCGCATAACCCTCGGGCTGGCGACCGGGCTGGGCGCTGAGCAGGGGCGGCAGGTCGCCATAGCCGACCAGCACGAGCTCGCCGCTGCGGGCGATCCGCTCCAGCACGTCGGCAGCCCGGGCTGGCACGGCGGTGCCGGCCAGCAGCAGCCCGGCCGCGCAGGCGCTGCCAAGCCTGGTGGCAAGGCGGGTAGCGAGGCGGGTGGTGATCCGGGGAAGACCGAAACGGAACACAGGGGAGCGGTTCGGGAGGTATCCGTGCAGTCTGCAGAGCGGAAGGCCGGTTGTCGAGGCCGGCGGCTACACCCAGCCCGGCTCGAAGCGCATGCTCAGATCCAGCCAGGCCGAGCGGCTCACCGGTGCGCTGGTGGAGATCAGATCCACACCACAGGCCGCCACCGCAGCCAGGCCGTCGGGGGGCACGCCCGAGGCCTCGAGCACCAGGGCCGCCCCGCCGGCCAGCTGGCGCAGCCGCGGCACCAGCACGGCCAGCTGCTCGGGCGGAAACTCATCGAGCAGCAGCGCATCGGCGCCGGCCCGCACGGCCGCCTCGGCTTCTGTGGCGGTTTCCGCCTCCACGATCACCCGCGCCGGCCAGGGGGCGCCGGCCCGCACGGCGGCGATCGCCGGCCCCACCCCGCCGCTCCAGGCCAGGTGGTTCTCCTTGAGCATGGCGGCGTCGTCGAGGCCGAGGCGGTGGTTCACGCCGCCGCCGCAGCGCACGGCGTACTTCTCCAGCACCCGCAGGCCCGGGGTGGTCTTGCGGGTGTCGGCCAGGCGCACGCCGCTGCCCGCCAGCTGGGCCACCAGGGCGGCGGTGGCGGTGGCAACCCCGCTCAGCCGCATCGCCAGATTGAGGGCCGTGCGCTCGCCGGCCACCAGGGCGCTGGCGGCACCCTCCAGCTCCAGCAGCCGCTGGCCGGCGCGCACCGGCTCGCCGTCGGCCACCAGCAACCGCACCTGCAGCGCCGGATCGAGCAGGCGGAACAGGGGCTCCACCAACACACCGCCGCAGAACAGGCCGTCGGCCTTGCACTGCCAATGGGCCCGGCCCTGGCGGCCGCTCAGGGCCGGAGCGGTGAGATCACCCCGCCCCAGATCCTCGGCCAGCCACTGCTCCAACTGCCGCAGCAGCGCCGGGGTGATCGACAGCAGCGCGGCGGGGAAACCGGCCATCAGAGCCAGTACCCAGGCGGCAGCTGGCCGTTCTCGAGGGCGGGCCAGGCGCCGAAGCCGCTGAGGGTGGCGCCGATCAGCTCCAGCAGGCTGCGGGGCTGGGCGAGCTCCTGCTGCGCCGCCCACTCCGCCTCCTTCACCTCGCTCTCCGGCAGATCCAGGGCCTCCAGCAGCTGGCGGTAGGCCCCCTTTTCAGCCGGGTTGATTGCCGCTTCATCGCCGGGCCGCCGGTTGACGCTCACCATCTGCAGCGCCAGCTTCACCGCCAGCTGGCGCTGGTCGCTGCCCTCAAGGGCGGCCACCAGGGGCGCCAGCTCCTCAGCCGAGGGGGGCTCGCTGGCCAACGCAGCGGCCGATGCCGCCGCAGCGGCCACGGCATCAACCGGCAGCAGTCGCTGGCCGAGCTTGTCGATCAGCTCCCGCTCCTCGGCGGCGAAGTCGCCGTCCGCCCAGGCCACCCAGCACACAATGCGCAGCAGCGCCCGCTGGGACGGGCTCAGGCCATCAAGAGACGCATCGAGAGACTCAGGCGCTGGCGCGCTGGTGGGATCGGCGGGCATCGGCGGTGGAGAAGTGCAGGCCAGCCCCCATTGTTCTCCCCAATCAGCGCTGGTGCTGCAGCAGGCCGAGGGTGAGGTTGGTGGGGTCGGTCTGCAGATAGAAATAGCCGCCGCCACCGGCCAGCACCACCACCCGGTAGTCGTAGGCGGTGCCGAGGGCATCGCGCTGGGTCATCGTGCCCAGGCAGTCGCTGCCGAGCTGGAGCCGGCCGCTGTAGCCGGCCCGCTCCACCTGGCCGGCGTAGCTCGACACGGCCCAGCCCTGCACGATGCCAGCGCTCCACCACTCGCGCTGCACCACGGCATTGGCCCGCCAGCGGCCGCCCTGCCAGCTGCGGCCGTGCTGCTGGCTGGTTACCAGGCCATCCAACAGGGCGGGGCTGCAGGCGGTGTCCGGCTGGGGCACGTAGCGGAGCGAGAGCACCTCATCGGGCGCCAGCACCAGGGAGGCGCGGGGCAGGCCCCGCTGGTCGAGCGCCACGGCTTCAGCCATCACGGAACCGGCCGGTTGCAACCGCCGCTCCACCGTGGCCCAGCAGTGGGCATCGGCCTTCCACAGACCGCTGGTGCGGGCCTCCTCGAAGCGCTGCCCCTGGCGGCGGTAGAGCACCCCCTCCACGCGGCCATCGGCGTGCCAGCGCTCCTGCAGCAGCAGCGCCACCGGCTCACCGCGGTGCTCACCGCTGCCCAGCAGCACATAGCGGCCGGGGCGCGGGGCGGCGCAGCTCTCCAGACCCGCCGATGCCGGCGGTGAGGCGGCAGCGACGGGGTTGACCAGCGACAGCAAGGCCGCGAGCAGGGCGGGGCGGAAGAGGGGCAGCGGCATGGGCGGCAGGAGGGAGCAGATGCCTCTGGGTCTAGGCCCGCCGAAGCCAGAAAGCCCTACTTGCCGATGCAGAACCGGGCGAACACCCGATCGAGCACCGCTTCGCTCACCTCCTCGCCGGTGATCTCGCCCAGGGAGCGCACGGCGGCGCGCAGGTCGATCGTCCAGAAGTCCCAGGGGAGCTGCTGATCGGCCGCCGTCAGGGCCCGCTCCAGGCTGGCCGCAGCCGCCGCCGCCAGGTCGCGCTGGCGCTGGTTGAGGGCCACCTGCAGACCCTCCAGCGGCCCGGCTCCGCAGCAGCGAAGCAGGGCGGCCTCCGCCGCCGCCAGCCCCTCGCCGCTGAGGGCGGAGAGGCTCACGTCCGCCGGCGGCGGCAGGGCGGCGGCACCGGTCTCCAGGCCGGCCGGCATGCCGGCCGCATCGGCCTTGTTGCCCACCACCAGCAGGGGAACGCCGGCGGGCACCTGCTGGCGAAGGGCCTCGTCGTCCGCCGTCCAGCCGGCGGCCAGATCGAACAGCAGCAGCACCGCGTCGGCGGCCGCCAGCGCCTCGCGGCTGCGGGCGATGCCCAGCTGCTCCACCCGATCGCTGGTGGGGCGGATGCCGGCGGTGTCGAGCAGGGTGATCGGCACGCCCTCGAGCACCAGCTCGCTCTCCAGCAGGTCGCGGGTGGTGCCGGGCAGGTCGGTCACGATCGCCCGCTCGCGGCGGCTGAGCCGGTTGAGCAGGCTCGATTTGCCCACGTTCGGCCGGCCCACGATCGCCACCCGCAGGCCCTGCCGCAGCAGCTCCCCCTGGCGGGCCTCAGCCACCAGCTGCTCGAGCGCGCTGCGCACCGCCGCCAGCTCGGCCGCCACCGCCGCGCCATCCAGGGGCGGCAGGTCCTCTTCGAAATCCACACGCGCCTCCAGTTCGGCCAGCTGGTCGAGCAGGCGGCCGCGCAGGGCGACCATGCGCCGCTGCAGGCCGCCGTCGATGCCGGCCATCGCCAGCTGGGCGGCCCGGCGGCTGCGGGCGCTCACCATCTCGCCGATCGCCTCGGCGCGGGTGAGGTCGAGGCGGCCGTTGAGAAAGGCCCGCTGGCTGAACTCCCCGGGCAGGGCCCGGCGGGCCCCGGCCGCCAGCACCAGCTCCAGCACCCGCCGCACCGCCACCAGGCCGCCGTGGCAGTGGAGCTCCACCACGTCCTCCCGGGTGAAGCTGCGCGGCGCCTGCATCAGCAGCAGCAGGGCCTCGTCCACCCGCTCACCGCTGGCGGGATCCACCACGTGGCCGTAGAGCACCCGGTGGCTCTGCCACTCCTGCCGGCCCGGTGCGGCAAACAGCCGCCGGCCGATCGCCTCCGCCTGGGGGCCTGAGATCCGTACGATCGCCACACTCCCCTCCCCCGGCGCCACGGCCGTGGCCACGGCGGCGATCGTGTCTGCCGGTGCCACCGCTGCCGCCACCCGTTTCATGTCTCCATTTCAACCCCCCACCAGCCGCTCAGGCGCCCTCAGGGCCCTGATCCAGCGCGGCCGGGCCCTGCTCACCTGGCTCTGGGCCCAGGAGGGCAGCCACGGCCAGCGGGCCCGCGGGCTGGCGGCGGGCATCTTCTGCGGCTGTTTCCCCTTCTTCGGGCTGCAGACCCTGCTGGGGATCGGCCTGGCCTCGGTACTGCGGGGCAACCACCTGCTGGCGGCGGCGGGCACCTGGATCAGCAACCCGCTCACCTACGTGCCGCTCTACTGGTTCAACTACCAGCTGGGCTGCTGGCTGCTGGGGCCTGGCACCCCCTGGCCGGGGCTGGGGGCCCTGCAGGCCGAAGGCCTGGGGCAGCTGGGCTGGAGCGTGGCAAACCGGCTGCTGCTGGGCTCGAGCCTGGTGGGCGCCGCCAGCGCGGTGGCCGGCGGCTGGCTCTACTGGTGGTGGCTGGAACGCGGCGGTGCCTCCGCGGCCGACCCGACCGGTTGACTCAGCCCCCCGCCAAGCCGGGGCAGATCATCAGATCGATGCGGCCGCCGTCCGGATCGCTCCACTCGCGGAACTCGGCCGCCAGGGCGCGCTGCTCGGGCCCGCGCGCCTCGCGCTGCAGATCCTGCAGACGCTCGTGCACCAGGGCCAGGGTCTGATCAATCAGCTGGGCCGCCTGTTCGGAGGTCATGGGGTGATCGGCTTAAACGATTGAGGACCCATGTAGGTGGGCCGGGCCTTCTTCACTGTTGCGATCGTCACCCAGCGGCGGCGTTGTGGGCGGATCCGCATGCAACGCCAAAGCAGACAGGCGGAGATGTGCGGCAGATGTTCAGGACTGCCGAACGCGCTGGGGCACCTTCACAGACTGGTTCCGGATGGCACTCGCTCACTCCACCCTTGATCAGCAAGCCAATGACCTTCCTCTCCCCCCTCACGGCCCAGGATTGCGCAGCGATCCGCGGCGGCGCCCTGACCATCTACGGCCTTGGACGGCTGAAGATGACCGGGAAAGACCATGCAACAAAGAAGAATCACGGATCGCACTGCAGCGTTGAAGGCCGTACGTTCCGCTCCTCCAGCCACACGGTGAACGTGCAACAAAGCCACGCCAACGATGCCTGCGCCGTGAACGTCGCCACGATCACCTGCAAGGTCGGCCGTCGCTGAACGGCCGTGTGAGCCACATTCAGCCCATGCCCGTGCGGGCGATGTCGAGCACATCAGCCATTGAGCGGATCTGGTTGAGCGTGGCCTGCAGCTGGCCACCGCTCTCCAGTTCCACCCGCAGATCGATGCGGGCCGGCTTGCCGGGGTTGGTGCGCACCCGCGCATCACTCACGTTGATGCGGTGATCCGACAGGCGGGTGAGGATGTCCTTAAGCACACCCACCCGGTCGAGCACTTCGATCCGCAGCTGCACCGGATAGCGGCGGCTGGCCACCGCCGCCGGATTCCAGCGCACCGGCAGGCGCCGCTCCGCCGGCACCTGGGCCACGTTGCCGCAGTCCTGACGGTGGATGGTGATGCCGTGGTTGCCGAGGGCCACCGCCCCGAGGATCGCCTCGCCGGGCAGCGGGCTGCAGCAGCCGCCCAGCCGGTACTCCAGGCCCTCCAGGCCCAGGATCGGACTGGCCTCGCCGTGCTGATGCTGGCCGGCCGGGCGGGTGGCGGTGGCGGCCTCGGCCTGGGCGGAGACATTGCGGGCCAGGTCTTCGTTGCTGAGCGGCTGCGCGGCGGTCTCCGATGCAAGCCGCAGCTCCTCCCGCAACCGGTTGAGCACCTGGTGCAGGGTCACCCCCCCGAACCCGAGCGAAGCGAGCAGGTCTTCGGTGCCGATCAGATTGCAGCGGCGCGCCACCTTGGCCATCGCCTCACCATTGAGCAGGGCATCGAAACCATCCCGGCCCAGCTCCCGCTCCAGCAGCTCGGTGCCGCGCTGGATGTTTTCCTCGCGGTGGCTCTTCTTGTACCAGGAGCGGATGCGGTTGCGCGCCGTGGGCGTGGCCACGAAGTTGAGCCAGTCGAGGCTCGGGTGGGCGTTCTTGCCGCTGATCACCTGCACGAAATCGCCGTTCTGCAGTGGCGTGGCCAGCGGGCAGAGGCGGTCGTTGATGCGCACGCCCTGGCAGTGATTGCCCACCTCAGAGTGAATGCGATAGGCGAAATCCACCGCCGTGGAACCCTTGCGCAAGCCCACCACATCCCCTTTAGGGGTGAACACGAACACCTCCTCATCAAACAGGTCTTCCTTGATCGAGCGCAGGAAGTCGCCGCTGTCCTCACCGACACCATCCTTCTGCCAGTCGACCAGCTGACGCAGCCAGTTGAAGCGCTCCGCATCGGCCCCGGAGGCAGCAGGTGAACCGCCCTCCTTGTATTTCCAATGGGCGGCGATGCCGTACTCCGCCACCTGATGCATATCGGCGGTGCGGATCTGCACCTCGATCGGCCGATGCCGACCGATCACGGCCGTGTGCAGCGACTGGTAGCCATTCGGCTTGGGCAGACCGATGTAATCCTTGAAGCGGCCGGGGATCGGCCGGAAGGTGTCGTGCACCACCGCCAGGGCCCGGTAGCAGCTCTCCAGGTTCGGGCAGAGGATCCGCAGGGCTGCCACGTCGTAGATCTCGTGGAAGGCCTTCTGCTGGCGCTGCATCTTGCTCCAGATGCC
>JBBASO010000059.1:0-14856 GCA_040399265.1 Prochlorococcaceae cyanobacterium
GGCTTCTTTGCCGGTGCCCTCGATGTGATGGAAGAGCGCGGCAGTGCGGCCGGCGAGGCGATGGACGATCTGATGAAAAACGTCAAAGGCATTGGTGCCATCTCCGGTGGCTCCTGGTTCCTCTCCCACCTCGCCTACTCCCAGAATTTCCTGCAGCAGTTCGACAGCAAAACCGAGCGCAACGCCTACACCACCACCGGATACAACGGTGCCCTGATCCGCACCCTCGAGAACGTTCTCCGCCGCAAGCTCAAACCAGCCATCCGCAGCCTGATCAAGAGCGCAGAAACCCTCGGCGTTGCCGATACCGCCCTCGATCAGATCGGCTATGTCGCCAAACTCGCCGATTTCCTCGGTGAAACCCAGCTCGACTGGCGCGCCTTTGTCGAGCAGCTCGTGTACCAGCCGCTCGGCATGCTCGATGAACTGGCCAATCGCAACCTCGAAGCGCCGCGCCAGCCCTGGGCCCAGACCAAAGACCTGATCATCGCCACCGCCATCAGCACCGCCGATTCAGTGCTGCACAGCCTGCCCGCCACCTTCGGCGACGACCGCATCTTCAGCAGAGCTGATCCCTCCCTGCCAGGCGCCCAGGCCCGGCCCCTCGGGTTGCGCAGCATCGCCTCCCAGGCCGGCGGCTTCGTGGCCGTGGCCGATGATCCCGCCAGCGGAGATCTCGTGCTCCACTACAGCAACGACCAGCTGCTCGGCCCCCGCGGCAAACGGGTGAGCCTCGATGTGCGCGGCGGCATCCCCATCTCCCCGAATCTCAGCATCATCGATGCCACCGTCGCCTCCTCCTCCGCCCTGGCCGCCGCTGCCCAGCCCGCTGCCTTTCAGTCGCTCCTCGATCAGGCGCCGGGCTCGTTGCGACCGGCACTGCGGCAGTCGGTGAAGGCCCTCACCACCAGCCTGCGGCGCCTGTCACCGCTGGCCAGCTTCCGCAGAGGCGGACGACTGGAACTCGACATCCCCGCCAGCGCCTCCAGCGATCAGAATTTCGATCGGCTCTATCGCAACGCCAGTAAGGCCGCCGAGGTGAGGCTCCTGGATGGCGGCTATGTCGACAATGCCCCGGCCGCCTACACCCTCCGCCACATCCAGCAGCAACAGGGCCGCTCCGAGCCCTTTGATCTCACCCTGTTCTTCAACAGCAGCATTAAGGATCCGCTCACCGGCGTGCGCATGAATGTGGCCGAATCCGGCAACAGCCTCAGCAGCTTCCGACTCCCCGCCGATCTCGCCCAGCTCTTCGGACGCACCGTCAAGGAGGCGGTCGCCGCGCCGGGTTCGTTGGTGGATGGCCCCTTCCCGGGCCTGCAGAACAAGATGCCCTCCCCCCAGATCTTCGCTGAAACCGCCTGGCGGGGGGAGAGCGCCCCGGAGTGGGAATTTCAGCGCGGCAACCTCCAGATCCGCTACTTCGATCTCGACGTCACCACCGTGGCCAACCGGCAGTTCGGCATCGTGGGCGGCCAGAGCGGCCGCGTGCGCCTGTTCACCAGCAATAACACCAAATCCTTTGCCGCACCCGTGCAGCAGAGCATCCTCAACGAATACAACCAAAACTATGACTTAGGCCGCCGGGCGATCAGCCAGGAGGGAGGGGCCGCGCACCTGCTGGAGGCCCTCGGTGTGCCTGAGCCGGTCTGATCCCGCCCCGCAGCGCAGCCATGACATCACCCGATCCCACCGCGGCAACCGTGCCCAGCAGCGTGGCCGTGCGCTATGAACACAGCCTCTCGCTGCCGGCCCTGCTGGAGCGGCTCAACCTCTCGGTGCTGCTCTCCACCTACCAGGCCGGCCGGGTGGTGAGCCTCGGCAGCCATCGGGGCCAGCTGCAGGTGGGCTTCTCCCGCTTCGATCAGGCGATGGGTCTGGCGCGTACGCCCACAGGACTGGTGGTGGGCAGCCGCGATGCCATCTGGAGCCTGCCCGCCAGCCGCGAGATCGCCCCGCGCATCAAGCCGGAAGGCCAGCACGACATCGCCTTTCTGGCCCGCTCCTGCCACCACAGCGGCCCGCTGATGGGCCACGACCTGGCCTGGTGCGGCGATCGCCTCTGGCTGGTGAACACCCTGTTCAACGGCCTGGTCACGATCGAGGGCAGCTGGAGCTTCGTGCCGCAATGGCAGCCGCCGTTCATCAGCGGCTGGGCGGCAGGCGATCGCTGCCACCTCAACGGCCTGGCGCTGGCGGAAGACGGCCGCGCCCCGGCCTACGTGACCGCCCTCGGCGAGGGCGACAGCGAGAACGGCTGGCGGGAGGGCAAGGCCACGGGCGGCTGCCTGATCCATGTGCCCTCGGGCGAGGTGGTGCTGCGCGGCCTGGCAATGCCCCACTCGCCACGCCTCTACAACGGCCAGCTCTTCCTGCTCGATTCCGGCCGCGGCACCCTGGTGCGCTTCGATCCGCTCACCGGCGCCCACCGCACCGTTGCCACGCTGCCCGGCTTCACGCGCGGCCTCGACTGTTTCGCGGGCCATGCCTTTGTGGGCCTCTCGCAGATCCGCGAGACGGCGGTGTTCGGCGGGCTGCCCCTGCAGGAGGCGGGCCAGGAGCTGCGCTGCGGCCTGGCGGTGGTGGATCTCAGCACGGCGGAGCTGGTGGGCCTGTTCTGGTTCCACTCCGGCGTGGAGGAGGTGTTCGCGGTGACGGTGCTGCCCGGCTACTGCAACCCTGTGGTGATCGGCCCCGACACCAGCACCGATGAATCGCAGACCGTGTGGATGGTGCCGCCCACGACGCCGTGAGCTCTTGCCATGATGGTCATGTACCGGTCGATTCAGGCTGATGGGTGGCCCCCTGCTGATCCTGCTGCCCTGGACCGTGTTCGCCGTGGCGGTGGGCCTGAAGCTGTGGCAATTCGGCGCGCTGCTTCATCGCGGCAGAACGCTGCCGGTGGAGCAGTTCAGGGCGGCGCTTGAACGCAGCTGGGCCAGGGATCAGCAGAGCGCCTGAGGCGGAAGAGAGCTATCGCCGCGGGGCTCCTCCGCCACCAGAAACCGGTCTCGACCGTTCTGCTTGGCGATCAGCAGAGCGGCGTCAGCACGTCGGTACACGTCGTTGTAGCCCTCGCCGCTGCGATGCTCGGCTACACCAATACTCACGCGCGGCTCCACCACCGCATCCGGTACTTCCACCTGCAGCCCCCGCACCGCGTCCATCAGCCGCTGGGCGACGAGTTGGGCGGTGGCCAGATCAGCGCCGGCCAGCAGGGCCAGGAACTCCTCACCACCCCAACGGGCGCAGGCGTCGTAATCGCGCAGGCTGTTGCGAAAGACACGCGCCAGGGCCACCAGCACCTTGTCGCCCACATCGTGACCAAAGCGATCGTTGATGCCCTTGAACCGGTCTACATCTATCGCCAGCAGGGAGTAAGTACTGCCCTCCCGCAGGGTGCGGTGATCCTCCTGCAGCAACCGATCGGCCATCAGGCGGCGGTTCGCCAGGCCCGTGAGCTGATCATGGGTCGACGCTTCCTGCAAGGCCTTGTTCAGATCGGCGAGCATCGCCTGATAGCGATCGGAAATGCGGATCGCCTTCTCGAGCTTGCGGATCTGCTGGTCGTAGCGACGGCTCAGATGGCACATCTGCTCACGTGCGCTGCTCTGATAACGGTCTGAGATCGTCGTGATGCGCTCAAGCCGGGTGAGCTGCTGCCCCATCCGCTCGATCATCGCCTCAAGCAGATCACGCAGCGGATGACCGTGGTAACGATCGTCGCCGAGAAGTTCGGCGATGCGCACATCCAAGGGGTCGTCGGCTGAGGGGAGAGGAGCAGGCGGCATGAAGGGAATCAGCACGGGGGCTCAGCACGGACAACCTGAGGGCCAGAACTCAGTCTGGAATGGCGAGAATATCAAACTCAAAGGTATAATCTTCTTTAAACTCTTCGCCGAGCTCAGCCGAGCGCGGATTGCGGCTGTCGTAGAGCCACAGCACTGAAATGTCTCGCCCAGCATGGACGGCATGCTCAA
The DNA here is from genome assembly GCA_040399265.1 of Prochlorococcaceae cyanobacterium. GTDB lineage: Bacteria > Cyanobacteriota > Cyanobacteriia > PCC-6307 > Cyanobiaceae > NIES-981. The sequence goes on from JBBASO010000059.1 coordinate 3,981, forward strand.
GCCTGTCAAAAATATCAATCATCGCCCTGATGCTGCTGGTATTAAGATAACTGAGCTGCAACTCCAACCGCAGTGATCGATCCGTCAGTTCCAAAAATGTCTGCACCCACGAGATAATGCCATCAAAAATCTCATAGGTGTTTTCGGGATACGATTCACCGGCCATCTCCAATCGGCCGGCGCGCCAGTCTGCAGACACAGACGGCGTCGACTGGGTGGGAGCCAGGATCAGATCGGCGCCAGCTCCGCTATGGCCTGAGGTCTGAGTCATCGGAATTCAGATCGTGGCCCTCAAGGTGAAGAATGCCCGACCAGCCTCCAGCTGGTCAAGACTGCACAACAAGGGAGCTGTGGTTTTGCGCGCAACCTCAATCAGGCCAAGCCCGGCGCCAGTGGCCGAACCTTCTGAGCGCGGTTGTCGCAGCTGATTCTTGTACAGCGCCTTGAGCTCAGCCTTATCAAGAGCGGTGAGCGCTGCAATCCGCTTCATCAAAGCCTCTCCGTCTGCGTACTCAACCACATTTCCAGCCGATACAACATAATGGCCATCTCCAGACTCGGCAATCACGACCGTTGCAGTCGAATCCGGCTCGACATAATTATTTCGAGCTGAGTAATGACGAATGTTCTGGCTGATTTCAATGTAGACACTGAACACGTCCATAGCAGCTGTCGTACATTCGCGCGTTGACTCAATATGCTCTTTCAAAGCCGTCCCAATCTCGCTGATAAGAGTGCGTGAAATCGGGCCATTGAAACAGATCAAAATCCGTTCCGAAGAGAAGAAGTCTCGCAGCGAGGCCAGACTATGAAGAGTGGAGAGCGAGGGTGTCATCTGCTCAAGGCCTCACTTTCATACTAACAAACAAACGGCTATGGCGCTTAAGGGCCGTCAACCCAGCCGGAACGACAGCATCGTGATGTCGTCGCGCTGGGGATGGTTGCCCATGAAGGTCTTGAGCGAGCGGCCGAAGGCCTGGTGCTGCATGCTGAGCGGCTTGGCAGCGTGGGCCAGCAGCCAGTCGCGGAACCGCTCCGTGCCAAAGCCGAAACCGTGGTCGCCACCGGCCTGATCGAACACCCCATCGGTGGCCATGTAATAGGTGAAGCCCTTGAGTAGGGGCACCTGGTGATCCCGGTAGGTGCCGGTGCGCCTGTCCCAAAGAGAGCGATTGTCACCGCGCGCCAGCTCGACCCTCTCGCCGTCACTCCAATAGAGAGAGATCTTGGCACCGGCGAAGCGCATGATCCCCTCGTTGAAATCGAGGAACACCAGGCCCACATCCATGGATGTGGCGATGGCGCGGGAGATCTGAGCCTCGCTCAGCACCATATTCATGCCGGCATGGGTGGCCTGAAGCACAGCCGCAGGGGAACTGATCCCGACCTGCTGGATCGAGCGATCGATCCCGGCACGGGCGAGCATCGTCATCATCGCGCCCGGCACACCATGGCCGGCGCAGTCGGCCACTCCGGCCAGGCAGCGAGGGCCGTCGTCATGAAACACGTAGTAATCGCCGCCCACGGTGTCGCGCGGCTGCCAGAGCACGAAATGCTCGGCACCGAAGCGCTCCTGCAACTGGCGATCGGGCAGAATCGACTTCTGGAGCAGAGCTGCGTAGCGGATCGAATCCTCCACCTGGCCAATGGCCCGACGCTGGCTGACCAGCACGGCATTGAACGCCTCGGTGAGGCGGGCGATCTCATCACTGCCGTGCACCACCAGCAGCTCATTGCTGCGCTGGTCGTCTGCAGCGATCACCTCCGACTGACGCGCCAGCCTTGCCAACGGTGCCACCACTCGCAAAGCGACGATCCGGTAGGAGATGGCAACACCAAATACCAGCAACACCGACAGGAAAATCGTGGTGTAAGCGTGTTGGGTTCCCGAGGCCTGGTCCGTGAGCAGCTGCCAGGCAGAGAGAAGCAATGAAAACAGCACGATCCCGTTGAGGATCGCCAGCAGTGTGAAAATCTGGCGAATCGTAAGGGCCCGGCGTCGACGGGTTCCCATGAACCAGGTGCTGCAGACCTCGATTCTAGTTGCAAGGCATGAAACAATGGCAACAGACACCGATGGGTGTTTCAGCCGGAGCTTGCCGCCGCTGTGGCAGCTGCGGTGCAATCAGGGAGAGGTGGTCGAGTGGTTGATGGCTCCGGTCTTGAAAACCGGCGACCCGCAAGGGTCCGTGGGTTCGAATCCCACCCTCTCCGTTCTCACAGGCCGAGCATCAGGCCATCCGGCTTGGTTCTGGAGCAGCACTGAGCGGAGCACGCTGAGCCGTAACCAGAGCGGCCCGGCAGTGCTGCGGATCAGGGGTCTAGCGTCAGAAAATGCGCCAGCCCTCGCAGTCACGCAAGCCTGAGCTGTTGCTCAACTTTCTGCGCCGCAACTGGGAGATCTTCCTGCTGACGGCGATCGGGCTGCTGCTGCTGCGTCGCTTTCGAGCGCCGGCGTGATCTCCCCGGAATCGAGCCGCTATCCGCTGGCCCGCTGGCTGCTGAAATCACTCGGCATCCTGCACATGGTGGTGGTGCCGCTGATGCTGCCGCTATCGGTGCTGCTGGCGGGTGTGATGTTGTTCATGCCCCGCCGCTCGCGGCTGCGGCGCTCGCTGATCGATCTGTTCGCGCTCTGGTACACGCTGCGGATCCTGCTCGACTTTCTGCTGATCAACCTGCTGCTGTTCGTGCCGGTGCCCGACCACACGCTGCTGGCCCTGCAGCTCGTGTGCTTCTTACCCTGCCTGCTGTTGATCTGGGGCTGGATCTACTGGCGACTTGACATGCACGCTCTCAAGCATCACGGCAAGGAGATGTTCCAGTTCAACAATGCGTCGCCGTCAGAGACCAGGGTTTACGACTATTTTCTGGCCTCATTTAATTCCATACTCTCGCAGACATTGAGCGGCTTCACAGGCCAGACCCGGTTTGCCCCAACTCTCATCTTTCTGCACGGCATCATGATCTGGAATGTGATGGCGCTGATCCTTACCCGGGCGATCGGCTCAATCAGCGTGATCAAGTGAACAGATCACCTGGGAGACCGGCGCCGGTGCAGCGGCTGGCTGGGACAGTGGTGGATGGACGGCGCTGCTGCGACCCAGTTCGCGCTCCAGCATGCGGATGCGCATCTCACGCAGGCAGAATTTGCAGCCGCCGGTCGTCTGCAGGTGCTTCTCCGGTGTGATTGAAATCTGCTTCACCGGATGCTCGCGGCAGCGAATCTTGATCGGCGTTTTATAGCTTTTATACACAATTTCGCTGTAGTCATAACGATCGCCGAAGCGGGCCTGAGCCCGCTGCAGAAATTCATCACGACTGATTGGATTACCCATTAGGGGAGGTTAAGGGAAACAGCCCGGGTCAGCCAGGCTCGTCAAGGATCGTCACGCACCGGCGCCGGGCAGGCATGCTGATGGACAGACGCCGCCCGCCGCCACCATGAGCGCCCAGCCACCGCAACGCCCCGCCTGGCTGAACTGGCTGTTTCTGGCCATGTTCCTCTTGAGCAGCTGGCAGCTGGCCGGCCTCTGGTTCTCCCGGCTCGGCCAGCACTGAAGTTCGCGCCCTGACAGTCAGGGGTAGCGGTTCGGCACGAAGAACTGCTCCCAGCGGGGTGGGCGATCGAGCGACTCGGCCTTGGGGCGCGGCGGCAGCTTCACAGCCGGCGGCGTCATGTCGGTGTAGGGCACCTTGCTGAGCAGATGGGAGATGCAGTTGAGGCGGGCCCGACGCTTGTCGTCGGCTTCCACCGTGAACCAGGGCGCCTCGGGAATGTTGGTGTGGCGGAACATCTCATCCTTGGCATGGGAGAACTCCACCCAGCGTTGGCGGGCCTCCAGATCCATCGGACTGAGTTTCCAGCGGCGGGTGGGATCATCGATGCGGGAGCGGAAACGGGCCTCCTGCTCCTGATCGCTCACCGAGAACCAGTACTTGAGCAGCACGATGCCGCAGCGCACCAGCATGCGCTCAAATTCCGGACAGCTCTGCAGGAACTCCTCCACCTGCGGGCCACTGCAGAAGCCCATCACCCGCTCCACACCGGCGCGGTTGTACCAGCTGCGATCAAAGATCACGATCTCACCGGCGCTGGGGAAGTGCTCCACATAGCGCTGGAAATACCATTGACTCTTCTGCTGATCGGAAGGGGTGCCAAGGGCAACCACCCGGCAGCCGCGCGGATTGAGCGGCTCAGTGATGCGTTTGATCGTGCCGCCCTTGCCGGCGGCGTCCCGCCCCTCGAACAGCACGATCAGGCGAAAGCCGGTGGCCTTGGCCCAGTACTGCATCTTCACCAATTCCACCTGCAGGCGCGCCAGCTCCATCTCGTAGAGCTTGCGATCGAACCTGGCGGGCAGGCCGCTGGGCGGGGCAGCGCCGCTGATCTCACCATTGGGCTCAGCGCCATTGCCCCCATTGCGCAGGTCGTCCATCAACGCGGAGGGGTAGTACCGGTCGGTGTGCGGATCGAAGCGGGGCGCCTGAGCGGGATCCGGCTCAGGGCGGCGCTGCTGCTTGTGTTTGGATCTGGCCATCGGCCGGCAGGCGGAGCTGCCTTCAGGATGGCCGCGGCGGATGCGAGCGGGGCATCAGGGAGCGCACCAGTCGCACACCACCGCCCACCAAGAGCAGCAGGGCGAGCAGTGCCACCAGCACCACCAGCACCACGCCGAACAACTGCAGCAGACCGAGCAGCAAGGCCCTCACGCCGCTGATCAACTGGGCCAGAGCGTTGCTGAGCAGCAGCACGGTGTCAAGACGCTCCGGCAGCTGCACCAGCCCAAACAGCATCGCCGCTCCCAGGGCCATGAACAGCAGGCCAATGCAGAACTGACGCCAGCGGGGAGGTTGGCGCCGACGGCGGAACTCATGCCGCTGGCGCTGGGCCGACAGGGGCAATTGCAGCGAGCGGCGCCGGGGTGAGGTCATGCCTCCAGAGCGTGGCCGGCGCCGCGCATCCAGCGCAAAAATTCCAGCAACACCAGTTCGTTGGGGCAATCGATCAAGCAGAGGTTGCCGACCTGGCAGTCCCCCTGGCCGCCGTGATGGAGGGAGATGTGGAAGTCAAGACCGCTGAGGCCGCAGACCTCCGGATCACTGCGCACCACCACACCCAGGGTCGCGCCGATGCGAGCCATCTGGATCCGCAGTTCCGACCAGGTCATCGCCGTCATGCCCTCAGTTTGGGGGGATCGGGGCGGCCGTCAAGCGATCGTGGACAGCAGCGCTCACGGCTGCCGCTCGGGAGCGGCCGATGGCTTCGGCGCTGGACCAGCCGGCGCTTCGCTGGCCGGAACCGACCGGGGCTGGGGCTGGCGTGCCGGGGGTTCCGGCAGCAGCAGGCCCAGACCGGCCGCCGCCGCCACCGCCAGTGCACCGGCGAGGGGTGCCACCAGTCGTTGACGGCGCGGTGTGCGCCGCAACACCTCACGGGGGCGCAAGGGGCGGGGCTCCGGCAGATCAAGCTTGAGCTGCAGGCGAGGATCGAGCCGGAACTGGTCGAGCAGGCGCACCAGATCGGTCAATTCGGCGTCATCGAGTATCAGCTCCAGCGGCGGGGTGTCGGGCTGGCTGCTGCGCAGCTGCAAACGGTGGTGGCCGGGCTCCGCGGCCGGCGCGATGCGCACCGGATCCTCAGCAGCGCCGAAAGGCCGGGCTACGCCGCTGATCAGGTGCCGGGCATAGGGAAGCACTACCGCGACCAGGGCCAGCAGGTGATCCTTTCGCCCCTCGAGCTCGGGCCGGCCGCTCCATTGCAGGCTCCAGCCGGTGATGATGCCAAGGGCATCGGCCGACTGACCGATCGACACGTCCGGCAGGCCATCCACCCGCAGGCGACAGCTGGGCTGGTCGTAACGGAGGGTCTGCTTCATCGGACGAGGGCGGAGAGAGAGCGGCGGACTGAAAGCCGGTGAGCGATGCCGCTCATACCGCAGGATCGGCGAGGCTGGCCCGGAGCCGTTCGAAACCGCCGGTGCCGCTTGCCAGGGCAAGACTCTGGATCAGCTGGCGGCGCAGGCCAGCGCCCCGCTCCGCATCCAGCAGGGTCTGCACGCCGACCCGACGGGGGTTCATCCGTTCACGCAGCAAGGCGGACAGCCGGTTCTGGAAGAGCTCCCAGCGTTGCTGGCGCACCGCCTCGGGCTCGGCGCTGGTGAGCAGCGCCCGCAGCAGGGGATAGAGCCGATCGGCAAGGGCGCAGAGCATGCGGATCAGCGCGTCGGTTTCGGCGGGATCGAGCTCGCCGCGACGGGTGTTGCGCCGCAGGGGGTTGTGGCAGCGGCGCTTCCACAGCTCCACCCGGTTGGGGAAGAGACCGCTGAAGCCCAGCTGCTCGCTCATCCACACCAGGGCTTCGCCGCCGTTGAGATCGAGCGCCTCCACACACAGGAGCAGCAGGTCGAGACGTTCCAGCCCGCGACGCGGCAGCCTGAGGGGGGCGGGGACGGCTGAGGGTTCTGACATGGCTGCGATGATGCCAGCTCCCAGCCCCCATCGTCACGTTCATGTCGACGCCGCCGAGCCAGACGCCCGCCGAGAGGCCCGCCGGTACAGCCGCCGGGACACCGGATCAGAGCATGGCCGGCGCGATCGATCTGCGACAGCTGGTGCGTGATGTGCCGGACTTTCCGAAGCCGGGAATCCTGTTCCGCGATCTCACGCCGCTGATGCGCGATCCAGCGGGCTGGCAGGAGGTGATCCGCCAGCTCACCGCCGTGTGTGAGCGCCTGCAGCCCGATCTGATCGTCGGCATCGAATCCCGCGGCTTCATCGTCGGCACGGCCCTGGCCACGGTGTTGCGGCTCGGGTTCGTGCCGGTGCGAAAGCCTGGCAAGCTGCCGGGGGCTGTGACCGGCGTCGACTACGCACTGGAGTACGGCACCGACCGGCTGGAGATCCACAGCGATGCCCTCAGCGACGGGGCCCGGGTGCTGGTGGTGGACGACCTGCTGGCCACAGGCGGCACCGCCGCCGCCTGCGCCGAGCTGGTGGCGGCCGCCGGCGGCCAGCTCTGCGGCTTCAGCTTCGTGGCCGAACTGGCGGCGCTGGAAGGGCGCCGCCGCCTGCCACAAGACCAGCCGGTGCAGTCGCTGATCATCTACGGCTGACAGGCCAGCTGAAAGGCAGCTGAGAGGCCAGTGGATAGGCGAACGGATGCAGGTGCTCCGGCCGCTTCCGCGCCAGGCTGGCTCTTCTAGAGGTGGATGTCCTGCCAATGCAGCACCTGCTCGAGCTGCCGCAGGTTGATCAGTCCATAGCGCCACAACACCACCGGCAGGGGCGCCTGCTCAAGCTGGGCCTGGCGCAACCCGAGGGCGAGGGCGCTCTCGCTCAGGCCGAGCTGCTGGCGCAGGTAGCGCTGCAGATCGGCGGGCGGAGGCGGCGGTGGGCCGGAACTGAGCACCATGACCGCAGTCTGACAACAGACGCATCACTCAGGCTGGCCAGAAACGCTCGCTCACCAGGGCCGGCAGGGCCCTTCGGTCATCACCCCGAGGCAGAGCTGCCGCAACGGCGCGCAACGGCTCAGCAGCAGCAGGCCCAGACGCCGCAGAGGCAGCAGCAGGGGGGAGCGGTTGGAGAACACGCGCACCAGCAGGTCGGTGCTCAGCAGGGTGAGGATCAGGTCGGGCCAGCGTTGCAGGCCATAGCGCCGCGGTAGGTGTTCGGGCCGGAGCCGGCCACCGCTCACCCGCAGCGCCAGCCGATGCAGTGCCGCCACATCCCGCCAGCAGAGATTCAGGCCCTGACCACCGACGGGGTGACAGCGGTGGGCGGTCTCCCCCACCAGCACGGTGCGGCCCCGTGACAGCCGGCGGGCCAGCAGCAGGGCAACGGGAAAGGCGCGCGGCTGATCGACCAGGGCATCCGGCTGAAGACCTGCGGGCAGCACCCCGGCCAGCCTGTCGAGAAAGGCTGGCGGGCTGAGCTGCTCGAGCTGGCGGCAGCGCTCCGCCGGCGCACTCCACACGAGCTGGGCCTGGCCGGGCCCGAGGGGAAGCACCGCAAACGGACCCTCGGCCTGGAACAGCTCCCAGGCCTGCCCGGCGGCGAGCCCGCGCAGCTCCACCTGGGCGGTGAGGCAGCTCTGACGGTAGGGATGGTGCCAGAGGCCGATCCCCAGGGCCTGGCGCTGGGGGGAAGCTGGACCGTCGGCGGCCACCACCAGATCGGGCTGAGCCTGGCTGGTCTCCCCCTGGCGGAGCTGGTGCGGGGCGGTGCGGGCGACACCAAGCTGCAGACTCACGGCCGGATGGTCAGCCAGGCGCTGCAGCAGCACCGTCATCAGCGCACCATGGCGAGCGATCCAGCCCACGGCACCGCCGCCGCCGCGGCGACTGGCACCGTTCAGATCAGCGGCAGCAAACTCGACACCGGCCACCAGCACCCTGTCGCAGAGCTGAAGCGCGGTGAAGGGCACCAGGCAGCCAGCCAGTGCCTCCCAGAGACCCAGGCGTTGCAGCAGCCGCCGGCTGGAGTGATTGAAGGCGTAGGCGCGGCTGCGGGCGCAGAGCTGTTCGGCCGCGAGGGGATCGTGGATGCACACCGCCCAGCCGGCATCGGCCAGGGCCAGGGCCGCCAGGGCCCCGGTGGGTCCGGCACCGTGCACCAGGGCCCGGCGTGGGGAAGCGGTCGCGACCATGGCGGCGTGCAGAAACACAAAAAAACCGCAGCGAGTGTGCCGCGGCCGAGGCAGGGAGAGCGACAGCCCTCCCGGTGATCAGCAGATTCGGCTAATCGCTCAGCCGAGACCGAGCAGACCGCGGGTGAAGGCCTCGCCGCCAAGGGCGAACTCTGTGGCCAGCAGAGCGATGAAGCCGAGCATGGCCATGCGGCCATTGAGCTTTTCGGCGCGCTCGTGGAAGCCCCAGCCGCTTTCGGCACTCACCACTTCCATGCGGGGCTCGCTGGCGAAAGCGTTCAGACGTCCGCCATCTTCAGTGGTGACGGTGGCACCACGGATGTAGGTGGGGGCAGTGGGGTTGGCCTGGGTCATGGGGCTCCGTTAGGCGATGGTCATATTGTAACGCAATGTTTCGCAACCTGACGCCAGGTGAAGGCCAGCGCGGCTGACAGCCCAGGGCCGCTCAGCGCAACCGCCGCAGGCACAGCTCCTCGAACGCCGGCCGCAGCAGATAGGGGTACTCACCCACCCAAAGCTTGAGCTGGGGCAGCCAGGCATCGCTGATCGCGCCGATGCGGGAGAAATCGGCCCGCTCACTCAGCACCAGGGCGCGCACCACCATGCCGCGGCGGATCAACTCATGCTTCTTCTGGTAGGGGAAGCGCAGCCGCCCCACGTAGCCGTCCTCATCCTCCAGCTCCAGGCTCAACCAGGTGCGGCGGTTCTCCACCAGCTCCAGCCGGCCGCTCTGATCGGCCTGTTCACGGCGGTCTTCCACCACCTCGCGGGTGAACAGGTCAGCCACCTGCCCCTCGAAGATCGCGGCGGCGGGATAGCGCCGCAAGGTGGCATTGCGCCGCCCCGCCTCCACAATCGGACCCCAGAGGATATAAAGAAGCAGCGTCACCCCGGCCACCAGCAGCACCGGCGCGAACTGGCTGCGGAAGGCCAGTGTCTGGCTGAGCAGCAGGGTGAGCACGCCGCCGATCACCGAAATCAGCAGCCGTTGCAGCAGGGTGCGGGGGCTGCCGCTGCAGGCGTTGAACTGGGGGCCGGTGGCCACCGCCGGAATCAGGCGCGGCAGTTCGCCGGGGCGAAGCGGAATCAGCATGCGAGCGGGCGATCAGCAGGCGGACGATGACACGTCCCACCGGCATCGAGACAATACGAAGGGTCCGGCGGCGCGCACTCCACCATCTCCAGCCCCTTCCGCCTCCAGTTCAGCATCGGCCGGCTCTGGCCGCAGCGCATCGGCAACCAGTGCCTGCTGATGCTGGCGATCGGCCTGGCGGTCGGCCGCACGGCACCGGCAGCTGCCGCAGCCCTCGAGCCCCTGGCGGTGCTGTTCCTGCAGATCTCCCAGGTGGTGGTGATGCCCTACCTGATCTGCGAGCTGGTGGTGGGCTTCGGCGGGCTGAGCCGGGGCAGCATGCGCTCGCTGCTGCAGGGCGGACTGCTGGTGCTGGCCGGGCTGTGGCTGGTGGCCGGTGCGCTGGTGGTGCTGCTGCCGCCGCTGCTGCCGCCTGTCGAATACTCGAGCTTCTTCCACATGGGGCTGTTTCAGGAGCCGGCCCGCACCGACCTGCTGCGCACCTTCGTGCCGGACAACATCTTCACCGCCCTGGCGAATGACAACTTCCCAGCGGTGGTGGTGTTCAGCTCGACGCTGGGAATCCTGGCCCAGGGGCTCGACGGCCGGGAGGAGCTGCTGCACACCCTCGATCTGCTGCGTCGCCTATTCGCCCGTCTCAACCGGGCCACCGCCCGGATCATCCCGTTCGGGATCCTGGCCCTGAGCGCCTTGAACAGCGCTCGCCTCGACCCCACCCAGCTGGCGCGCATGCAGGGGCTGCTGCTGCTCTGCCTGGCGGCCCTGCTGCTGCTCGGGCTGGGCCTGTTCGCCCTGCTGCTGGCCCTCACCCCGCTCACGGCGGCGGGGCTATGGCGGATCCTGCGCGGGCCCCTCGCCTTCACCGCCAGCAGCGGCAACCTGCTGGTGGCCCTGCCGATGCTGGTGGAGGGGCTGCAGGAGGAGCTGCCGCGGGCCCAGGCCAGGCTGCGCGGGCCAGACGCCAACCCCGGCCCCCTGGATCGGGAGCGGGCCCTCGAGCTGGCGCCGCTGGTGTCGCTCGGCTTCTCCCTGCCGGGGCTGGGGCAGGTGATGTGCCTGGTGATCGTGCCCTTCGCCGGCTGGTTCGTGAACCAGCCGCTGGGGATGGGCCGCACCGCCACGATGCTGCTCAC
>JBBASO010000060.1:0-1865 GCA_040399265.1 Prochlorococcaceae cyanobacterium
CCTCGGCTGATCCGGCCGCCGCGCTGGGCAGGCCAGCCTGTTGCTGCTCCAGGGCTGAGCGCTGCTCCAGCAGTCCCTCGGCGCCATCCAGGCTGGCCACGCCGAGAGCCTGCAGCCGGGCGTTGAGCTGGGCCTGCGCCTGCTGCAGGCTGGATTCCATCGCCTCCAGGCGCGTCTGGGCGTTGCGCTGCTGCAGGCGGTTCAGCTCCCCTTCCAGGCGCTGCAGCGACGCGCCGGCAGCGCTGCGCTCCACCAGTCGTTGCAGCAGCTGATCCCGGGATCAGCTCCTCCCAGCTGCGCTTCTGCAGCCGCTCGAGGATTGTGCCCCTGAGCATGTTGTTGATGGTGGAATACCCAAACCGGCTCCCGGGTGGGCCGCTCAACGGCTGCCGCAGGAACTCCTCGGCCAGGGCGGCCCGTTGATCCTTGAGGATGGCATCGCTCAGCTCCCCTGCCTGCAGACGGAGAGCCGCAATCAGCGACCCATCGTTGATGCCGCTGCTGTGGCTCAGCAGTTGGCACGCGGTCACGCTGCCCTTGGCGGGCTCCATCGCCGCCCTGTGCTCCGGAAACAGCTCCGCCAGCGTCCAGAATGAAGACAGCTAGCGTTCAATCGATAAAAGACAGGCTTGTTGCCCCTTGATATAAGTGTTCTCTCTGGAGATATTGGTTCGCCGTTGCCTCAGGAGCTGTGTCGATGATGTTGCTGAATAGGATGCATGTGCTCGGTGAATGAATGTCGATTGGAGGCTGCCTTTGTCGAAGTTCTTGCCCTTGGAAATCGGCCTGATGCCCAGCATGCCCGACTGACGCCTCTGGCTGAATGTAAAGTAGGTTAAAAGATAGCCAGCCGTGGCAGGCCTTACACCTGAAATTTATGGCCGGATCGGGCGTGAACTGGCTGCATTCGTGGCCAATGGATCAGGGCGAACAGCCGATTCGCAGGTTCTCCCCAGTGTTGTCGCCGATCTGGCTGGATCTGCGGATGCGCTGATCGCCCCTCTCAAGGATCTGGTGGGTCGACCAGGCTTTGCAGCACTTGCTGTGAGGGCAGGCAGTCGCAGTGGAGCCATCCAGAGGGATGCTCTGTTGCATGAACTCAAGGCCATCTATTCACCACAGGTGGTGGAGGGATTGACGGACCTGCTGAATGCGTTTCTCGATCTGCCCCCCGGCCCAGAATCTCCCCCCTGCCAGCAACCGCTGATCCTCAGCGAATCCGTCCCAGAACCACCGCCTCCCCAGACGATCACTCCCGTTGTGGTGCCCGCGGAGAGGCCACAGGCCCCTGCGCCCGAGCGGCGCACCAGCCGTTGGCCGCTGGTTGTGTCAGGTCTGCTGGCTTCGGCTTTGGCCGCTGCGGCAGGTGTGTTGATGCGCCAGCCGCCGATCTGCGAGGGGCTCCGGCTCTGCCCGCAGCACCAAGCGGGCGCGGTCAATCAGGTCGTGATCGATCAGGCGCGCCGCTCAGCCGTGGCGTTGCGCACAGCATCAGCATTGCCGGAGATGAAGCGGAGTCTGGCCCAACTGCAACTGGATCTGCGCCGGATTGACCTGCAGACACTCACGCCACAGCAGGCCGAGGAGGTGAAGCAGCTGGAGGCTTTGGCCAATCAGACGCGCGAACTCCTGGCCCTGGAGGCTGGCTACAAGCGGCGGCGGGAGCAAGCCAGCCGCGCGATCACGGCGGCCCGATCCACCCAGGATCCAGCTGCTGGGCCAGGCCAGCCCTCCGTGGATGGGGCCAGCAGCCGTGATGCCAGTGCATCATCCCCTGAGCCCGCTGAAGTGCAGGGTCAGCAGCCCACACTCTCCCCTCAACTGCCGCCTCCTCAACTGCCGCCTGCACCTGCACCTGCACCTGC
>JBBASO010000060.1:1965-14539 GCA_040399265.1 Prochlorococcaceae cyanobacterium
TCAACTGCCGCCTCCTCAACTGCCGCCTGCACCTGCACCTGCACCTGCTCCAACCATTCCTTCACCGGAAGCCCGGTCGCGGACCGAGTCGGCACTCCGTTCGCCTGGTCCGCCAGCCGCACCATCACAATCGCCAATCAGCGGTGAAGGCAGCTCGCGGTACTCCCTGCCGCCTCAATGGGAAGAGCGCAGAGCCCGGCGACGCGAGATCCTCAATCAGTACCGGTAACCAGGGTCGTGAACGGGTGTGATCACATTCAGAAACTTACGTGGTTTCAAAGGAGCTGAATGCGATTGTGCAGGCGGCATGCATTAATTCGGATTCATCCAATGCTGCTGGTTTTTCGTCATTGAGGTAGCCATTCTTGCAATCTGCTTTGGCTGTGTAGGATTCTCCGTCAAGCTCAAAGTTAAATTCGATCACGTCGGGAGCAATCGGGGTAATCGAGCCATGGTGAATGCGAAATTTGCTGTTGGGAATGGGAATCGTCGCTTCATCTGAGTTGACTGCACCATCAACATACTGCTGAATCACCAGGGTTGAGCTCAGGGATGTCACCCCCCAGCCGGGAGCCGCATCAGCCCACCAGCCCCAGCCCGGATAAACCACCACACCGGGAGACCAGCCTGAATACCAGCCATATCGCCACGGGCGTGCCGCAGTCCAGCCACGCCTGTAACTCCAGCTGCCGCGACGGATCACCGTGGAATCAACCCTGTTGCGGACGTTCACAAGGTTCTTGTTCTTGATATAAATATTGGTCTTGCTGGAATGGTTTTTGCGCTTTGCGGGTTGTTGGCCGGACCCCCCTTCGCCTGTGGCAAAGCCGCCCGTCTTTCCTTTCTTGTAGGGGGCTGATAATGGATAGGAGCGTCTGGATCGAGATGGTTGATCCGTTGACGAACCAGGGGAGGATTTGCGCTGACGCTTCCAGAAGTCCATTCCGCCACCCCCTTGGCCGTTGGGCTGCTGCTGGCGTTGGGGAGAAAAGAGGCGAGGGAGCTGATTGCCGCCTCCCGATCCGGTTGACTGACGGGGACGATCCTCCCGGTTCTTGTTTTTCTTGTCAGCCAGCAGAAGTGCATCGCTGGCCGTTTCCGGCGCGCGGATGGGCTGCCAGGCAAAGCCGGGTAAGTGCGCGCTGAATGGGATGGATGCCAGTAGGAGCGTGGTGACGAGTTGACGTGGCAAAGGAGAAGCTGTCATCGGCAATGCCTGGCTGATGATCTAATGAACTAGGTGGGGTGATCGCGTTCGCTGCTGGGGGGTGCTCCCGTAAGGCTGTGAAGCCTATCACCGTGCATTTTCTCTAGAGACCGGCACGCGGACTATGCAAAATGTGCATAAGCTAATGCACCTATATTTGGCTCGTCGTCTGTCCTGCTGGGGGTGGTAGCAGGTGTGATCGAGAGGCTGAGTCGTGCTTCGCAGGAGAGGGGCCACAGCGGCGGACTGGGGGACTGAGGCTGGGGGCATCGCAACCCAATTCCATGGCCCGGATCAAGATCGAGTGGCAGAACAACGTCGGCCGCTGGCAGTACTTCCAGACCCGTGCCAACGAAGCCGATGCCTACCGCTCCGCCCGGAACCGCGCCCGCAGCACCGGCCAGCGGCACCGCCTGGTGGATGAGGATGGACGACTGCTGGATGTGATCGAGCCCTGAGCAGCGCTCACGACTTGCCGTGCTTCGGGCTGTGCAGGTGCTTGCCGCAGTGGCCGAGGACGATCTGCTGGAGATCGTTATCCCAGTGGAAGTGCACCCGCAGGGTGTGGTTCACAGAGTCCTTGACCCCGATCTTGAGGTGCTGCCACATCACAACAGTGCGGTCGTTGTAGGTGAACGTGCGCTCCCGCCGGGCCCTGGGGTTCTCCTCGATCGTGTTCGATTCGCGCGCTGCATAGTGACCGGCGAACACCTGGCCAGCAACACGATCTGGGGCCCCTTTCAATTTCTGCGCGCGGAACGCGGAGGCCAGCAGCCACAGCTGCTCAAACAGCTGATCCCCCAGCTCAAAGCCACTCACCGCATCGGCTGAGCTCCAGGCACTGTCCAGCACCAGCAGGCTGCCGGGGCAGAGCTCCTGGCTCACCAGTTCCAGGCAGCCCCGGGGCTTGAGGCGCTGGCGCCTGGCCATGGAACGCAGGCCGTTCCACAGGCGTTCGGCCAGTGCATGCTCGCCCCCATCGCCAGCGGTCTGGCTCCAGGGCAGCGAGCTCTCCGGATCCGGGGCGGATGAACCTTGGGCCTGCAGATAGTCCAGCTCCAGCTGGAGCGTTTCCAGCTCATTGCTGGCCTGCTCCAACTGCTCCTCGAGGGTGTGGTTGACCGCCAGGGCCAACTCCAGCTCCTGCTGAGCGAGCTTCAGCTTCTCCAGGAGATCGCTCTCCACGCTCGCCGCCAGCTCGAGCGCCTCCTCGCCGCGGGCCTCGGCCTTGGCGGCGCGGCGCTGCAGCGCGTTGCGGCTCAGCTCCACCTCCCGTTCCAACCGCCGTTGCTCGGCCCGGCTGGTCTCCAGGCGTCTGCTCACCTCCTCCTGCTTCTGCTCCAGCTGTTTGAGCCGCTCTTCCCGTTCGCTCACCCGGGTGCTCTCGCTGGGCACCCCGAAGTGGCTGCGGATCCGCCGTTCCACCTCCGAGCGATCCTCCGGTGCCCGGCCGCCCTCCTCCGTGAGGCTCAGATACCAGGGGTAGTGGCGGCCCTGCTGGCTGGGGTAGTAGCTGTAGCCGCACTTGCTCACGTCGTAGCTGACGCGCAGCAGCTCCTGCAGCTCGCGGAAGGCGGTTTCGGTGCAGCTCACCACCAGGCGCAGCTTGTCGCTGCCGCTGGTGCGATCGAAATCCCAGGCAAACGTGCTCGACACCCCCAGCTCCCGCAAGCGGTGGCTGGCCCTGGGCAGGGGGATTGAGATCTGCAGGCGGAAGGCATCCCGCAGGGAGGTGGTGCTCAGCCCAGTCACCACCCCTTCAAGGCCGCTGGCGACCTCCGGCACTTCGTCGACGATCAGGGCGGCCATGTCCCTGGGCAGAAAGCCGATCTCCTGCTCCTGCCAGAACACCTTCACGGCATTGGGGTCGTACTCGTTTGTGGGCTCGTGTTTCAACAGCAGTGGATCGCCGATGGCGATGCCGAGCGCCATCTTCTGGGCCGCATCCGCCAGGAGGTAGGCCAGGAAGGTCTGCAGGATCTCGCCGCTGCTCTGGCTCTGCCGCTTGAGCTGGGCTGCCCGCCGCTCGGCACTGCTCCCCTGCTCCAGCTGCTGCAGGTTGCGGAAGAGGTAGCCCTTGGGTGGCATGAGCAGACCTGAACGGCCAATTCAGATTAGGAAACAGGCAAGCGAGCGATCTAATCATCCCTTCAATCCATCGATGCCGCCGGCTCAACTCGTGAGGGTGATCCGGCTGACGTCCGCTATACCCTGAGCGCGCTCCGGATCGCAGGTGAGCAGGATCACCTGCAGGCCCTGGTCAGCGGCCTGCTGCAGCATGCGGAACACCCCTGCCTGGCGTTCGGGATCGGAGTTGGCGAAGGCGTCATCGAACAGCACGGGCAAGGTGCCGTCGTAGGCCTCCGCCAGCACTTCAGCCATGGTGACCCGCAGGGCAGCGGCGAACTGTTCACGGGCGCCGGTACTGAGCACGTCAAAGCCAAAAGCCGCTTCTGTGCCGCGGCGCCACTGCAGCTGCTGAAAGCCACTGCGGGCGTCGTAGCTGAGGTTGGTGTGGGGGGCATCCGGGAACACCTGGGCGAGATAGCGGCCGATCCGCTCGCTGAGCGGTGCGGTGTATTGCGTGGCCATGGCGTTCTGTTCCTCCTCCAGCAACCGCCGCAGCAGCGTGAGCATGCCCGCCTCCTTCTCCAGCCGTTCCTGGTCCTCCAGCCGTGACTCCAGCTCGGCCTGTTTCTGCTCGAGCTCGGCCTGCAGGTCGAGCTGACCATCGCCATGCAGTCGGCCTTCGGCGCGGATGCGGGCCTCGCTGGACTGCCGCTCCTGGCCTTCGAGCGTGCTGATCTGCCGGTCGATCTCCGTGGCCTGGGCTTTGAGGCTCGCGGCGCCGAGCGCTGCTAGCTCGCTGTCCAGCCCCGCCAGCTTGCCTTGGAGTTCGCTGCAGCGTTCTTGGGCCTGGGCCAGTGCGACCGTCAGGGCCTCCAAAGAGTCGTGACGCTCCTGCAGGGCATGGATGCGCGTGTTGGCTTCCAGTACCTCATTTTCACGCCCGCGTAGATCGGCTTCCGCTGCCGCAATCCGCTTGTTGTGGGCATCGAAGGCGTCACTGGCTTGCTTCGCCAGCGCCTGTTGCTGCTGTTCCGTCCTGGTCACCGCATCACGATGCTGGCGGGCGGCGGTGAGCTGCTGCTCCAGCTCCCGCAGACGGCTCTCAAGGTCGTCCCCACGCAGGGCAGCATCGGTGGCGTCGAGCGCAACCGGAGCGTCCGCTCCCTGAAGCAACGCCTGCAGGCGACGCTGCAGCGCTTGCGGATCCACTCCCCCGCGCTGTTCGATCAGGCGCTGCTGCTCGCTCAGCAGATCGCTGCGCTGCCGCTCGGCCGTCGCAGCCTCCTCCACCGTCGACAGTTGCCAACGCTTGAGTTCGGCCTGGAGCTTGGCCTCCGCTGCTGCGAGCGCGGTAGCGGCTTGGGCAGCGCTGGACCCATCGCCAGGCGTAAGCCGCAGCTCCACGTCGTCGCCCACCTGCACGGTGGCCGGCTCCGACAACAGCTGGCGGCTGCCTGCTGCCAGTTCCAGGCCATCCACCCACACAGAGCGGCCGGCGCGGATCACCTCAATGCCGGCGGAGAGTGCTTCCGCTCGAACGCTGGCCTCGCGCCTGTCCGCCTCAAGCCGGCGCAGCTTCTCCACATCCGCTGCCTGGAGCGCGGGCAAGCGGGCGATGTCGGCCTGGAGTTCATCGCAGCGGGCCTGATTGGCGGCCAGCACTGCCAGCTGCTGCTCCAGCCGCTGTTGCTCCTGCAGCTGCCCCAGACGTTTCAGCAGGGTTTCGATCGCCGTGGCATCACAGGTGGCCTTGGCCACGGCCTGGCGCTGGGCCTCCAGCTGCTCCTGGGCCTCAACGCGGGCAGCCTCCAGATCAGGCAGGTTCTGCCTGAGCGCCTGGAGCGACTCCAGCTCCGGGGCCTTGGCGGCCTCCAGGGCGCTCACCCGCTGTTGCAGCCCCTCCAGCTGGGCGCGGTCCTTGTCGAGATCGTCGCGCTGCTTCTGGGCCCCCTGCAACTGGGGCTTCTCCACAGCGATCGCCGCCTCAAGCTCCTGGCTGCGTGTCAGCTTCTGGTTCAGCTCCTGGCGCTGCGCCTGCAGAGGCGGCAGCATCTGACGCACGCGCTCCAGCTGTGCTTCCGCCTCCTGAAAGGCCTGCTCGGCTGCCGCCTGCTGCGCGATCAGATCACGGATGGCCTCCAGCTCGTCCTGAGCGGCGATGGCCGCCTGGCGTGCCTGATAGAGCGGTGAGCCCGCTTTTGGCTTTGGGTCGCGGTTGGCACCGCCAGGGGTGTACACCGTTGCCCATCGGCTCTGGATGTCCTCCAGCACGGCCAGATCCAGGGGTGACTGCACGCCCAGATCGGCGCCGGCCTGGAGGCGTTCCACCAGGCGGTCGTGGTCGTAACCGGCGGTGCTCAACGCCAGGGGATTGCTGCTGGCCGATCCCTGCCACACCCACAGATGGCCCCAGCGCTCCTTGAGCTGTTCGGCGGCACCACGGGTGCGGGCCACCGCCGCTGTGCCGATCAGTTCCGCCAGCCGCTCCTCGGCGTCCTCTCCCTGCAGGCTGCGGCCGGTGCTGTCGCGCAGGCTGGCACTGCCCCGCGCGCCCGCGAAGCGCTTGCGCAGCTCCCAGCGTTCGCCGGCGGCTTCAAAGCTCAGCTCCACCTCCGGTTCCGCCATAAAGGGATCCGACTGCATGCCCTTGAGCAGTTCGCCGCCGGTTTTCACCGGCAGGAACAGGGCCCGGTGCAGGGCCTCCGCCAGGGTGCTCTTGCCGGATTGATTGGCACCGGCGATCACCGTGAAGCGTGGATCGAAGCTGATCGGTAGGTCGCGATGCCGGCGGTAATCGCGAACGCGGGCAGAGAGGAGGCGCATGGCTCTGGGGTGGCGTTGGGTGTGCTTTCGGGGGTTGGGGTGGTTCTCGGGTGCTGTCAGTTGCTGACGCAGGCGCGGTGCAGTTCCCGTAGAGCCATGCGGGCCAGCTCGCCTTCCTCATCGCCCAGCTCCAGCTGCTGTTGCAGGCGTTGGGCCACGCGGGCCACCAGTGGATCGCCGGCCCGCTCGGTGAGCAGGCGCAATTCAGCGGCATCCGGGGCCACGCTGGTGCGATCGCGCAGCTTCAGGCGCAGCAGCCTCGCCTCGAAGCGCTGCAGCAGATCCTGCAGCCGGGCGGCTGCCGCCAGGCTGAGGCTGCCGTCCAGCTCAAGGAGCAGCAGGTCCTGCTGGCTGCGGGGCCCGAGCAGATCCCGGAGGATCTGCTCCAGGCGATCCAGGTCGGCGTCGCTGTTGAAGCGATGCTCGAGCTGGTGCCAACCAATGGCGCCGGTGCGAACGTCAAAGACCTCAGGCTGCAGGCTGCGGTTCGCGTCCACCACCAGCACCTGGCCTGAGCGGTAGTCGGTCGCCCGCGGGAAGCGATCCATCTCCTGGCAGCCGGAGTACCAGGCCCGGCTGCTCACCTGCTTGAGGCCATGCCAGTCGCCGAGGGCGACATAGTCGATCTCACCGGGTGGCAGCGCCGAGAGGTCGATGCGATTGGTGGGCACCGGCGGGTTCTCGTCGTCCGTGTCGCCGCTGTCCTCTCCCCCGAAGCCATGGACCGAACCATGGGCCAGCACAATCCGCGGCTGGTCGCTCCAGGGGGAGAAGTCGAGCTGGCGCAGCCAGGCGGTGGGATCCACCGGTTCGGCCTTGCGCAGCAACGGGCAGGGCAACACCACCCCCCCTGGCAGGCCGATGCTGGAGAGCGCAAACGGCTGGCGCTCCAGCAGCACCGTGAGGTTCGGGGCCAGCTGCTGGCACTCCTGCAGGAAATAGCTCTCCTGCCAGCAGCTGCCGGCACCGCCGTGGTCATGGTTGCCGGGGATCACCAGCACCGGCAGGCCCACGGCACCGATGGCGCTGCAGGCGGCGGACACATCGGCCCTGGTGGGCTGGTGGGTATCGAACAGGTCGCCGGCGACAGCGATGAAGGCGGCCCCCTGCTGCTGCGCCACCACACCAAGCCGCCCGATGGCACTGAACCGCTCACGCCGCAGCTGGGCGCGCTTATCGGGGTCGCTCACGCGGGCATAGGGCTTGCCCAGCTGCCAGTCGGCGGTGTGGAGGAAGCGCATTGGGATCGAGACAACCTGCTGGCTTGCACTGTCCCACCGCTGGAGGCTTGTCGCTTCACCCGTTATGCGAATGACGAGCAGCTCAGGTGGGGAGCAGCGACACGCCTTCCTTGCTGGCGGCGGCGTTCAACGCCTGATCCCGGCTCGCCAGAGGGAGCCCAAGACGCAGGGCCAGCTCGAGGTAGGCGGCGTCGTAGGTGGTGAGGCGATGGCTGCGGGCCAGGGCCAGGGTGTCATGCCAGGCCGTAGCCGTGGTGACCTGGTCAATGCGGATGGGCAACGTCTCCAGGAGT
The DNA here is from genome assembly GCA_040399265.1 of Prochlorococcaceae cyanobacterium. GTDB lineage: Bacteria > Cyanobacteriota > Cyanobacteriia > PCC-6307 > Cyanobiaceae > NIES-981. The sequence goes on from JBBASO010000060.1 coordinate 9,600, forward strand.
CCCAGGAAGGTGCGGATGGCTGCCGGCGTGATTCGACCCTTGCGCTCGGCCTGCACCAGCACATTGCCGACTTCCCAGAGCCAGAGCGAGGGCACCTGGGCCTGGGCTCCCTGCAGCCGCTCCAGGAGAGCCCAGCTCTCCGCACTGGCCTCATCGGCAAAGCACCAGGCGCAGCTGAGAGAGGTATCCAGCACGAAATCGCCGCTGCGCGCGCTCATCGGCGGCCAGCGTCCCGTAGCTCCTGCAGGGTGAGTCCACCGAGCGACTGGCCCTGGCTGAACTGCTTCAGGGCTTCGATGGTGTGGGCCAGATTGACAGGAACGGTGTCGCCAGGGGGCACAAGTCTGGCCACCGGGCGCCCATGGCGGGTGATGGTGATCTGCTCGCCGGCGCTCACCGCATCGAGCAGGGCCGCCAGGTGGGTCTTGGCCTCAAAGGCGCCGACAGATCGCATCGCAGCACAGGACAGAGAAGAGCAGAACACTTCAACTAGTCAACAACCAGTTTATGTGTTTTCGATGGTCGCGCTGCCCATCAACCGGCACAGCCGGCTGAGCTGGTCGACGTCGCCGCGGCTGGTGGTAGCGCAGACAGTGCTATTCGGCATGCCGCTCTGCCCGGCGCAGCCGCGGCCGTGAAGCGATCACGGCTCATCAACCGCTTCGCTGCATGAAGCGATTTGGCTGCGAGTGTGGCTTCATCCTGGATCTGGCAGCAACCGGATTGGCCACGGTTCCGCTGGAAGGGCTCCGCTCTGGCGCCGCTGCTGGAGCAGGCCCGCGCTGCCCGCCAGGAGCTGCTGAGCCGGCTGGAGAGGCTGGAGCCCCCGCTGGACCTGGAGGCGATCTCCGCCTTGCTGGGCCGCGAGAGCCTGGGCATCTCTGCCCAGATGCTGCGGGAGCGGGAGGGCTACACCACGGTGCTGGAGCGCTGCCAGCGGGGAGATCTGGATGTCACGGGCTGGTTGAACTGGTTTCTGGAGCAGCTCGTCGCTGCAGCGCCAACCAATGGCGCCGTGATCGATGCGGTGCAACGCAAGGCCGCCTTCTGGTGGAGCCACCGCCACAGCGGCTTCAACAGCCGCCAGCAGAAATTGCTTAATCGCTTGCTGGATGCCGAACCGGACGGGTTCACGGGCGGCATGACCTTGCGCAAGGCCATCGGCCTCACCAAGGTGAGCCGCGCCACCGCCTGGCGGGATCTGTCCGAACTGGTGGAACAGCAGGCAATCGAGGCGATCGGCGAGGGCCGCAGCCGCGCCTATCGCCTCCATTGGCCAGGTGAGCTGATGCCAGGCAGGGACTGAGCTGCAAAGCGGTATCTCAGGCGTGCGGCGAGGATGGGCAAATCCGGCAAAGTCGGTTGATCTGCTCGGCTTCCTGCACCGTGCTGGCGATGCCTGTGGTGAGCCCTGGCGATCCCACCACGATCGAGAGGCATTGGGCCCGACTGATGGCCACGTTAAGGCGATTGGGCTCCAGCAGGAAGCCCAACCCCCGTGGGGCGGCGATGCCGTCACTGGCCGTGAGCGAATGGATCGCCACCGGCGCCTCCTGACCCTGGAACCTGTCCACCGTGCCAACCCTCGCCTTGCCTGAGAGGCGCTGCTGCAAGCGATTCACCTGCACGTTGTAGGGAGCTGTCACCAGGATCTGCTCAGGCCCCAGCACACCCCGCTTCTCGCCTCCAGCTTCTGCGTGGCAATAGTTGCTGCCGAGCAGGGCATCGACGATTTGCTCGATGCGGTCGATCTCCGCCTCGCACATCACGCTGCAGCCGCTGTGCTGCACGGCTTCAAACACAAGGCCTTGTGGCGGCAACGGCTCCCCTGTGGCGCCAAGGCAGGGCTGGCGCCAGCTGACGGCGTTGCTGGCGTTGGCCGGGTTGGCGCTGAGCCGGCCGTCATAGAAGAGCTGCGACACCATCGCCGTGAGCGAGGGCTCCATCCGCCAGCTGGTGGCCAGAAACACGCCCCGATCCGCGGGCACCACATGGGCGCCTTGCATCAGATACTCCAGGCATGAGAGGCCGGAATCTCCTGGGTGATCGGCCTGGGAGGGCTGGGCGAGCTGCTGCTGGTCGCCCACCAGAAGAATGGATCGGGCGCAGCGAGCCATTACCAGCAGGTTGGCCTGTGACATCTGGCCCGCTTCATCGATCACCAGCAGATCGAACTCATCAGCCAACTCCTCGCGGCAGAACATCCAGGCAGTGCCGCCCACCACGGCCATTGCCTCTGTGATGGCAGCCGGAGGCACCAGCGGGATGCCGCTGCCTTCCAGCTGGGCCTCGCTCTTGCTGCTGCAGCTTGACCAGGGTGCGCAGTTCCAGCTCCATGGCTTCCCGTTTGCTGCGGGCGCCACTGGCCTGCATCGCCTGCTTCATCAGGGCGTCGTCGATGACGATGTTGGTGCGGCTGGGGCGGACCAGCGCTGAGACCTCAGGCCGCCAGCGGCCAGTGCTCCACCCGCCCCCGGGCCGGGGTGAACAGGAACGTCTCGGCATCGATGCGGTGGGTGTGGCCGTCGATCGCCTCCATGCCGCCGCAGGCGAAGTCAATCAGCCGCTGGGCCTCCCCGGCGTCGGCACCGCTGGCATTGAGCACCACCGTCTGATTGGCCTTGACGGCCCGGATCAGGGCCTGGGCGTCCTCCAGCTGGCGCGGGTGGAACACCAGCAACCGGGCGCCACCGCGGAGCGGGGTGGAGTTGTCCATGGCCGCTGCTCTGCCAGGGAAAGGGGGCAAGAGCGTACTGGCTTTTCACGCTGGTGGTCTGCTGCCCAAGCCGCTTCTCTGGCGGGTCGGCACCACCTGCATGCCGATCGGGGCCAGGGCGATCAGCGCCAGCTTGATGTGCTGGATGCCGAAGGGGATGCCGATGATCGTGATGAAGCAGGCCAGGGCCGAGCTGAGGTGGCCGATCGCCAGCCACCAGCCGGCCAGCAGGAACCAGATCACGTTGCCCACCAGCCCGAAGGGTCCGGTGCCGATGTCGCCCTGACCGGTGAGCTCCCGCCGGCTCACCGCCTCGTTCCCGAAGGGCCAGAAGGAGTAGTTGCCGATCACAAAGCAGGCCCGGGCCCAGGGGATGCCGACGATCGTGATCGCCGCCACCAGCCCGGCCAGCCACCAGCCCAGGCCCATCACCACACCGCCGAGCAGGAACCACAGCAGGTTGAGCAGAAGGCGCAGCATCGGACCCTTCGCGGTGCTCCCAGCCTGGCAAGAGGTAGGGCGAGCGCAGCCCGCACGGGGCGCCCGCAGCACCACAGCCGTCAAGGGCGAGGGCCGCATCGGCGGCGATGAGCGGGGCACTTTTTTTGACAGCTTCGTGACGCTGTGCGGCGGCCACTTCCAGCTGGGGGACGTGGATGGCCGCGAACGGCTGCTGCCGGTGGACGGCAAGGGCCAGCCGCTCAGCGCCGATGGCGTGGCTCTCAGCGATGGCGACACCATGGAGGAGCTGCGCCGCCAGCCGCTGTACAGCTCCCAGTTCCAGCAGCGCAGCGGCCCCTATTCGGCTGCGGTGCCGGCGAGCGGACACGAGCACGGGCGAGCCGTGAACCTGCAGACCCTGAGTACGGCCGAGCTCTACCTGGGGGCGGTCAAGGGCACTACCCCCAGAACTGCAGCGCCGCGGCGCTGATTCATCTCGCCGGTAGAGCGAAGGCCTGGACTCTGGTGTTCTGGCGCAACCGATCCACCGCCACGGTGGTGCCGGCCGCCAGCGCCAGCCAGGCCCGCTCCCGTGCCCAGCGCAATCAGAAGAAGGGGTATGGGGTGGTTGTGGCCGCTCGGCGCGCCAGTGCCCAGGACAGCCAGCTGATTCGCCGTGGCGTCTGGGTGCGGCGGCGCCGCGACGGCTCCAGCCCCCAGTTCGCCCTGCTCTGTAAGGCGAATCGTCTTACACTTGATCCATGGCCACCGTGACGCTCACCAGCAAAGGGCAGCTGACCATTCCGCGGCAGTTGCGGGACGCTCTCGGCCTGGCGCCAGGAGCCAGGTTGCAGGCCTCCATCGACCGGCACGGCCGGCTGGTGCTGGTGCCCTCCAAGTACGAGCCGGAGGATCTGTTCCGGGAACGCCCCAAGGTGAATCGCGTGATGACCACCGACGACATGGACCAGGCCATTGCCATGGCGGTTGGCGGTGAGGACGCTTGACACCAACGTGGTGGTTCGGCTGCTGATCGGCGACGATCCGCAGCAGACCCCGATCGCCGAGCAGGCCTTTCTCGCTGCCATCGCCAGCGGCGGTGTGTACCTGCCGGATGTGGTTCTGGCCGAGGTGGCCTGGGTACTGCGGGGCTACGATCTCGAGCGCGCAACCCGCTACCAGCTGCTGGAGCGACTGGTGCGCACCCGTGGCGTGGTGGTGGATGACATCGACGCGGTGATCGATGCCCTTGAGCAGTTTCGCCTGGGCGGTGATCTGGCCGATCAGTTGATCCTGGCCCGGGCCGCCAGCACCGGTGCCCTGCCGGTGCTCAGCTTTGACCGTCGCTTCGCCGCATCTGAAGGTGTTGAGCTGCTCAGGCCGGCTTGAGCGTCCAACCGAAAGCCCGGCTACCAACCGGCAGCCGGGCCAGTGCCCGAGGGGCTCAGCAGACCGAGACGGTGCAGCCGGGGGTGCCCTGCAGCTTGCGGGCAAAGGCGAACGCCTTCTCGGCAGGGATCAGCCGCATCTTCTTGACGGGCTTACCGCGGCGGCCAAAGAACTCGACCTCACAGGGAGTGGAGCCGAGCTTCTGAACGCCGGGCTGATAGCGGTGAACCACAAGCAGGCGGACTTCACAGACGGGGCCTTGGGGAGTGGCCATGGCTGGGGTGGTGCGGAGAACACCGACCAAGCGCCCCAAAGGTGAGCACTAGCCAGGGGCGAGCCCAGCGAGCCTTGCGTCAGCCCTTGCTAGTGCGAGCCGTAGGGGCATGCTGCGGAG
>JBBASO010000061.1:0-14271 GCA_040399265.1 Prochlorococcaceae cyanobacterium
GCGGCACAGGTGATCGAAGAACTGATTGCGATGGCAAAGCAGTTCCGTGATGAGGCAGAGAAGGTTGCGGCAATGGGACTGTCAACTGCCGAGGTTGCCTTCTACGACGCACTGGCGAACAACCAATCTGCCCACGATCTGATGGGCGATGAGGTGTTGATGAAGATGGCGAGAGAACTGGCAGAAAAACTCAGGGGCAACCTCAGCATCGATTGGCAATACAAGGAAAACGTTCGGGCACGACTGCGAACGATGATCAAGGCACTGCTCAAACGCTACAAGTATCCGCCTGATCAGGAAGCCGCCGCCATCGACCTGGTGCTACAGCAAACGGAACTGATCTCGGAAGATTGGGCGCGTCAAGACCTGGGCATTCAGATCCAGACCGTCGTAGCCGAAGCCCTCACGCGCTCGCTGTCGTCACCAGCGACCTAGGCCACCCGTCAGTCGACCGTGGCCATGTAGCAGATCAGGTCGATGCACTTGCAGCTGTAGCCCCACTCGTTGTCGTACCAGGCCACCAGCTTCACGAAGGTGTCGGTGAGGGCGATGCCGGCATTGGCATCAAACACCGAGGTGCAGCTTTCGCCCAGGAAGTCGTTGCTCACCACTTCGTCTTCCGTATAGCCGAGGATGCCGGCCATCGGCCCCTCGCTGGCGGCCTTCATCGCCGCCTTGATCTGCTCGTAGCTGGTGGGCTTGGCCAGGTTCACCGTGAGGTCCACCACCGACACATCGGGGGTGGGCACGCGGAAGGCCATGCCGGTGAGCTTGCCATTCAGCTCCGGGATCACCTTGCCCACCGCCTTGGCGGCGCCGGTGGAGCTGGGGATGATGTTCTGTCCCGCGCCACGGCCGCCGCGCCAGTCCTTCACCGAGGGGCCGTCCACCGTTTTCTGGGTGGCGGTGGTGGCGTGCACCGTGGTCATCAGCCCGCTCACGATGCCGAAGTTGTCGTGCACCACCTTGGCCAGCGGCGCCAGGCAGTTGGTGGTGCAGCTGGCGTTCGACACAACGTCCTGCCCCGCGTAGGTGGTGTGGTTCACGCCCATCACGAACATCGGCGTGGCGTCCTTGGAGGGGGCGCTCATCACCACCCGCCTGGCGCCGGCGTTGATGTGGGCGCGGGCCGTTTCGTCGGTGAGGAAGAAGCCGGTGCTCTCCAGCACGTAATCAGCTCCCACATCCCCCCAGTTGAGGTTGTTCGGGTCGCGCTCGGCGGTGATGCGGATCGGCTTGCCGTTCACCACCAGCTGGCCGTTCTCCACCGCCACCTCGCCCTGGAAGCGGCCATGGGTGGAGTCGTAGCGGAGCATGTAGGCCAGGTATTCCACATCGATCAGGTCGTTGATCGCCACCACCTCCACGTCGGCGACGCTGCAGGCGCGGCGGAAGGCGAGGCGACCGATGCGGCCGAAGCCGTTGATGCCGATGCGGATGGTCATGGGCAAGCAGAAACCAGATCCAGCCTACGGTTGCGGGCACAAGGCGCTGCGCCCTTCGGCGAAGGCCCGGCCGGTGCGCAGGTTGCGACGGTCGCTGTCGCTGTCGGCCGCCTCGCCCAGCAACTGCTCGAGCCGGGCGGCGTAGTCCCGGCGGGTGGCGGCAGTGATCACACCGTCGCGTTCGAGCCTGCACAGCAGCCGCATGGCGCCGTTGCCCTTGCCGAACATCAGCATGAAGCTCTCCTTCTCGCTGAGCCCGCTGGCTGCTGGCTGGCTGGCGGGTGCCCGAATCGGCGCGTCGGCCGCCAGGGCTGGGGTGCTGACGATCAGGCCCAGGGCCAGGCCCGGCCCCCAGCAGTGCTTCACAGCTCTTCCTCGTCTTCCAGCAGCAGCTGCTGAAAGGCGGTGTAGAGATCTCCATGGGCCGCCGCCAGCTTCGCGTCGGGTTTGCCGATGGCTACCTGGCGCTGGCGTTGCGGCTGCGATGGTGCACCCTCGGGGGGCGGATCGGCTGGCAGCGTGCGCCGCTCGCTGCCCTTGCCCTCCACCTCGCGCAGCCTCTCCATCAGATGCGGCGGCACCGTGCCGTCGGTGCTGGCCTGCATCAGCTCCCGGAACAACTGCTCGGGGTCGGTCTCCGTCTCCAGCCTGTGCCGGGGTTCGGTGGACCGAGGGGCGGCTTTCGGCTCCGGTTTCGGCAGGGGCTTGGGCAGGCTGCGACCCAGTTCGCGCAGGCGCTCGAGGCTGCGGGGATCAAAGCTCATCTCAACTGCAACCCAACGTGGCGCGCGTGTCGCGGCCGGTGATCGGATTGGTGCCCTCCGCCGCGCCACAGAGGGCCTTGAGCGCATCGCCGCGCAGCGGCACGTTGGTGAAGTCGGCGCCGGTGATCGTCACCCCCTCAAAGCGGGTGTTGAAGGCGAAGGCGTCCTCCAGCACAGCGTTGGTGAGGTCGGTGCCGTTGAACACCGCCGAATCGAGGGTGGCCTCGCGCAGGTTGGTGTTGCTCAGATCAGCGTCCTGGAGCTTGGCGCCGAACAGGCTCGCTCCCTGCAGATCGGCACCGGAGAAGTCGGCGTCGCGCAGGTTGGTGAGATTGAAGGTGGCGCCGCGCAGATCCTGGCCTGAGTAGTCGGCGCCGATCAGCACCTGCTTGGCCACATCCACGGCCGCTGCCGCCGGCAGCACCGGACTGAGCAGCAACAGCGGCAGCAGCAGGGGCAGCAGCAGCAGGGGCAGCAGGAGTGCCGGGGTGCGCGAAGGACGAGGCATCGGCAGGTCGGCCGGGGTGCGATGGGGCAACCCTAGGCAGGCGCCGCGGGGCCGGGCTCTTGGTTCATCCACGATTGGCGGGCGGTTGGGCCGAACAGCGGGCCCTGCGGCTGTTGCGCAGCCGCGGCTGGCAGCTGCGGGCCCGCAACTGGCGCTGCCGCTGGGGCGAACTCGATCTGGTGCTCGAAAAGCAGCAGCGGCTGCTGCTCGTGGAGGTGAAGGGGCGTCGCAGCGGCCTCGATGGCTGGGGCGTGGCCGCTCTGCAGCGCGGCCAGCGGCGACGCCTCGACCGGGCCTGGCAGTGCTGGCTCGCCCTCCACCCCGGCGATGCCCTGCGACCGCTGGACTTCGTGGTTGCACTCGTGCCCCTACCGCCCCGGCGGGGTGCCGTTCGCTGGATCCGGGTTTGCTTCTGATGCGGCGGCAGGTGCCGGCTGCCACTCCACACTGCAGCGGTAGCGGGGGCTCATTCCCACCTCGATTTCGCTGCAGATCTCGCGGGTCACCGTCGCCCCGGCCGGCACCTGCTGGCGGGCCTGCTCGAGGGCGTTGGCCTGATTCCAGATCGATTCGGCCGTGGCGCTGCCGGCTCGAGCCGCCCCACCGCTGAGCACCCCCAGCAGCAGCAGGCCCCTGCTCGCGCTGCCCGCCAACCGCCATGGATCAACAGAACGCACCATCGCCGCCCCCTCCAGGGTCAGAACTGCGTCCGCTCTAGCGGCGCCAGGCAATCTGGAGGGCTCCGGTCTCCCCGCCATGACTTTTGCCGCCCACCGGGCACGCAAGCGCTTCGGTCAGCACTGGCTGGTGGACCAGAGCGTGCTGGATCGGATCGTGGCGGCAGCTGATCTCCAAAGCGATGAGCATGTGCTGGAGATCGGCCCCGGGCGCGGTGCTCTCACCGAGCGGTTGCTGCGCAGCCCCCTCGCCGCTCTGGCGGTTGTGGAACTCGACCGGGATCTGCTGGCGGGCCTGCAGCAGCGTTTTGCCGCCGACCCCCGTTTCACCCTGGTGGCCGGCGATGCCCTGGAGGTGCCCCTCCCCCCGGCCGACAAGGTGGTGGCGAACATCCCTTACAACATCACTGGTCCATTGCTGGAGCGGCTGGTCGGCCGCCTCGACCGGCCCGCCGCCACCGCCTACCGCCGCCTGGTGCTGCTGGTGCAGCAGGAGGTGGGGGAGCGGATCCGTTGCAGCCCTGGCAGCAGTGCCTACTCCGCCCTGAGTGTGCGCCTGCAGCTGCTGGGCGATTGCCGCCTGGTCTGCCCGGTGCCGCCGCGCTGCTTTCAACCGCCGCCGAAAGTGCAGTCGGAGGTGATCAGCATCGAACCGCTGCCGGCGGAGCGGCGGCTCGATCCGGCCCTGGCGCGGCGGGTGGAGCAGCTGCTGCGCCGCTGCTTTGCGGCCCGGCGCAAGATGCTGCGCAACACCCTCGCCGGCCTGGCGCCCGCCGAGGCACTGGTGGCACTGGCTGCCGGTGCCGGCATCGAGCTGCAGCAGCGGCCCCAGGAGCTGGCGCCGGCCGCCTGGGTGGCGCTGGCGGCGGGCTTGAATCGCATCACACCGCTTCCTCCGGTCACCGATGCCTGAATTCCGCGTCGTCGCACCGGCCAAGATCAACCTGCATCTGGAGGTGCTGGGGCTGCGCTCCGATGGCTACCACGAGTTGGCGATGGTGATGCAGGCGATCGATCTCTGCGATCAGCTGCTCCTCAGCCCCACGGCCGATGGACGCATCACGCTGCACAGCAACCACCCCGATCTACCCACCGACGGCAGGAACCTGATCGTGCGCGCTGCGGAGCTGCTGCGGGAGCGCGCGGCGCTGCCGGAGCTGGGGGCGCGGATCGTGCTCGACAAACGCATTCCCGTAGGGGCCGGTCTGGCCGGGGGCTCCAGCGACGGTGCGGCGGCGCTGGTGGGGCTGAATGCGCTGTGGGGGCTTGGATTGGCATCGGCGGAGCTGCAGGCCCTGGCTGCCCGGCTTGGTTCGGACATGCCGTTCTGCCTGGCTGGCGGCACCCAGCTCTGTTTCGGCCGGGGTGAGGTGCTTGAGCCAGTGCCGCCACCCTCTCCCCCGCTGGCGGTGCTGCTGCTCAAGCACCCCCAGGCCAGCGTCAGCACCCCCTGGGCCTACGGCCGGTGCCGCGAGCTCAATGGAGCGGGCTACCTCGAGGGCGAGACCGCCTTCGAGCAGCGGCGCCAGGCCCTTCGCCAGAGCCCGTTGCTGGGCGCCCTCGCTGCCAGGGGCCCCCTGCCGCCGCTCCGCAACGATCTGCAGGCCGTGGTGGAGCCGGAGCAGGCCAGCGTGCGCGATGGGCTGACCCTGCTGAGCGGGCTGACGCAACCTCTGGCGTTGGCGATGAGCGGATCGGGTCCAAGCCTGTTCGCCCTGTTCCGCACCCTGGATCAGGCCTGGGCTGCCCAGGCCGAGCTGGCTCCAGCCCTGGCAGAGGCCGGCTTTGAGAGCTGGTGCTGTGCCTGTCGTGCAGGCGGCGTCACACTGGAGCCGTGACCGACACCCTTCCCCCCAGTTCGTCAGCCTCCGGCGACAGCGCCGCGCCACCGCGCCGCAAGGGGCCGCTCAGTTTTCTCTCCGGCGCCCTCACCGCCGCCCTGCTGGCTTGGCTGAGCCTGGGGCTGAGCCGCCGTGTGGTGCTTCATTACGCCCTGCACCCTCCCCACTACAGCTCGACCATCGCCCAGAGCATCGCCACGGCCCTGAAGACCTTGATCGTGGGCATGGCCTTCCTGGCCACCTTCAGCTTCGCCTTCATCGCTCTGGGCCTCGCCATGGTGTTCCTGCGCAGCCTGGTGCCTGGATCGTCACCGGAGCCCGCCAACAAGCCCGAATCGACTTAAGCTTCCAAGATGACGCTCCACGACCTGGGCCTGCTGGTTACCTTGCTGCTGCCGGGGATGCTGCTTTCCGTGCTGATCCTCAGCACCTTCGCTGCCGGCGGCTGAGATAGGTTGGCGGGCCATGGTGCCTGTCACGCGTGGCTGAAACGCTGCTGTTCAATGCCCTCCGCGAGGCCATCGACGAAGAGATGGCACGCGACCCCTACGTCTGCGTGATGGGGGAGGACGTGGGCCAGTACGGCGGTTCCTACAAGGTCACCAAGGATCTGTACGAGAAGTACGGCGAGCTGCGGGTTCTCGACACTCCGATCGCTGAAAACGGCTTCACCGGCATGGCGGTGGGCGCTGCCATGACTGGCCTGCGGCCAATCGTTGAGGGCATGAATATGGGCTTCCTGCTGCTCGCCTTCAACCAGATCTCCAACAACATGGGGATGTTGCGCTACACCAGCGGCGGTAACTTCACCATTCCTGCCGTGGTGCGCGGGCCCGGTGGTGTGGGCCGTCAGCTCGGCGCTGAGCACAGCCAGCGGCTGGAGGCCTACTTCCACGCTGTGCCAGGCATCAAGATCGTGGCTGTCAGCACCCCCACCAATGCCAAGGGCCTGATGAAGGCCGCAATCCGCGACAACAACCCGGTGCTGTTCTTCGAGCACGTGCTGCTCTACAACCTCTCCGAAGACATCCCCGAAGGCGATTACATCTGTGCGCTCGATCAGGCCGAGGTGGTGCGGGAGGGCAAGGATGTGACCATGCTCACCTATTCGCGCATGCGTCACCATTGCCTCAAGGCCGTGCAGCAGCTGGAGGCGGAAGGGGTCGATGTGGAGTTGATCGATCTGGTGAGCCTCAAGCCCTTCGACATGGAGACGATCCGGGCCTCGATCCGCAAGACCCACAAGGTTGTGATCGTGGAGGAATGCATGAAGACCGGTGGGATCGGCGCCGAGCTGATGGCCCTGATCACCGAGCAGTGCTTCGATGATCTCGATGCCCGGCCGGTGCGCCTTTCCTCCCAGGACATCCCCACGCCGTACAACGGCACCCTCGAAAACCTGACGATCATCCAGCCCCACCAGATCGTGGCGGCGGCCCAGGCCCTCAAGGCCGGCCAGGTCTGACGGCGACCGACCTCGAATGATGAGAGCAACCTGATGGCACGTCAACAGGGGTGGTTTGCCCTGATCCTTGCCCTGGCGATCGCCGCCGGGGTGCTGCTGGTGCAGTTCCCGCTGCAACTTGGACTAGACCTGCGCGGTGGCAGTCAGCTCACCCTGCAGGTGCTGCCTGCGGGCACCATCAAAAGGGTGGAGCGGGAGCAGCTTGAAGCGGTGAAAGAGGTGCTCGATCGGCGCATCAACGGCTTGGGCGTGGCCGAATCCACTCTCCAGACGGTCGGCACCGACCAGCTGGTGCTGCAACTGCCCGGTGAGCAGGATCCCAGCCGCGCCGCCAGGGTGTTGGGCACCACGGCCCTGCTCGAATTCCGTGCCCAGAAGAACGGCACCGAACAGCAGATGCGCGGTCTGCTCGCCCTCAAGCGCCAGGCCCAGGCTGTGCTGGCCGGCAAGCAGGCGCGCAACAGCGCCGAACCCGACCAGCAGCCGGCTCCGTCCTTCAAGGCTGAAGACCTTGCCCGTTCGTTGCGCGAGCTGGGTGTCACGGTGCCGGCCGGAGCCGATGAGGCCGAGCAGCTCCGTCTGTTGCTGGAGACCGTGAATCGACGCATCGTCGATCTCTACGAGCCTGCAGCGCTCACCGGCAAGGACCTCACCACCGCCGGGCGTCAGCAACAGCAGAGCGGCAGCGGCTGGGAGGTGACCCTCTCCTTCACCCGCCCAGGCGGCGAGGCCTTCGCGCGCCTCACCCAGTCGATTGCCGGCACCCCCCGCCTGCTGGGAATCGTGCTCGATGGTCGCTCGATCAGCGAAGCCAGTGTCGGCCCTGAGTTTCGCGCCGCCGGTATCACCGGTGGCTCGGCCAGCATCACCGGCAATTTCTCGGCGGAGGAATCTCGCGAGCTGGAGGTGCAGCTTCGTGGTGGCTCCCTCCCCTTGCCGGTTGAGGTGCTGGAGGTGCGCACGGTCGGCCCATCCCTGGGGGCTGAGAATGTGCGCACCAGCCTGGTGGCTGCCCTCTCCGGGCTGGCACTGGTCGCCCTGTTCATGGTGCTCACCTACCGCCTCGCCGGTGTTGTGGCTGTTTTGGCGCTCAGTCTTTATGCGCTCTTCAACCTGGCGGTGTACGCCCTGATTCCGGTCACGCTCACCCTGCCTGGCATCGCTGGTTTCATCCTCTCTCTCGGTATGGCGGTGGATGCCAACGTGCTGATCTTCGAGCGGATCAAGGAGGAGCTCAGGGAGGGAAACACCCTGATCCGCTCCATCGACACCGGCTTCTCGCTGGCCTTCTCCTCGATCCTGGATGGTCAGCTCACCACCTTGATCAGCTGTGTGGCTCTGTTCTCTCTGGGCACCGGTTTGGTGAAGGGTTTTGCGGTCACCCTTGGTATCGGCGTGCTGCTGAGCCTGTTCAGTGCGCTCACCTGCACCCGCACCCTGCTGAGGCTGCTGATGAGTTATCCAGGCCTGCGCCGCCCCGCCTATTTCCTTTCCAGGGCTGAACTGCCCACGCCGGTCTGACGAGCTGACCCGATGCCCTCCCTCTCCTCCCTGCTGACGTTTCGGGTGAACCGCCACCGGCGCCTGCTCTGGGCCATCTCCGGCCTGGCGTTGTTGCTCAGTGTGGTCGGCCTGGTCGCCAGCTCGCTTTCACCGGCGATCGGCGCTCCGTTGCGGCCAGGCCTCGATTTCACTGGCGGCACCCAGATCGAGCTCACCCGCTCCTGCGAGCCCGGCGCCTGCGCCCCCCTCACGGTGACGCAGCTGGAGCAGGCCGTGCGCGCGGTCACCCTCCCTGGCGATAGACAGGGGGCACCTCCGGATCTGCGCGGGGTGACGGCCCAGTTGCTCGAAAATGGCCGACAGGTGACACTGCGCCTCCCCACACTCACCGCTGCCCAGGGTCAGGCGTTGGTGGAACAACTGCGCTCCAGCGTCGGTGATCTCGTCAGTGGTGGGCTGTCGGTCGAGACCATCGGCCCCACCCTCGGAGATCAGCTGCTCCGTTCCAGCTTGATCTCCCTGCTGGTCAGTTTTATTGGCATTGCCCTCTACATCACCTTCCGCTACGACAGGATCTATGCGGTGCTGGCGCTGCTCGCTCTCGCCCACGACGTGCTGATCACCTGTGGGGTGTTCGCCTGGCTGGGCCTGTTGGTTGGGGTGGAGGTGAACAGCCTGTTTGCTGTGGCCCTGCTAACGATCGCCGGTTATTCGGTCAACGACACGGTGGTGATCTTCGATCGAATCCGCGAGAAGCGGAAGTCCTTGCAGGGCCAGACATTGTCTGATCAGGCTGACGCCGCCGTTCAGGCCACCCTCACCCGTTCTGTCTACACCAGTCTGACGACCTTGCTGCCGCTGATCGCGCTGATCCTGTTTGGTGGCAGCACGCTGTTCTGGTTCGCCGTGGCTCTGAGCATTGGCATCCTCGTCGGCGCTTGGTCGAGCATCAGCATCGCGCCCACACTCCTGCCGCTGCTTTCCCGCCGATGATGACCCAGCCCGATGGCGATGGACTGCGGCCCCGATCCAGGCGGAGCCTCCTCTGGCTGCCCCTTTCGCTTGCAGTTCTGGCGCTCTGGGATATCCGCGAAGATCTGCAGCTCCTCTTTGACCATCCCACCGTTACGGCGCTGATCTTTCTGTTGCGGAGCCACCCCCTCGCTGTGGCAGTTCTGGCGTTTCAGCCCAGTCTTTGCAGGCGCTATCGCTGAAACCGGCCTTGCGTCGTTGCCACAAGCTCAACCAGATCATTGATCTTCCAACTGATCTTCCAACTGATCTGACAACTGCTTAGGTGAAAGATCAGGCAACTGCTGAGATTCCTGCCCAGGGGAATGCTCAGGTGATTGCTTGGCTGATCGTTCAGCTGATTGCCCTGGCCTGGTGATTCGGCCAGCTCCACGCCATCAAGCCAAACGGTTGAGCAGGGTATGTCGGCCCCCGCGCCGAGGATGTCTCAGCGCCAGCGGTCCATCACCTCGCGCACGACCACTTCCTCACAGATCACCTGCAGCACCACCACCAACGGCAGGGCCAGCAGCAATCCCGGCAGCCCCAGCAGCGCACCCAGACTCAGCTGTGCCATCAGGGCGACGGTGGGTAACAGATTCACGGTGCGGCGCAGCAGCAGCGGCGTGAGCACGAACGCCTCGCCATTCTGCAGCACCATCCTCAGCACCAGCACTTTCAGCACTGTGGCGGGGGAGACCAGCAGGGCCACCGCCAGCGGCAGCAGAGTGGCGGCCGTGGGCCCGATGGTCGGGACAAACGTGAGCAGCCCGCACACCAGGGCGCTTAGCAGGGCCAGTGGTACCCCCAGCAGGGCCAGTCCTCCCCAGGTGAGCAGGAAGACCGTGATTGCTGAAAGCGTCATTCCCGCCAGCCAGCCGCCGAGCGCTTCCCGGCACTCATCGAGCAGGGCTGCCATGCGCCTACGCCAGAAGCGGGGCGTCAGGGAGATCATCAGCTGGCGATGGCTGGCCGGATCGAGGCTGAACAGCACAGCCAGCAGGGCCATCAGCAGCACCTGCACCGTGCTGTTGGCGGCGCCGCCGGCCAGGCCGAGCAGCTGTCCACCGATCGGCTGCAGCTTCTCCCAGTTGCCGAGACTGGACACACTGGCATTGAGGTCGGGCAGCCAATTCACCCGGCCACTCAGTTCGGCCAGCCGTGCTGCCACGGCCGGAATCAGCAGGCCCAGTTGTCGCACCTGTTCGGCCAGTTCAGGCAACAACACCTGGGCCAGCCCAAGGCCCAGGCTGATCAGCAGCAGTAGCACCAGCAGCAGCGCCGCTGGGCGCTTCAGCCGGCAGCGCCGCATCAGCAGCGTGGTGGGTACATCCAGTGCGACCGCCAGCACCACGGCACCAAACAGCACCAGCAGCACCCAGCGCAGCTCCCAGGCCAGCAGGCCGAGCACCACCAGGGCCAGTGCGCCGAGCAGGCTGCGGCTGCCGATCTGGGTTCCGCCTGGGGCTTTCAAGGCCGCACACTCCGCTGACGTTTCCAGGGGTCGAGGATGTCGTGGATCAGCACCTCCCGCACGATCACCTGGAGGCATACAGCCAGCGGTAGAGCCAGCAGCAGACCAAGCGGCCCGAAGATCAGGGTCGAGACGAGCTGGGCGGTGAGGGTCAGCCCCGGCAGCAGGCGCAGCTGATGGTGCATCACCGAAGGGGTGATCAGGTAGCTCTCCAGGTTCTGTACGGCGACGTACAACACCAGCACCGCCAGGGCTTTCCAGGGCGACTCAAGCAGGGCCACCGACATCGGGAACACGGTGCTGAGGGTCGGGCCGACATTCGGGATCACATTGAGAACCCCAGCCAGTACGGCGTTGGCGGCCACCAGCTTCACGCCCAGCAGTGAGAGTCCGATCGCCGCGAGGGCACCAACGCAGATCGAGCTGATCAGCACGCCTGCCATCCAGGCGCTCAGGGCCTCACCACAGGCGATCAACACACTGCGGAAGCGTCGCCGATAGAAGGAGGGCACCAGTAGCACGGCCACGTCGCGGTACTGCTCGGGCTGGATGGCCACCATCAGCGCCACGGCGATCACGAACAGCAGCTGCACCAAGCCGGTGCCGAGGCCGCCTGCCAGGCCGAGCAACCGCAGCGCTCCTCCACCCAGGTTCGGGGCTTCACCGCTTTTGATCAAGCCATCGCGCAGCCAGCCGAGTTCGCCGGCACCGGAGCCGTACAACGCTCGGGTGGCTTTGCCCATCCAGTCCCGCAGGAGATCGAGCAGGGCATTGGCCGCCGCCGGCAGCTTGCTGATCAGTTCCCCGAACTGCTCCACAAAAGCAGGAATGATCGCTGTGCCGATCACGGCCACCACCACCACCAACAGCAGTAGCGACAGCACTAGGGCGATACCGCGGCCGCAGCCCAGACGCTGACGCACCACACCAACCAGGGTGCAGAGGGCCATGGCCAGCACGATCGCTGCAAACACCAGAATGAGGTTCTGGCGCAAGCTCCAGAGCAGCATCAGGGCCGCAACCAGCCCTGCCAGTCCCAGCCAGCGGCCGAAGGTCAAGGGTTCAGTCCTCGCTGCCGTCGGGCTCACCCTGGTTGCCGGAGAAGCCGAGGTCATGGCTTTCGGCGTAGCGCTCGGCGAAGCGCATGAACCGTTCGAAGTCCGCCTGGCTCTTCCAGGTGTAGGTCGCCTCCAGGGCACTGGCCTTGCCGTTCACAAAACGGGCCTTCACCTCGCGGGTCACCAGTTCACCCTCCGTGTCGACCAGGAACATGCCGGTGATGTCGCCCATCGCCTCCGGTGCCAGGGCCTGCGGCTCCTCAAACACGAAAAAGGCCTGACCGGTCCGCCCATCGCGCGAACGGGTGAGTCGGATATCGGGTACGACCGGCTCGTCCACGCCCCGGAAGAACTGAATGGCGGCGCCCATCGCGTCTGGAAAAAAGCGACTCTAGGGCCGCTGAACCGAGCCACGACCCAGTCGCAAGCGCCTGACATAGTGGGCCAGCGCTGGTTCATACGGCCCGGTTCTCCATGCTCTCCGGTCCTCCGGTCACCGCAGCGGCCACTCCTGAGGCCCTGCTGGAACGTTTCAAGGCCGCCAGTGCGCGTCAGCGGCGCTCACTTCTGGCTCAGCTCGAGCAGCAGGCCGATGTGTTGCGACCGCTGATCCCCGACTGTCTGGTGCGCTGCGACGCCACCAAGGACGACTGGGCCGCGGGCTGTCTGATCCAGCTGCTGGTCGGAGCGGAGGGGGCGTTCAGAGACGCGCATGAGGCCGCCTATCCCGAAGGATGGCTCGCCACCCCCAGCGCCTGCTCGATCGATTACGCCCCCCTGCAGCGCCAGCTGGCCTTGCAACAGTTCGAAGCGGCGGATCGCCTGACCAGTGCCATCCTGCGGCAGCTGGCCGGTGAAGAGGCGGTGCGACGCGGTTACGTGTACTACAGCGAAGTGCCGGCGATGCCCCCCGCAGACCTGGAATCGCTCGACCGTCTGTGGGTCTGCTATTCCCGTGGCCGTTTCGGGTTTTCCGTGCAGGGTCGCCTGCTTGCGGCCTGCAATGGCCGCTGGGAGCAGCTCTGGCCCAAGCTGGGTTGGAAGAACGGCACCCAGTGGACGCGCTATCCCGCCTCCTTCGACTGGCGCATCGACGCGCCTGAAGGACACATGCCCCTGGTCAACCAGCTGCGGGGCGTGCGCCTGATGGATGCCCTGCTCAATCATCCGGCGCTGCGGCAGCGCATCCAGCGCTGAGAGACCGTGCCGGCCTAGGGTCGAGTCGACCGCTGAAGAGTCGTCTGCATGACGCTGCGCTGGTCGGATTTCATCACCCCTTCCACCCTGCAGCTCAGCCCGCTGGTTGAGTTGCTGTTGGAACCGGTCGGCTGCCTGCAGTTGCAGGCCCGGCTCCAGCTTGGTCTTCAGGAGGCTTTGGTGAATGCGGTGCGCCACGGCAATGGCGGTGATCCCGCCAAGTGCCTGAGGATCCGGCGGATTGAAACGCCGCGATGGCTGATCTGGCAGGTGCAGGATGAGGGGCCGGGCGTGCCTGTCGAGACACGTCAGGCCGGTCTGCCCGAGCGCCTCGATGCCCTCGGTGGCCGTGGCCTGTTCCTAATCCACCACTGCTTTGACGACGTGCGCTGGAGCAGCCGCGGCAATCGGCTTCAGCTCGCAGTCAGCCGTCCGCGGCGGCCGGGTCGGCTCCGGTTGCCTGCCCTTGCCGGTGGTGGCTCGGACAACCCGGGTCGCTGATCTCGGCCCGCAACCAGCTGAGGGCGTGTTCCACCAGGGCGATCGCATCACGGCGGGCGGCACTGGGTTCACGACGGTGTGGCGAATCGCTGTTGAGCAGGAGCACCAGGGATGCTGCCAGCTGCTCGGCTCCGCGGCGGGCCCGCTGGCCCTTGAGCGCGTGCCAGTCGCGGTCGCTGATGCTGAGCTGGCGCTGCAGCTCCACCGCCAGCTCCGCCGCCCCTGCCGGCCAGGCCGAGGGCTGGACGGCTGCTGGCTGGCTGGTTGCTGGCTTGCCGGTTGTTGGCTGGCCGGTCTCTTCCGCTGTTGCTGACGGTGGCGTCAGATGTGCCTCCACTGGACTGGACTGCGGCAACTGGGTCATCCTGGCTGGCGACGATCGTGCCTGTGCCTCTGTGACCCGATTCCGGCTCCGGCGGCAACCGCACCGGCCCGTGCGCCTGCTGCATCGCCTCGATGCCGTGTTCACCCAGGCCGCCTTGGCCGTGCACAGCGGCGGGGTTGCGGGCCGCCGCCAGCGCCAGCGCCTGGCGGTCGCTCAGCGCCTGCTCGATCCCCTGCCGCAGGAGCTGCATCCACCGGAGCGGTTTGGCCGCCTGTTCTGGCAGGGGCTGCGCTGGATCACGCTTGGTCTGGTGATCGCCTGGGTGCTGCGCCCCTGATCGGCTGCCAGCGGCGGTGAAGAGCTGTGTCGCTGGTGCTGGGCCTGTTGCGGATTCCCGAGAATCAGTCAAGGCAGGAGAGCTCCGCCGCATCCAGCGCCTTGATTACCAACGGGCATCGCCATGACGTCGCCAGCGACCGGGGCATCCAGCAGGGTCGCAACC
>JBBASO010000062.1:0-13399 GCA_040399265.1 Prochlorococcaceae cyanobacterium
TGGCGATGGCGGTGGCGGTGGCGGTGGCGGTGGCGGTGGCGTAGACGGTGACCGTGGCGGTGTCAGCCCTGAAGCGGATCGGCCGGCAGTCGGCAAGCCGTGCCAGCCTGGCCTCCCATGCGCCGCTTCGCCGCCCTCTACAGAGCCCTCGACGCCAGCAGCGGCGCCAACGGCCGGGTGGCGGCCCTGGTGGCCTTCTTCGGCGAGAGCGAGCCTGCCGACGCCGCCTGGGCCCTGCACGTGCTGCTGGGCAAGCAGGGCCGCCGCCTGATCACAGGCCGCCGCCTGCGCGAGATCTGCCTGGAGGGCTCCCCTCTGCCCGACTGGTTGTTCGACGACTGCTACGCCCACGTGGGCGATTCCGCCGAGACGATCGCCCTGCTCTGGCTGCAGGTGGCAGCGGAGCCCGCCGCCGCGGCATCTCCCCACGCCCAAGAGCCAGCCATTCAACCCCTGCAGCATTGGATGGAGCAGCTGCTGCCCGCCGCCGCCGCCCTCGACGGAGCCGAGCAGGCCGAAGCGGTGCGCCGGCTGTGGCAGGGGCTCGACCCGGCCGAACTGCTGGTGGCCAACAAGCTGCTCACCGGCGGCCTGCGGGTGGGGGTGGGCCAGGGACTGGTGCTGCGGGCCCTGGCCCAGCTCAGCGGCCTCGAGGAGGCACTGCTGCAGCACCGGCTGATGGGCGGCTTCCGCCCCAGTGCCGAGGCCTACCAGGCCCTACTGGCCCCCGCCGCACAGAAGGAGGCGGTGCCCAGCCGCCCCTATCCCTTCTTTCTGGCCTCGCCACTGGAGCGGGAGGCCAGCGGCGATCCGGCGGCGGCTCCCCTGAGCGGCCCTTCCAGCGCCTGGCTGGTGGAGTGGAAATTCGACGGCATCCGCGGCCAGCTGATCCGCCGCGCCGGCCAGGCCTTTCTCTGGAGCCGCGGCGAGGAGCTGATCAATGCCGCCTTCCCCGAGCTGCTCGCCGCCGCCGCCGCCCTGCCGAACGGCACGGTGCTCGACGGCGAGATCCTGGTCTGGCCCCCCGAAGCCGCCCAGCCAGCCCCCTTCGCCCAGCTGCAGCGGCGCCTGGGTCGCAAGGCACCGGGCCGGAAGCTGCTGGGCGAATGTCCAGCGGCGTTCGTGGCCTACGACCTGCTGGAGCTGGGTGGCGACGACTGCCGCCTCAGGCCCCTGAGCCAGCGCCGCGCCGCCCTGGAGGCACTGATCCAGCCGCTGCCGCAGGCGACACCCACGCCGGACGCCGGGCTCCTGCGCCTTTCCCCCCGGCTGGCGCTGGAGAGCTGGGAGCAGCTCGAGCCCCTGCGCCAGCAGGCTGCCGCCGCCAGCGCCGAGGGCCTGATGCTCAAGGATCTCGAATCGCCCTACCTGGCAGGGCGCAAGCGAGGCCACTGGTGGAAGCACAAGCGCGACCCCTACACGCTCGATGCCGTGCTGCTTTATGCCCAGGCCGGCAGCGGCCGCCGCGCCAACCTGTTCACCGACTACACCTTCGGGCTATGGGATCGCCCACCTGGGCCCGATGGCGAAGGGCAGCTGGTGAGCTTCGCCAAGGCCTACTCCGGCCTCGATGACGGTGAGATCACGGCGCTGGATCGCTGGATCCGCAGCCACACCACCGAGCGCTTCGGTCCAGTGCGGGCGGTACAGCCGCTGCAGGTGTTCGAGCTGGCCTTCGAGGGCATTCAGCGCTCCACGCGCCACAAGAGCGGCATCGCCGTGCGCTTCCCGCGCATCACCCGCTGGCGGCGCGATAAGCCCGCCAGCGAAGCCGACAGCCTGGCCACCGCCCTGGCCCTGCTGGAGCCCTGAGCGCCAACCCGGATCCAGCTCATCATCATGGGGTCACTTCCCCGGCCGCGTCCATGCCCCCACCCATGCCTACGGGCGAGGGCCTGCAGCGGCGCGATCGCCAGCCCGAAGTGATGGATCAGCCGGGGCTGGATCCCGCCGAACACGCCCGTGCCCTGGCCGGACTGCGGCGCATCAACGGCATCAGCGGCCTGGCCGGAAGCCTGCTGGCGCCGATCGAGCTCCTGGCCCGGCGCCGCCCCGGGGTGCCGCTGCAGGTGCTGGAACTGGCCTGCGGTGGTGGCGACACCGCCATCGATCTGGCCCTGATGGCCCGGCGCCGTGGCCTGGCCCTGGAGATGCGCGCCTGCGACCTCAACCCGGAGGCGGTGCGGATCGCCCAGGCCAATGCCCAGCGGCGAGGCGCGCCGGTGAGATTCTTCACGGCCGATGCCCTATCAACGCCCACCGCGGCGGATCGAGCAGACGTGGTGTTCTGCTCCCTGTTTCTGCACCACCTCCCCGACGCCGATGCCGAGCGCCTGCTGACGCTGATGGCCCAGCGGGCCCGCCACCTGGTGCTGGTGAATGACCTGATCCGCAGCCGGCTGGGCTACGCCCTCGCCTGGGCGGGCACCCGCCTGCTCAGCCGTTCCTGGGTGGTGCACACCGATGGGCCCCTGTCGGTGCGGGCGGCCTTCCAACCGGCTGAGGTGCTGGCCATGGCCGAGCGGGCCGGCCTGGCGGGGGCGGCGCTGCAACGCTGCTGGCCCGAGCGTTACCTTCTGCTATGGGAGCGCCCTTGATCGGGCGGGAGCGCCACGCGATGCAGGAGCTCCAGCCGATGCGCGAGAGCCCCAGCCTGGGAGCCACCCCAGAAGACTGGCAGGCCGTAGTGGTGGGGGCAGGTCCGGCAGGAGCACTGGCAGCCCTGCAGCTCGCCCGCCAGGGGGTGCGGGTGCTGCTGGTGGAGAAGCGGGCCTTTCCCCGCTGGAAGGTGTGCGGCTGCTGCCTTAATGCCCAGGCCCAGGCGGTGCTGGCGGCGGCGGGGGCGGGCGGGCTGGTCGAGAGCCAGGGCGGAGTGCCCCTGCGGCGGCTGCAGCTGGGCCACCGGGGAGAGCGCGCCACGCTCGCTCTCCCCGGTGGCCGCGCCCTCTCCCGGGAGCGGTTCGACCAGGCGCTGGTGCAGGCTGCCATCGATGCCGGCGCCCACTTCCGCGCCAGCACCACCGCCCGGCTGGGCCCGGCCGACGCCACGGCACGGACGGTGACCCTGCAGCAGCGCGGCTGCCCCGGGGCCCTGGCGGTGCGCGCCGGGGTGGTGCTGGTGGCCGCGGGCCTGACCCACCACTGCCTGCCCGCCGCCGAGGCCGGTGTGCCGGTGGTGCAGCAGCAGGCCCGGATCGGCGCGGGCTGTGTGCTGGCGGCACCGGAGGCGGCCTATCCGGCCGGCAGCATCCACATGGCCATCGCGCGGCAGGGCTACGTGGGGCTGGTGCGGCGGGAGGATGGCCAGCTCAACCTGGCGGCCGCCTTCGATCGCCAGGCCCTGCGGGCCCAAACAGGGCCCGGCAGCGGGGGCGCCGCCGCTGCGGCCCGGGCTGTGCTCACCAGCGCCGGCTTTGCCATTCCGGCGGGGCTGGAGCAGGCAGACTGGCAGCTCACCCCCGCCCTCACCCGCCGGGCCTCGGTGGTAGCGGGGGAGCGTTTCCTGGTGCTGGGGGATGCGGCGGGCTATGTGGAGCCGTTCACGGGCGAGGGCATGGCCTGGGCGCTCACGGCCGGCGCCGCCGCCGCCCCCCTGGTGCTGGAAGGGCTTGCGGGCTGGAGTCCGGCCCTGGAGCGCCGCTGGGAGCGGGTGCTGCAGCGGCAGGTGGGCCGCCGCCAGCGGCTCTGCCGCGGCCTGGCCATGGTGCTGCGCCAGCCGGGTGCCACCGCCCTGGCCTTTGCCCTCAGCCAGAGGCTGCCGGCCCTGGCCGAAGGGCTGGTGGGCCAGCTCAACCACGTGGCCCTTCCCACCCGCCCGGTGCTGCCATGCCCCTGACGATCCGCGGCCTCGGCACCGCCCTTCCGGGCCACCAGGTGAGCCAGGCCGATGCCATCGCCCTTGCCGAACGGGTGAGTGGGGCCAGCGGCAGCAGGGCCGCGCTGCTGCAACGGATCCAGCGCCGCACCCAGGTGCACCAGCGGGGCAGCGTGCTCGCCCCGCCCAACGCCGCCCAGCTGCCGCTGGGCGAGCGGTTGCCGTTCTATGGCAGCCAGAGCCCCACAACGGCGGCGCGCATGGCCGCCTTCGCCCGCCATGCACCTCCCCTGGCCCTGGCGGCGGTGCGCGGTGCCCTGGCCGACGCGGCGATGGCGGCCTCCCGGATCACCCATCTGATCACGGTGAGCTGCACCGGCTTCCAGGCACCGGGCGTGGATCTGGAGCTGATCAGCCAGCTGGGCCTGGATGCGGGGGTGCAGCGCACCCACGTGGGCTTTATGGGCTGCCACGGCGCACTGAACGGTTTGCGGGTAGCCCAGGCCTTCGTGGAGGCCGATGCCGAGGCGGTGGTGCTGCTGTGTTGCGTGGAGCTGTGCAGCCTGCACCTCTATTACGGCTGGGATCCGGAGAAGGTGGTGGCCAATGCCCTGTTTGCGGATGGAGCCGCCGCCCTGGTGGCCACCGCCAGGCCCGCACACCCCGCCCCCGGCCTCACCCTGCTCGCCTCCGGTTCCACCGTGATCCCCCACACCGCGGCGTTGATGCACTGGCAGATCGGTGACCACGGCTTCGAGATGGGCCTCTCGTCCCGGGTGCCGGAGGCGGTGGGCAGCCAGCTGCGTCCCTGGCTCGAGCGCTGGCTGCAGCCGAGGGGACTCCAGGTGGCGGACATCGCCACCTGGGCGATGCACCCCGGCGGGCCCCGCATCCTGCAGGTGTGCGGCGCCGCTCTGGGGCTGGAACCCCACCAGCTCGCCGTCTCCCAGGCCGTGCTGCAGGAGCACGGCAACATGTCGTCGGCGACGGTGCTGTTCATCCTCGATCGCCTGCGCCGGGCGGCGGCCCCGGGCCCCTGCCTGGCCCTGGCCTTCGGGCCGGGGCTGTGCGCCGAGGTGGCCCTGCTGGAGTAGGGGCTGGCCCCTCACACCTCGGTGGCCCATCGATCACGATGAATGCGCCCGCGGCGGGCTCGCCCCAGATCGCGCACCAGATCTCGCCATCAACCCCGACCTCGCCCTCGCTCCGATCGAAGCCTGGTTCGCCCAGCAGGGCTGGACGCCGATGGCCTTCCAGCGCCAGGCCTGGCAGGCCTATCTGGCTGGCGAGAGCGGCCTGATCCAGGTGCCCACCGGCTCCGGCAAGACCTACGCCGCCGTGATGGGGCCGATCGCAGAGCTGCTCGCGGAAGCCGGCTGGAGATCAGACCATCCCGGTACCCGGCCCGCCGGCCTGCGCCTGCTCTACCTCACCCCCCTGCGGGCCCTGAGCCGCGACCTGGCGCTGGCCATCCAGGCACCGATCGAGGCGATGGGCTGGCCCCTGCGGCTGGCGATCCGCAACGGCGACACCAGCAGCCATGAGCGCGGTAAGCAGCTGCGCTCCCCGCCCCAGATCCTGATCACCACGCCCGAATCGCTCAGCCTGCTGCTGGCCAATGGCAAGGCGCCGGAGCTGTTCGGCGCGCTGCAGGCGGTGGTGCTCGACGAGTGGCATGAGCTGATGGGCAGCAAGCGCGGCGTGCAGGCCGAGCTCTGCCTCAGCTGGCTGCGGCAGCTGCGGCCAGGGCTGCGCACCTGGGCGATCAGCGCCACGATCGGCAACCTGGAGGAGGCGGCCCGGGCGGCGGTGGGCTGCGGTGCCGGCGCTCCCCGGATCGTCACCGCCAACATCCAGCGGGCCACCACGATCAGCAGCCTGCTGCCCGACTCGATCGACGGCTTCCCCTGGGGCGGCCACCTGGGCCTGCGCATGTATGAGGAGCTGGTGGCGGGGCTGGATCCGGCGGTGAGCACCCTGCTGTTCACCAACACCCGCAACCAGGCCGAGCGCTGGCACCAGTGCCTGCGCTTCGCCTGCCCGGAGATGGAGGGTGCCCTGGCCTTGCATCACAGCTCCATCGACCGCGCCGAGCGCGAGGCGATCGAGGCCGGCGTGAAGGCAGGCGATCTGCGCTGGGTGGTGTGCACCAGCTCCCTGGATCTGGGGGTGGATTTCCAGCCGGTGGAGCGGGTGGTGCAGATCGGCAGCGCCAAGCACCTGGCCCGACTGCTGCAGCGGGCCGGCCGCAGTGCTCACAGCCCGGGAGGCACGTCGCAGGTGCTGTTCATGCCCACCAACGCCCTGGAGCTGCTGGAGGTGAGTGCCATGCGCCGGGGCCTGGGCGAGGGGCTGGTGGAAACGCGCCGGCCGCCCCAGCTGGCCCTCGATGTGCTGCTGCAGCACCTCACCAGCCTGGCCTGCGGTCCGGGCTTTGCGCCCCAGAGCGAGCTGCTGGCGGCGCGGAGCACGTGGAGTTTCCGGGAGCTCGGCGACAGCCAGTGGCAGTGGTGCCTCGACTTCCTCGAGCACGGCGGGCAGTGCCTGGGCGCCTATCCCCGCTACCGCAAGCTGGTGCGCTGCCGGCTGGAGCCCGGCGGCAAGCTGGGCGAGGAGCCCGCGGCTGCGGGTGAACCCTTCCGTTTTCGGGTGCTCGACAAGGCGATCGCCCGCCTGCACCGCTTCAACATCGGCACGATCACGGCCAACCGCTCGGTGACGGTGCGCTTCGTGCGCGGCGCCGTGATCGGTCACGTGGAGGAGGCCTTCATCGGCCGGCTCAAGCCGGGCGATGTGTTCTTCTTCGCCGGCCGCCAGCTGGAGTTCGTGCGGCTGCGGGAGATGACCGCCCAGGTGAAGGCCACCACCAAGAAGAGCTCCGCCGTGCCGGCCTGGGCGGGGGGCCAGATGGCCCTCTCCGATCTGCTCAGCCAGCACCTCCGCCTGGAGGTCGACCGCTGCGCCCAGGCCCTGAGCGGCAGCGGCGATAGCGATCAGGAGGGGGATGGGGAGCCCCGCCGGGGGCTCGATACACCGGAACTGCAGGCGCTTGAGCCGCTGCTGCGCCGCCAGGCCGACCTCTCCCGCCTACCGCGCCAGGTGGAATTCCTGGTGGAGCTGTGCCGCAGCCGCGAGGGCAGCCACCTGTTCGCCTTCCCCTTTGAAGGGCGCTTTGTGCACGAGGGCCTCGGCTTCCTCTGGGCCTGGCGGTTGGCCCGTCACCGCCCCAGCACGATCACCGTGTCGGTGAACGACTACGGCTTTGAGCTGCTGGCCCCCAAGGGCTACCCCTTCGAGGAGCTGCTGGAACTCCATGGCGAAGACCTGCTCGACGCGACCACCCTCGACGCCGACCTGGAGCAGGCGGTGAACCTCTCCGAACTCTGCCGCCGCCGCTTCCGCGCCATCGCCCAGGTGAGTGGCCTGATCACCCAGGCGATGCCGGGGCAGGCCAAGACCGGCGGCCAGCTGCAGATCAGCGCGGCCCTGCTGTTCGACGTGTTCAACCGGCACGAGCCGGGCCACCTACTGCTGGAGCAGGCGCGTCGTGAGGTGATGGAGGAACAGCTGGAGCGCCGGCGGCTGGAGGAGGCCCTGAGCCGGTTGGCGGCCAGCCGCTGGCTGCTGGAGCGCACCCCCCGCCCCGGTCCCCTGGCCTTCCCCCTGCTGGTGGAACGGCTCAACAACCGCATGAGCAACGAATCGGTGCTGGAGCGGGTGCAGCGGCTGATCGCCGAGGCCACCCGCGCCGAGGGGAGCTGAGACGGTGCGCCTACCAGGGCAGCACCTGGCCGTTGGCGTGCCAGAAGGTGCCGCTGGTTTCCACGGTGAGGGCATCGATGCGGGCCAGCAGCCCCCGCACGCTCTCCTCAGTGCTGATGCCCTGGGGGTTGAAGGCGATCATGCGCGTGCGCACCAGCCCCGGATGCAGGATCGCCACGGCGATGCCTCGCGGCTGGAGGTCGATCGCCAGGGATTTGCCGGCGATGTTCAACGCCACCTTCGACATCCTGTAGCCGTAGGAACCACCGGAGCTGTTGTCGTCGATCGAGCCCATGCGGCTGGTCATCAGCGCCACCTTCGCGCCGCGGGGCAGCTGCTCCAGCAGGGCCCGCACCAGCAGGAGCGGCGCCAGGGCATTCACCTCAAACTGGCGGCGGATGGCCTCCGCATCCAGATCCTCCAGCCCCATCGACTGCAGGATGCCGGCGTTGAGGATCAGCCCATCCAGCGCCACCCCCTGCAGGCGGGTCGCCAGCTCGGCGATGGCGGCCTCACTGGCCAGGTCGACACCGGCTTCGATGCGCACGCCCAGGGCCTCCAGCTCGGGCGAGGCGGCCCGGCACACCGCGATCACCTGGTCACCACGGGCCTGCAGCTGGCGGCAATACTCCAGGCCGATGCCGCGGTTGGCTCCGGTCACCAGAAACGTGGCCATGGGATCAGCAAAAAGGAGTGAAGAAGATTGGGCATGTAGCTATGGGAAGCCATGCGGCAGCCCTGGCCATTCACAGCCAGCGCAGCTCCATCGCCACGGCACCCTGCAGACTGCGCTTCACCGGACAGGCCTCGGCAGCCCGCCTCAGCACCGCGCGCTGCTGGTCGTCCAGACCCTCCGGCAGCTGCACCCACACGCTGAGCAGGGCGATGCGCCGGGGCGCCTCGCTGGTCATGGTCTTCTCCACCCGGGCGCTGCAGCCCTCCAGGCTCCAGCCGTGGCGCTCGGCCACGATGCCCATGATCGTGAGCATGCAGGTGCTCAGGGCGGTGGCCACCAGATCGGTGGGCGAGAAGCGCTCGCCCTTGCCCTGGTTGTCGATGGGGGCATCGGTGTCGAGCTCGCTGCCGGAGGGCCCGTGGCTGGAGCGGCAGCGCAGCTCCCCCAGATAGGTGCTGTCGATCAGGGTCACGGGGTGATCGCAGGGGTGGGGAGCGGGATCACGACTGCTCCAGGCGCTTCACAATGAAGGCCATCAATCCCAGCGAACCGGCCAGGGCAATCAACAGGGCGATCGTCATGGCAGCGGCAGACGGAAGCGGCGATTCTGACCTGCTGCCCCTCCAGCTGGTGTTCGTGTACGGCACCCTCAAGCGCGGCCAGGCCAACAACCACCAGCTGGCCGGCAGCGCCTTCTGCGGTGAAGCCGTCCTGCCGGAGCTGGCCCTGTACAACCTGGGGCCCTTCCCGATGGCGATCGCCTCGGGCGACCCCAGCCACTGCCTGCGGGGCGAGCTTTTCGCGGTGCCCGACGCGTCGCTGGCGGCGCTGGATCGCTTCGAAGGTGTGCCGCGCCTCTACGAGCGCCAGCAGCGCTGGCTCAGCGATGGGCGAGCGGTGTGGGTGTATGTGGGCCGGCCACGCCAGGTGCGCCACGTAGCCCGCATCCCATCAGGGGTGTGGCCCGCCGGTCCCTAGAGCGACACCAGCCAGCGCCCGCCGGCCGCCAGCAGCAGGGTGAGCGCCAGCGTGCCCCAGCGGCTCCAGCCGGCCGGCTGAAAGCGGGGGATCAGCAGGGCTGTGCCCAGGCTGCCCATCAGCACCGCCGCGCTCTGGCAGAAGGCCAGCACGTGGGGATCGGCCTGCCAGTGGGGCAACGCCGGCCAGCCGAAGCTCACCGGCAGCAGCAGGCCGGCCTCCTCAAGACCCAGGGGCAGATGGCGCGCCAGCAGCAGGGCCCAGAGCAGGGGCAACAGGGCGTAGAGCAGGCCATGGGGCAGGCCGCGCAGCCGGCGCAGCAGCAGCCACCCTCCAGCCGGCAGGGCAAGGGCCAGGGCAGCGAAGGCGAGGCGCGGCAGCAAGGGACCGGCCTGCAGGCTCGCGGGAGCCAGGGGCAACCAGCCCAGCGCCCGCTGCCAGTGGTGCAGCAGGATGCCGCCGGCCAGCACCAGGATCAGGCCCGCCTCGCCGGCGGGGGGCGCCATCTCGCGCTGCAGATCGGCGGCGGGGGGCCGCAGGCGCAGCTGCACCGAGCGGTGCGGACAGGCAGCGGCGCAGGTGAAGCAGAGCACGCAGTTGCGGTTGTCCGCCAGGTGGGCCGGATGGGTGCCGAGGGGGCAGCCGGCGGTGGCCAAGCCCTCCCCCTCGGCCGGGCCACCCTTGAAGCAGCCGTAGCTGCTGCAGCTGCCGCTGCAGGTGCCGGCCTGGGCGCGCAGCTCGGTGATCGCCAGCTTGGCGAAGAGACCGTTCATGCCGCCCACCGGGCAGAGGTAGCGGCACCAGAAACGCTTCTCGAACAGCAGCGAACCCAGCACTGCCCCGGCGGTGATCAGCAGCAGCAGGCAGCTGCTCAGCCAGGCGGTGTTCTCCAGAGTCCACACCTCCTCCCAGAGCAGGATCAGCGCAAAGCCACCCGCCAGCGCCGGGGCCGCCCAGCGGTCGCTGTCACCCCGGGGCCAGGGCCGCGGCCGCCAGCCGAGGGCAACGGCGAGGCGCTGGCTGATCTCCCCCCACACCATGAACGGGCAGAAGGAGCACCACAGCCGCCCCACGAGGGGATAGGCCAGCAGGATCAACGGCCACCACCAGGCCCAGAAGAAAGTGAGGGCGCCGTTGTGGGCCCGGTCCTGCGGCCCCAGCCACAGCCACAGGTTCACCAGCACGAACACCCAGCTCACCAGGCCGAACAGCAGCAGGTTCCACAGCGCCGGAGCCCGCAGCCACTGGCGCAGGCGTGGGCGCCAGCGGAACAGATCGACGCGCAGGCGGCTGGCACGGCTGCCGGTCCAGAACACATCATCGGGCAGCAGCACCGGCCGCTCGCTTCCGCACTGGCGCAGGGCCCGCTGCACCAGCAGGTCGAGCTCGCGGATGTTGCCCGGGAAGTCGTGGTTCTGCAGCCGTTTCACCGCTGCCTCGCTGATCGCTGGCGCCCGTCGCCAGCCGAACCGGCGTGCCTGCTGGCGGCTGCTGTAGCGCAGCCACTCGCCCAGGTCCTGCCGGCGTACCCGCAGCGGTGGCACCCGGATGAGGGTGCAGCACCCGTCGAAGGCCGGCTGCGCCGATTCGGTGGTGACAAACAGGCGGCCGCTGAAGCGGCGCATGGGCCCCGTCCCACCAGGGGCCCGCCAGCGGCCGCTGCGGACCAGCTCCAGCAGCTGGGGCAGCAGGGCCGGATCGGCACAGTCGAGGTTGTCGATCAGCAGGGCGCCGTCGCCCAGGCACTCCAGCAGGGAGCCGGCGCCGCCGCTGGAGGCCGGGCCGAACAGGGGTGCGCCGTCGTCCCCCAGGGCGGCGGCATCGACGCGGGCCATCAGCCGCCGCCGCCGCGGGCTGCCGAAATGGATCAGGGCGGCGAGGTTGTCTTTCTCCAGCCCCGGCTCACCGCTGATCAGCACCGGCCGGGCCGCGGGGTCGGCGGCGGCATCCCGCACGGCGGCGCGCAGGCGGTCGGCATAGCGGCTGCTGCCCACCACACCGCGGCGGGAGCGGCCCAGCAGGTGGGGCGCCAGCTTCAGCAGGCAGGCCTGGGCCTCCTGCTGCGAGTCTGCACCGGTGGGATGGTCCGCCATGCCGCCATGCCTACCGCGACATCACCTTCACCCTGGCATGGGCGGGCCGGCCGGTCACTCCATAGGCTCGCTCAACGATCTCATCTGTTTACCCCGCCCGCCCGATGACGCTGATCCTCTACGGCGGCGGCCGCAGCCGCGCCTCGATGCCCCGCTGGTATCTCGAAGAAAAGGGCATCGCCTACGACTGGCGCCAGCTCGATATGGAAGCGGGCGAGCACCGGCAGGAGGCGTTCACGGCGATCAACCCGTTCGCCAAGGTGCCGGCCCTGGAGGACGACCGCTTAACCGATCCGGCCGGCGGGCCCCTGCGGCTATTCGAGAGCGGCGCCATTCTGCTGCACCTGGCCGAACACGACGGCGGCGAATTCAGCGGCCCACCGGAGCAGGCGGCGGTGCGGCGGGCCAAGGTGGCCCAGTGGTTGCTGTTCGCCAATGCCACCCTTGCGGTGGCGCTGTTCGTGCCCAGCAACCGTGAGCGGGAGTTTCCGCGGTTGATGGGGGTGCTCGACGGCCTGATGGAAGGCGGCCGACCGCTGGTGGGCGAGAGCTGGGGCGCGGCCGATTGCGCCGTGCAGGCTTACCTGGCCTACCTGCCGATCTTCTTTCCCCAGATCGATCTTGAGCCCTGGCCAGGGGTGCGGGCAACGATCGCCGCTGCCCAGGCCTGCCCGGCCTATCAGCGGGCGATGGGCAGCCGGTGAATCGGGTGGTGAATCGGCCGGTGGAAGCAGGATCCGCGCAGGCCTTTGCCCCATTCCACTGGGGCGGTGAGCAGCTGGAGCTGCTGGCGGAGCGGGCGATCTGGGATCCGAGCCGGCGCACGCTGCTGCTGGCCGACCTGCACCTCGGCAAGGCCGAGAGCTTCCAGGCCCAGGGCATCCCCCTGCCCAGCGACGGCGACGCCGCCACCCTCAACACCCTGCTGGAGCTGGCGACGCGGCTGCAACCCGCACAGGTGATCGTGCTGGGCGACCTGATCCACGGCCCCCTGGGGCTCACGGGCGAGCTGCGCGCCAAGCTGGCGGCCCTGCCGGAGCTGCTGGGCTGCCCGCTGCGGCTGATCGGCGGCAACCACGAGCGGGGCAGCTGGATCGCCGGCCTGGCCCAGGAACCCAGCCAGGCCCTGGGGCCCTGGTGGCTGAGCCACGAGCCCGAGCCCCGCGCCGGCCTGCTCAACCTCTGCGGCCACCTGCACCCGGTGGCGTTGCTGGGTCGCAACGGCGACCGCCTGCGCCTGAGCTGTTTCAGCTACTGCCCGCGCAGCGAACGGCTGGCCCTGCCCGCCTTCGGGGCACTCACGGGCGGCATGCCCCTGCCCCGCCACGAGCGCCAGTGGCTGGTGGCGGAGGGGGCGGTGCTGGCCGTTCCGCCGGAAACCAGGCGGGCGGCCTGAACAGCAGCCCGTCTTTCGCAGCAAAACCGCTGCACAAGGGGGCCTCCCAGGCCATGCTCTGCCGAGGTTTGCCTGCTCGCCCGCCGATGCCCGAACTTGCCGACCTCATCCAGGAGGACGGCAGCCGGCTCACGAACGAGGAAATCCGCGCCGCCCTGGAGGGCGGGACGGGGGAACCCATCAGCGATGAGGTGCTGAAGGAACTCAAAAGCCAGGTGGTGGCCCTGGGCGCCGCGGAGGGGGTGAAGGGTCCCGGTGGGGGCCTCCGAGCGCCTGGGATCGACCCGCCTCCGCGAACGACCGCTCCAGCGTCTGGACCCCGCACAAGAAAGCGCGGCAACGGCAATGGAGCCACTGCCCCCCAATTAACTATCGCCCCCGGCACCACAGCGGCCTCGGTGCTCACCGGCGAGCTGCGCAACCAGGTCGACCGCATCTGGGATGCCTTCTGGAGCGGCGGGATCGCCAACCCGTGGAGGTGCTGGAGCAGCTCACCTACCTGCTGTTCATCCGGCGGCTGGATGAGCTGGAAACCCTGGAGGAGCGCCGCAGCCAGCGCTCAGGCCAACCGATGCGCCGCCGCCTTTTCCCCGAAGGTGCCGATGAGCAGGGGCGCCCCTGGAGTGAGCTGCGCTGGAGCCGCTTCAAGGAACTGGGCGAGGCCGCATCGATGTACCGCG
>JBBASO010000063.1:0-12957 GCA_040399265.1 Prochlorococcaceae cyanobacterium
CGAACCCGCATCATCAGCTTGGAAGGCTGAGGTTTTACCACTAAACTACGCCCGCATGATTCGGCGAAAACTAATGGGCATCAATGAAATGCATTGAGCCAATAGTCACGACGAAAGCAAATAAAACAAGAAAGGCCGAAACAAGAGTACCAGAATGAAAGACTACAACCCGTTAAAGTTGTCGGCGAACCTGATCTCCGCATGTAAAACCGACTCTGCAAACCGGTTCATCAACTGAATTGAATTTCTGGATTCATCTTGCTGTTCACAAAATCAATTACTAGAGCATTCACAAGATCATTTTCTAGAGCATTCACCTGAGAGCAGCCGGGCGTAAAACCTGATCGATCGAGCAGGCTCAGCCATTATGACCTGTTGACCACCCTCCAGCCCATGCCCTTCAAGGCCCACCAGCCCAGCGATGCTGCCGACCTGCGGGGCGGAGCCAGACAGCGGCTGCTCTGGGCCTACGGCCTCGGTGATGTGGGCACCGGCATGGGGGCCTCCCTGATCGGCTTCTATTTGCTGCGCTTCTACGTGGCCGCCGGCCTGCCGCCCTGGCAGGCCGGCCTGGCATTCGGCATCGGTCGCCTGTGGGATGCGGTGAACGATCCGGTGATCGGCTGGCTCAGCGACAAGACCAACAGCCGCTGGGGTCCGAGGGTTCCCTGGATCATCGGCAGCGCGCTGCCTCTGGGCATGGCGATGGCGGCGATGTGGTGGCTTCCCCCCTGGCCTGACACCTCCATCAGGTTCCTGATCTTCCTACTGATCTCGGTGGTGGCCAACACCCTCTACACCGCCGTGAACCTGCCTTACACCGCCCTGGCGGCAGAACTGAGCAGCAACACAGACCTGCGCACGCGGCTCAACACCGCCCGCTTCACCGGCTCAATCCTGGCCACGGTCACGGCCGCCCTGCTCGCCGGTGTGCTGGTGCGCGACCTGAACGATCCCTCCAGCTACCTGCCGGTGGGTCTGGTGGCCGGCCTGATCATCACCGCCTCAGCCCTGCTCTGCGGCTGGGGCCTGCTCCCGGCCGCCCGCCGCTGCCAGCGGCCGGAACGGGCGCCGGGCACCACCCGCCGGCTGCTGGCGCGGGTGGCCCACAACGGGCGTTTCGCGATGGTGCTGGGGCTGTATCTGCTGCTGTGGTGCGCCCTGCAGCTGATGCAGGCGGTGTCACTGTTCTTCCTGCCGGTGGTGCTGCAGGTGCCGGAAACCCTGAGCAAATTGATCCTGCTGCCCTTTCTGGTCAGTTCGCTGGCAGGCCTGTGGCTTTGGAACGGGGTGTCCCACCGCGGTGGCCGGCTGACGGCCCTGCGCTGGGGGGGAGGGCTATGGATCGCTGCCTGCCTGATGGTGATGGTCCTGCAACCCCTGGATCCCGCCCTGGCGACCTGGGCCTGGCCGGGCAACGCCCTGAAGCTGGCGCTGCTGATCGCCACGATCACGGTGGCCGGGGTGGGGGCCTCGACGGCCTACCTGATTCCCTGGTCGCTTCTGCCGGACGCGATCGATGTCGATCCTGAGAAACCGGCCGGCCAGTACAGCGCCTGGATGGTGCTTGCTCAGAAGGTGTGCATCAGCTTGGTGATCGCCCTGCTGGGGGTGCTGCTCACCGCCAGCGGCTACAGCGAAGCCCTGGCCAGCACAGCCCAGCCCGCCAGTGCCCTGGTGACGATCCGCCTGTGTATGGGCCTGATCCCTGCCCTGCTCGTGGTGCTGGGCCTGCTGGTGATGCGACGCTGGCCCCAGAGGCATCCCCCGCGGCCATGACCAGCCTGCTCCGGCTTGCGGCTCCCCGCTGGCTGCGCCGCCTCGGCGCCAGCGCCCTGATCGGCGGCCAGGCGGTCAGCGCCATCGCCCGAGGACGAATCGGCGTCAACGACCTGATGCAGGAGCTGATGGAGGCGGGGCCGGGCAGCTTCCTGATCGTGCTGATTACAGCACTGGCGGCAGGAACTGTGTTCAATATCCAGGTGGTGGCTGAACTCTCCAAGCAGGGCGCGAATGCGGCCGTGGGCGGTCTGCTGGCCCTCGGCCTCTCACGCGAGATCGCGCCCCTACTCACCGCCACCCTGCTCACCGGCAAGGTGGCCACCGCCTATGCGGCCCAGCTCGGCACGATGAAGGTCACCGAACAGATCGACGCGATCACCATGCTGCGCACCGATCCAGTGCAGTACCTGGTGGTGCCGCGAGTGCTGGCAATGGTGGTCATGGCGCCGGTGCAGTGTCTGCTGTTCTTCTGGGTGGGTATCTGGTCGGGCCAGGTGAGCAGCACCTGGCTTTACAACATTCCGCCCAGTGTGTTCTGGAATTCGGTGCGCACCTGGATGGAACCGGACGACCTGCCTTCCATGCTGCTGAAGGCGCTGGTGTTCGGCCTGCAGATCGCCGTGATCGCCTGCGGCTGGGGTCTTACCACCCGGGGCGGACCGAAGGAGGTGGGCACCAGCACCACCGGCGCCGTGGTGATGATCCTGGTCACCGTGGCACTGATGGATGCACTGCTCACCAAACTGCTGTTCGGATGATGACTTGCATGCCCCCCACTCCTGCCAACGCAACCCTCAGGCCGCACTACGGCGTCGCCTTGGCGGTGGTCGGCTTAGGGCTGGCCTGCATCGGGCTGACACCTCTCTGGGGCGGGGCACTGCCGTTGGGCGGTCTGATCAGCCTGTTCGGCCTGTTCCTGGTTCTGCAGACCGCGCTGCTGCGGCTGGAGTTCGCCCCGGACGCCCTGCTGGTGCGACGGCAGGATGCATTGCTACGCCGCTTCCCCTACGACGAGTGGCTGGTGTGGCGGCTGTTCTGGCCGGGTGCGCCGGCGTTGTTCTATTTCCGCGAGCAGGGCAGCATTCATCTGCTTCCCGTGCTCTTCAGCCCGGGCGACCTCCAGGAGCAGCTTCATCTGCGCCTACCCCATCTCACCGGCATTCCGCCGGCCGCGACCCACTCTTCCCCTGCTTGTGCCCCAGCCGCCGATGACGGAAAGTCCAACGCCTGAGCCCAGCAACGCCGGCAGCGGCATGGCTCCGGAAGATCCGCCCCAGAGCGACGCGCTCCCAGTCGATGCCGAGGGATCTCCGGCACCCTGGTCGGATCTGGCCCTGCAGGAGTTGCGTGAGCGCCGCGATCGGCTGGAGCGGGAGATCGCCGCGCTGGAGAGCCGCCGGACGGTGATCGAACGCGAGATCACCAGCAGCTTCGCCGGCCAGGCCGACGCGGTCAGCAGGCGGCTCAAGGGCTTTCAGGACTACCTGGTGGGCGCTCTGCAGGATCTGGCGGTCGCCGCTGAACAGATCGAACTGGTGCCCCAGCAGGTGCTGGTGCAGCCCTCCCCGCTCGACGCGGCGCCCACCGGCGAACTGGGTCAACCGGCAGCGGTGGCGGGTGCGGCGACGACGGCGGACGGACTGTTCGCCGCGGATGCCGAGCTGATCCGCGCCCGGCTGAGCGCCTTCCAGGGACAGCCGGATTTCTATGCCGATCCCTGGAAACTGCGCCGCAGCCTGGAGGCCGGCGCCGCCACCTGCCTGGACAACTGGTTTCTCGACCAGGGCGGGCGGGGGGCCCAGCCCAGCGCCGGCAGCCGCGGCCGCAACGGCCTGCTCACCGCCGCCGCAGTGTCGATCCTCGGTGAGCTCTACGGCGACCGCTTCCAGACCCTGGTGCTGGCCGGCCAACCGGAACGGCTCGGGGAATGGCGCCGCAGCCTGCAGGACAGCCTGGGGCTGAGCCGTGAGGACTTCGGCCCAAGCAGCGGCATCGCGCTGTTCGAACGGCCGGATGCCCTGATCGAGCGAGCCGACCGACTGGAAGAACGGGGTGAACTGCCCTTCATCGTGATCGACCCGGGCGAACAGGTGGTGGAGATTCCGATCCTGCAGTTCCCGCTGTGGCTGGCGTTCGCCCCTGGTCCGGCCGAACAGGCGGGTGAGGAGGCGTTCTATTGAGGCTTCCCAATGCGGCATTCATCCGAGCATCCCACTGAGATCGACACTGCTGTCGACTAGTCCTGCTGACGACTAGTCCTGCTGACGACCAGTCCGCTGCCCTTTCCCGCTCCCTTTCCCATGGTCCTCCCCATCGTCCTGCTGCTGGCCGGCTACCTGCTCGGCTCCATCCCCGCCGGCTATCTGGCCGGCCGCTGGCTGCGGGGCCTCGACATCCGTCAGCAGGGCTCCGGCTCCACCGGCGCCACCAACGTGCTCCGGGTCGTGGGCAAGGGTCCGGCGCTGGTGGTGCTGTTGATTGATGTGCTCAAGGGCACGGCGGCGGTGCTGCTCGCCAGGATGGTGCTGCCCCTCGATGGGGGAGCCAACGCCAGCTGGAGCACCGACAGCTGGGTTGTGGCGGCGGGGCTGGCGGCCCTGGCCGGCCACATCTGGCCGGTGTGGCTGGGCTGGCGGGGCGGCAAGGCAGTTGCCACCGCCCTGGGCATGCTGCTGGGGCTGGCCTGGCCCGTCGGACTGGCCTGCCTCGGGGTGTTTCTGGCCATGCTCACGCTCAGCCGGATCGTCTCCCTCTCAAGCGTGACCGCGGCGATGGCCCTGCCGCTGCTGATGCTTGGTTGGTTCCAGAATCAAGGCATGGGGCTGCGCTGGCCCTACCTGGCCCTGGCCCTGCTCACCAGCGCCCTGGTGATCTGGCGCCACCGCAGCAACATCACCCGCCTGGTCGCCGGCAGCGAGCCGAGGCTGGGGCAGGGGCGCAGCGACCCCGCGGCCGGTGGTCCCTCAGCCTGAGAGTTCGCGGCTGCGTTCGGCCGCCCGCAGCACGGCCTCAAACAGGGCGGAACGCAGACCGACCCGCTCCAGTTCACGCAGGCCTGCGATCGTCGTTCCGGCCGGTGAGCTCACCATGTCCTTGAGCTGGCCGGGATGCAGCTGCTGCCGATCGAGCAGGGCGGCTGTGCCGGCCAGAGTGCGATGGGCCAGATGGTGGGCGAGCTGACGGGGCAGCCCCGCGGCCACCGCCCCGTCTGCCATCGCCTCGGCCACCAGCGCCAGAAAGGCGGGCCCGGAAGAGGTGAGCCCCAGAAAGGCATCCAGCTGGGGCTCGGGCAGCTGGAAGACTTCACCAACGAGCGCGAACAGCTCCAGCACCCACTGGCGCTCCGCTGCGGTGACGGCCTCAGCGAAGGCCAGACCGGTGAGACCGCTGTGCACCAGTGCGGGAGTGTTGGGCACGGCCCGCACACAGCGCCAGCCTGGCAGCTGGCGCTGCAGCCGCTCCAGGGTGACGCCGGCGAGCACGGAGATCACCAACCCGGTCTGCCCCGGAGGCACCGCCTGGACGACCGCTTCGAGCTGCTGCGGTTTCACCGCCAGCAGCACCACCGGAGCCGACCAGGCCGCAGCAGCGTTCGTGCTCACGCTCAGGTCGTGAGCGGCAACCAGGCGATCGGCCGAGGCCTGGCTGGCCACGGCGGCACGGACATCTCCGGCGGCCATCAGACCTGCATCGAGCAGGGGGAGCAGCAGGGCGAGGGCCATCCGGCCCAGGCCCACCACACCCAGCCGGGGTGTGGACATCGCAGCGGCGGGATCAGCGGCGGTCAGAGGGCGCCGTCCTGACGGGCCCAGGCGGGGCTGGGTGCTGCCGGTTGATCCACCTCGGCGCTGCTGCGGCTCACCACCGTGGGTGAGGCCGACTCTTCACCGCCGGCGGTGGTGACGGTGACGCAGCTGGGGGCGAACAGGAAGATGCTTTCGCCCACCCGCTCCTGGTGGCCATCGATGGCGAAGGTGCCACCGGCCACGAAATCCACGGCACGCTGGGCCTGATCCGGCTCCATCATCGTGAGGTTGAGGATCACGGTCTTGCGCTCGCGCAGAGCCTGGATCGCCCGAGGCATCTCATCGAAGCTGCGCGGCTCCATCAGAGTGACTTCGGCGGCCGAAGTTGAGATGCCGGGCATGCCGATCACGTTGGTGCCGGCGAAGGGATCGTCGCTGCTGAAATCGCTGGTCAGGGCCAGGGCGCTGCTGCGGCTTGTGGTGCTGGTGGCTGCGGGCTGATCAAGCTCACCACCGTCGTAGTCGAGCTCATCGTCGTAGGCGCCGTCGAGATAGTCATCTCCGGAAACGACGGCGCGCAGGCGGGAGAACAGCGACACGGAGCGGACCTCTGGGGATGCTTTCAACCTGAATAGCGTCCCATGCCAGTGATCGCAAGCCGTTGGGCCGATCACGCACCCGGTCGCGGACCGAACAGGCCGCTGCCGATTCGCACCCAGGTACTGCCGGCAGCCGCGGCCTCGGGCCAGTCGCCGCTCATGCCCATCGACAGCTCCGACACGCCCAGATCCGCTGCCAGAGCAGCGCAGTCGGTGAACAGCTCCCGGCGCTCGGCAGCGGAAAGGCCGAGGGGCGCGATCGTCATCAGGCCCTGCAGGCGCAGGGGCGCGAGCTGCTGCAGGGCCGGCCAGTGCCGGCGAAGTTCCTGGGGATCGAAGCCGGTCTTGGCGGAGTCGGGGCGCAGTTTCACCTGGCAGAACACAGCGGGGGATAGGCACTCCTCCGCCGCAATCCGGGCGAGGCGTTGCGCCAGGGGCATGTTGTCGAGCGCGTGAATCGTGCCGAAGGCCCGCAGCACACCGCGGGCCTTGTTGGCCTGCAGGCGGCCGATGAAATGCCAGTCGAGGGGCTCGAGATCGTCGAGCTCGGCCTGTTTGGCGACCGCTTCCTGGAGCCGGCTCTCCCCGA
The DNA here is from genome assembly GCA_040399265.1 of Prochlorococcaceae cyanobacterium. Taxonomy (GTDB): domain Bacteria; phylum Cyanobacteriota; class Cyanobacteriia; order PCC-6307; family Cyanobiaceae; genus NIES-981. Next base: position 6,717 of record JBBASO010000063.1, read on the forward strand.
AGCTGCGCTGCCCGGCCGCCACCGCCTCCCGGATCGACGCCGCGGGCTGCCCCTTGCTCACCGCCAGCAAGCGGGTCGCTGGCGGCAGCTCCTGCCGTAAAGCCGCCAGGCGGGCGGCCAGCGGGGCCCTGGAATCAGATGAAGGTCTGGTCAAACAGCTCCCGCCAGTGAGCGTGCACATCGACCGCCTCCCGGCGGGCCCTGGCGAGATTCTGTTCGGCGTAGTGGCGCGCATCCATGAGCGGTACCACCTCAAAACTGGCTCCGCGCGGTTGCAGCGTCACCACGAAGAAAATACGCTGGGCATAAAGGGTGGCGTAAAGATCACGCCCCTCAGCCACCGGTGCGACCCGATACAGCATCCCGAAGGTGGGGTGGTTGAGATAACGCTCTTTGGTCACTCCGCCCATGGCACTGACCGTATTAAAGGTCACAGCGCGCCGGCCCCACTACAGCGCAGCCCGATCAGCAGGATCAGGCCCAGAGCAGCCACCAGATTGAGCGAGCGCCGTGCCGCCCCGTCTTCCGGCCACGGGCGGTGCAACCGCTCTGGCGGCAACCACTGGCCGCCGCGGGCCACCAGCGCTTCGGCCCCCTGTTCAGCCCGCAGCAGCAGGTTGGCGAGCAGGCGCTCCGCCACCCCCAGCAGCAGGGCCAGGGAGGCGCGCCAGCCCAGACTGCGCAGATTCACCGCCCGTGTGGCCACCGCCCGCACCAGGTTCTGCAGCTCCTCCTGCACCAGCGGCAGAAAGCGCAGCGACAGCAGCAGGGTGAACCCGAGCCGGTCCACTGGCATCCCCAGGCGGCCCAGGGGAGCCAGCCCCCAGCTGATCGCCCAGACCAGCTCCTCGGGAGGGGTGGTGAGCAGCAGCAGGTTTGCGCTGTGCACCAGGGTGAAGAGCAGGGTGGCGCCGTTGAGACCCAGCTCCGCGGACCGGCGGTTCACCACCAGCGGACCAAGCGCCAGCGGCCCTAACTGCACAGGTCCCCAGCGCAGCAGCTCCCAGGCCTGGCCGCTGCGCTCGGGCGCCGGCTCGAGCGGCGATCCCGCCAGCAACCGCACTTCTGTCGGCGGGCGCTGCAATTGGGCGGGCGTTCCGCCACCGGCCGGCAGTACGGCGGCCAGCCCACCCACCAGCAAAGCCAGCAGCAGCAGCAGCGGCACGCTGCGGCGCCAGATCCGCCAGGGCAGCCCACTGCAGGCCGTGATCAGCAGCAGCAGCAGCACCAGCCCCACACGCCAGAGCGGGCCCGCCAGGATCGGCGCGAGCAGAAAAGCCAGGGTCCAGCCGAACTTCAAACGGGGATCCAGGCGCTGCAGCCAGCAGCTGCGGCCTGACTCTCGGGCCACGAACTGGCCGATGGGCAGCTGGCGCAGGAAATCCATTCAGCTGGGTCCCCCTCGCATCAGGTGTAGCCTCTCAGCGCTTGACGCGGGCCAGGTCGCGCTCCGCATCTCGCTGCTGCTTGCCGCGCCAGAACAGCTTGACCGGCGTGCCCTCGAAGCCCAAGCCCTCGCGGATCTGGCGCTCCACATAGCGGCGATAAGTGTCGCCGAACAGCTTGGGGTCGTTCACGAACAGGGTGAAGCTGGGCGGCCGCGTGGCCACCTGGGTGCCGTAGTACAGGCGGCCCTGCCGCCCCCCCCGGCTGGTGGGTGGGGTGCGCCAGCTGAGCGCCTCAGTGAGCACCTCGTTCACCACTGAGGTGGTGACGCGGCGGCGATGCTGCTCCACCGCCAGCAGCGCCAGAGCAAACACGCTCTGCACCCGCTGGCCAGTGAGGGCGGAGGTGAACAGCATCGGTGCCCAGTCGAGGAAATAAAGCTTGGCGCGCAGCTCCTTCTCCATCGCCGGCATGGTGTGGGAGTCCTTCTCGATCGCATCCCACTTGTTCACCACCACCACGCAGGCGCGGCCGTCCTCCTCGATGCGGCCGGCCAGGCGCTGGTCCTGCTCGGTCACACCGTCGATGGCATCGATCACCAGCACGCACACATCGCTGCGCTCGATCGCTTTGAAGCTGCGGTTGATGCCGAAGAACTCGGGCCCGTAATTCACCGAGCGCTTGCGACGGATGCCGGCGGTGTCGAGAATCTTCCAGGTGTGGTTTTCGCGCTCCACCGTGGTGTCGATCGTGTCGCGGGTGGTGCCGCGGATCGGACTCACGATCGCCCGCTGCTCACCGCAGATGGCATTGAGCAGGCTGGATTTGCCCACATTGGGCCGACCGATGATCGCCATCTGGATCGGCTCCTCGCCGCCCTGCTCATCGGTGGGGGGCAGGAAGCCGATCACCTGATCGAGCAGATCGCCTGTGCCGGCGCCGTGGATCGCCGAGATCGGGTGGGGCTCGCCCAGGCCCAGCCCCCAGAACTCCGCAGCCATCGCCAGGCCGGCCTCAGGCGACTCGCACTTGTTCACTGCCAGCAGCACCGGCACGTTGTGGCCGCGCAGCCAGGTGGCGATCGCCTCATCGGCGGCGGTGCAGCCCTGCTGGCCGTCCACGATCACCAGCGCCACCGAGGCCTCGGCCAGGGCCAGGTTGGCCTGCTCGCGGATCTCCGGCAGGAATTCACTGTCGTCGTCGAACACCAGGCCGCCGGTGTCCACCACCTTGAAGGTGCGATCCCCCCAGTAGCCCTCCTGGTAGGTGCGGTCCCGGGTCACGCCCGGCTGGTCGTGCACGATCGCCTCGCGGCTGCGGCACAGACGGTTCACCAGGGTGGATTTGCCCACGTTGGGGCGGCCGATGATCGCCACTGTGGGAAGCGCCAAATCGTCTTGTACCCAAACCTGCCTGTCATGACCCTACCGATGCACCCCACCACTGATCACTGCCTGGGATAGATACCGGCGGAACAACCCCTTGGATGGCCCACCCATGCCACCGTTCCTAGAGGGGCGAGATTAGGCACTGCTAACGATGTCCACAGGGGGCGGCAGCTGAATAGTGAAACAGGCCTGCACCACTCGTACGACCACCACTCGTACGACATCGTTGAGCCCTTTGGCTGAAGGCCCAGCCGCACCAAACTGCGGATTAATCGCCAATGCTGCACGCTGTCATGGCCAACCCTTCCTTTCTGCATCGCCGTTCGCCTGTGTTTGCCGGGCGCGCCATGGCCACCTCCAGCTCACCGTTGGTGACCCGGGTGGGCCTGCGGGTGCTGGAGCAGGGCGGCAATGCCGCTGATGCCGCCGTGGCCATGGCCGGCATGCTGGCGCTGGCCGAGCCGATGATGAGCGGCCTGGGCGGCGACACCATGGTGTTGGTGTGGTCGGCCAAGGACCAGAAGGTGTTCGGGCTCAATGGCAGCGGCAGGGCACCGAGCGGCGCCAGCCTCGATCGCATTGGCTCCGTACCGGTGATGCCGGAGCACGGCGCCGCCACCGTCACGATCCCCGGCGCTGTGGATGGTTGGTGCGCCCTGCTGGAGCGCTTCGGCTCTTGGTCTTTGCAGCAGCTTTGGGAGCCGGTGATCGCCTACGCCCGGGAGGGCTATCCAGTGGGCGAGTCGATCGCGGGGTTCTGGGGCGTGGGCGCCGCGTTGATGGGGCAGAGCGCATCGGCCCAGCTGCGGGAGGTGTTTCTGCCCGATGGCGCCCCCCCGCAGCCAGGCCAGCTGATGCGCCTGCCGCAGCTGGCCGACACCCTGGAGCGCGTGGCCCGGGAGGGCCGCCAGGGCTTCTACGAGGGGCCCGTGGCCGAGGCGATCGCCACCACGATCAGCGCGGGCGGTGTACCCACCACCACGGCCGACGTGGCCGCCCAGCAGCACCGCTCCGAATGGGTGGAGCCCCTGAGCGTGGGCTTCCGCGGCAGAGACGTGCTGGGCATGCCACCCAATTCCCAGGGGGTGGTGGCTCTCCATGCCCTGGGCATCCTCGAGGGCCTGCCCCTGGCCGCAATGGATGAGGCGGAGCGGCTGCACCATGAGATCGAAGCGATCCGCCTGGGCTTTGAGCTGGCCATCGATGTGGTGGGGGAGCCCACCCCCGCGATGCTGGAGCAGCTGCGGCAAGCGCTCAGCCCGGACGGCCTGGCCGCCGCCCGCAGCCGCATCACGGCCCAGGCCCGGCCGGCCACCCGGCCCCAGGGCGGCAATTCAGGCGACACCAGCTACGTGTGCGCGGTGGATGGCGAGGGCAACGCCGTGTCGTTGATGACCAGCATCAGCGGACTGTTCGGCTCCGGGCTGGTGGCGGGCAACACGGGCGTGCTGCTCAACAACCGGGCGGCCCAGTTCTCCAGCCAGCCGGGCCATCCCAACGCCCTGGCGCCCAGCCACCGCCCGCGCCATTCGATCCTGCCGGCGATGGTGCTGCGCGATGGGCTGCCGGAATTCGTGATGGGCGTGATCGGTGGCAACGCCCACCCCCAGGGGCTCACCCAGATCCTGGTGAACGCCCTCGACCTGGGCATGAATCCCCAGCAGGCCGTGGATGCCCCGCGCTTCAAGCTGATCATGCAGAGCGGTGCGGTCCACATCGATCCGCAGTTCAATCCAGACGTGGGCCACGAGCTCGTGGCCCGCGGCCATCAGCTCGGCGATTCCTATGGCTTCATCGGCTTCAAGGGAGGCGCCCAGATGGTGCGCCTCCATCGCGATGCAGCCGGCCAGTGCACCAGCCTGGAGGCCGGCGTGGATCACAGGCTCGATGGGGTGGCCCTGGGCTTCTGAGCTGGAAGGGCGAGCGGCCACCCGGGGATGCTCCTTTGGTTGAGCCAGTGGTTGAGCAGCATCGGCTAACAGAAGAAGGTGATGAATCCAGCCACAGAGAACGTCCAGTGACCTGAGGCTGTGCTCAACGCGCTCTACGCAGCAGCCAGGGCAAGGAGGCCAGCGTGGCCACGGATCTATTGCAGTACAGCGACCGGGGCCCCTGGCCAGCCCGCTCACCATGGAGTTCAGGGCTGCTGCAACAGAGAGTTGGCATGCGTGGGGAAGTGGATGGTGCTGCTGGGGGGAAGGCCTGCTGCTGCTACTTCACCGGCAGATCGCCCAGATGGCCCACCACCGGATCAACAGGCACCTCCAGCAGCGGTGGCAGCGGCCCCGTCTCCGGCAACGGTTCACCGCGCTCGGCGAGGTGGGCCAGCAGCCAGTTCACGGCGGTGGCACGGCGGGTGCGGCGCGGGTACAGCTCGCCGATTTTGTAGCCGCCAAAGTCCAGCTGCTCCTTGAGCAGCTGCTTGTGCTGCTTGGCGATTGAGCGGGTGAGGGCCACCGCGGGGGGCCGCTCGGCGATGAACTGGGGTTCAACGGGGAAGGACTCCCGCCAATGGGCGCTCGCAGCCGGGCCCGCGCCCCAGGTGCCGGAGCCATCGGGCGCGTAACCCAGGCGCGGCCAGATCAGCTCACACACGAAGCGATCGCTGACGCGGTCGGCGAGCACCGCTTCCAACAGCTGGCGGCTCAGGGGGAAGGGAACGGGTATGGGGGCGGCTTCGGCGGACGGCATCGGCCTGGAGTCCGACAATCGGATCACCATGATCACCGCCCCACCCCCCCTTGAGCTCGCCGGCCGTGGCACCCCACGGGCCCTGCGCTGCCGCGTGTTGCAGTCGCCGCTGGCGGGGGTGAGCGATCGCATTTTCCGTGGCCTGGTTCGCCGCTGGGCCCCCGATGCCCTGCTGTTCACCGAGATGGTGAATGCCACCAGCCTGGAGCTGGGCTTCGGGCTGCAGAAGATGGAGGAGCTCGCCAGCGAGGCAGGCCCGATCGGTGTGCAGTTGTTTGATCACCGCCCGGCCGCCATGGCCGATGCTGCCCGCCGCGCCGAGGCCACCGGCGCCTATCTGATCGACATCAACATGGGCTGCCCGGTGAAGAAGATCGCCAAAAAGGGCGGCGGCAGTGGCCTGATCCGCGAGCCCGAGCTGGCGGCCCGCATTGTCGAAACCGTGGCGGCGGCGGTGACCATCCCGGTGACAGTGAAGACGCGCCTCAGCTGGTGCGGCGCGCCGGAGGCGTCCGCCGTGGCCTGGTGCGGCCAGCTGGAGAGCGCCGGCGCCCAGCTGCTCACCCTGCACGGCCGCACCCGCGAGCAGGGCTTCAAGGGCCTGGCCGACTGGGGCGCCATCGCGGCGGTGAAGCAAGCCCTGGCCATCCCCGTGATTGCCAACGGCGACATCAACAGCCCCGAGGATGCGGTGCGCTGCCTGGCCCAGACGGGCGCCGACGGGGTGATGGTGGGCCGGGGCACCATGGGCGCCCCCTGGCTGGTGGGCCAGATCG
>JBBASO010000064.1:0-12867 GCA_040399265.1 Prochlorococcaceae cyanobacterium
CGTCGGCGCAGCCCGGCTGTTGCGTCGGCGCAGCCCGGCTGTTGCGTCGGCGCAGCCCGGCTGTTGCGTCGGCGCAGACTGATAGCGTCCAGACCAGTTGATCTCCAGTTGGATGGGCATCGCCGAGTGGCGTGGGCAACTGCAGCGCGGCGAGGTGTCCGCCCGCGAGCTCACCGACCATCATCTGGCCCGGATCGCCGCTGTCGATCACACGGTGCACGCCTTCCTGGAGGTGACCGCCGAGCGGGCCCGGGCCGATGCCGACCGGATCGATGCCGCCCGCGCCGCTGGTGAGCAGCTGCCCCCCCTGGCTGGCATCCCTCTGGCGATCAAGGACAACCTCTGCACCCAGGGCATTCGCACCACCTGCTCCAGCCGCATGCTGGAGAGCTTTGTTCCCCCCTACGAGAGCACGGTCACCGAGCGGCTGTGGCAGGCCGGTGCCGTGCTCCTGGGCAAGACCAATCTCGATGAGTTCGCCATGGGCAGCTCCACCGAGACCTCCTATTTCGGGCCGAGCCGCAACCCTTGGGACCCCGAGCGGGTGCCAGGCGGCAGCTCCGGCGGCAGCTCAGCAGCCGTGGCCGCTGGCGAGTGCATGGCCTCGCTCGGTTCGGATACCGGCGGCTCGATCCGCCAACCCGCCAGCTTCTGCGGCGTTGTGGGCCTCAAGCCGACCTATGGCCGGGTGAGCCGCTGGGGCCTTGTGGCCTTTGCCAGCTCCCTCGATCAGGTGGGCCCGTTCACTTCCTCGGTGGCCGATGCGGCTGAGCTGCTGCAGGTGATCGCCGGTGCCGATCCGCGCGACTCCACCTGCCTGAAGGCACCGGTTCCTGATTACCGGGCCGCACTGGAGCAGCCGGTGGCTGGCCTGCGGGTGGGCATCGTGCGCGAGTGCCTAGACGCTGAGGGTCTCGATCCCGCCGTGAAGGCCTCGGTGCTGGCCGCCGCCGACCAGCTCCAGGCTTTGGGCTGTGAGCTGGTGGATGTGAGCTGTCCTCGTTTCAACGACGGCATCGCCACCTATTACGTGATTGCCCCCTCGGAGGCGTCGGCCAACCTGGCCCGCTACGACGGCGTGAAGTATGGCTACCGGGCTGAGGGCGCTGCCAGCCTGGCGGAGATGACCGCCCGCAGCCGCGCCGAGGGCTTCGGCGATGAGGTGCAGCGCCGCATTTTGATCGGCACCTATGCGCTCTCGGCCGGCTACGTGGATGCCTACTACCGGAAGGCCCAGCAGGTGCGCACCCTGATCCGCCGCGACTTCGAGCGCGCTTTCGAGACGGTGGACGTGCTGCTCACCCCTACCTCGCCCACCACCGCCTTCCGCTTTGGCGCCCACACTGACGACCCCCTGGCGATGTATCTGGCCGACCTGCTCACAATTCCCGCAAACATGGCGGGCCTGCCGGCCATGTCGGTGCCCTGCGGCTTCGATCAGCAGGGGCTGCCGATCGGCCTGCAGCTGATCACGGGTGTGTTGCAGGAGGAACGGTTGCTGCAGGTGGCCCACCACTACGAGCAGGCTGCCCAGGTGATGGCCGCCAGGCCTGTGGCGGCTTTGGTGCCCTGAGCCGAGCAAGCACCAGATCTGGGGGGCTCCGCCTAAGGTGGAGTCGCCCTTGCCGCTACCGGTGGCTTTCGTTCCCCTCCACAACCACAGCGACTACAGCCTCCTGGACGGGGCCAGCCAGCTGCCGGCGATGGTGGAGCGGGCCAAGGAGCTTGGGATGCCGGCCCTGGCCCTCACGGACCACGGGGTGATGTATGGCGCCATCGAGCTGCTCAAGCTCTGCAAGCAGGCTGGGATCAAGCCGATCATCGGCAATGAGATGTACGTCATCAATGGCTCCATTGATGACCCCAATCCCCCTAAGAAGGAACGGCGTTACCACCTGGTGGTGCTCGCCAAGAATGCGGTGGGCTATCGCAACCTGGTGAAGCTCACCAGCATCAGCCATCTGCGCGGCATGCGCGGGCGTGGCATCTTTGCCCGGGCCTGCATCGACAAAGCCACCCTCGAAAAGCACAGCGAGGGACTGATTGTGGCCACCGCCTGCCTGGGCGGTGAGATCCCTCAGGCGATTCTGCGGGGCCGGCCCGATGCGGCGCGGGAGGTGGCCCACTGGTATCAGGGCGTGTTCGGCGACGATTTTTATCTGGAGATTCAGGACCACGGCGGCATTGAAGACCGAATCGTTAACACCGGTATCGCCGAGATCGGGGCGCAGCTGGGCATTGAACTGATCGCCACCAACGATGCTCACTACCTGAGTGTGGGCGATGTGGAGGCCCATGATGCTTTGCTCTGCGTGCTCACCGGCAAGCTGATCAGCGACGAGAAGCGGTTGCGCTACACCGGCACCGAGTACATCAAGAGCGAGGCCGAGATGCTGCAGCTCTTCGGCGATCACCTGGAAGACACGGTTATAGAGCGGGCGGTGGCCAACACGGCTCGGGTGGCGGAGAAAGTGGAGGACTACGACATCCTTGGCCGTTACCAGATGCCCCGTTTTCCGATCCCGGAGGGGCATACGCCGGTGAGCTACCTGCGCGAGGTGAGCGAACAGGGCCTGCGGGCGCGCCTGGGCCTGGTCGATCCGACGCCATTTGATACCACCTATGGCGAGCGGCTTACGTTTGAACTTCAGGTGATGGAGCAGATGGGCTTCCCCACCTACTTCCTGGTGGTGTGGGATTACATCCGCTTCGCCCGTGAGAATGGCATCCCGGTGGGACCGGGCCGGGGCTCGGCTGCAGGATCGCTGGTGGCGTATGCCCTGGGGATCACCAACATCGATCCGGTCACGAATGGACTGCTGTTCGAGCGCTTCCTGAATCCGGAACGCAAATCGATGCCGGATATTGACACCGACTTCTGCATCGAGCGCCGCGGCGAGGTGATCGAGTACGTCACCCGCCGCTACGGCGAAGACAAGGTGGCCCAGATCATCACCTTCAATCGCATGACATCAAAGGCAGTGCTCAAGGATGTGGCGCGCGTGCTCGATATCCCCTATGGGGATGCCGACCGGTTGGCGAAGTTGATTCCGGTGGTGCGCGGCAAACCCGCCAAACTGAAGGAGATGATCGGCGAGGAATCGCCGGCACCGGAGTTCCGCGAGAAATATCAGAACGATCCGGTTGTGAAGCGCTGGGTGGAGATGGCGATGCGCATTGAGGGAACCAACAAGACCTTCGGTGTGCATGCCGCCGGTGTGGTGATTGCCGCCGATCCCCTCGATGAGGTGGTGCCGCTGCAGCGCAATAACGACGGCCAGGTGATCACCCAGTACTTCATGGAAGATGTGGAATCGATGGGGCTGCTGAAGATGGATTTCCTCGGCCTGAAAAATCTCACCATGATTGATAAAACCATCGATCTGGTGAAAGAGAGCACAGGTGAGATGGTGGATCCCGATGCCTTACCTCTCAACGACCCGGGGACCTACGGACTGCTGGCCCGTGGCGATCTCGAGGGTATCTTTCAGCTGGAATCGAGCGGCATGCGTCAGATCGTGCGCGATCTCAAGCCCTCATCCCTGGAAGACATCTCCTCAATCCTGGCGCTCTACCGTCCGGGGCCGCTGGATGCCGGCCTGATCCCCAAGTTCATCAACCGCAAGCACGGGCGCGAAGCGATTGAGTTTGCCCACGAGAAGCTGCAGCCGATCCTCAAGGAGACCTACGGGATCATGGTGTATCAGGAGCAGATCATGAAGATCGCTCAGGATCTGGCCGGCTATTCCCTTGGTGAAGCCGATCTGCTGCGTCGGGCGATGGGTAAGAAGAAGAAGAGCGAGATGGAGAAGCACCAGAGCGTCTTTGTGAAGGGCGCCACCGAGCGAGGTGTTGACGCCAGAATCGCCGAGGGGCTGTTCGAGCAGATGGTGCTGTTCGCTGAGTACTGCTTCAACAAGAGCCATTCCACTGCCTACGGCGCGGTGACCTATCAGACCGCCTATCTGAAGGCCCACTACCCAGTGGCCTACATGGCGGCACTCCTCACTGTGAATGCCGGTGATACTGCCAAGGTGCAACGCTATATCGCCAACTGCAGTGCGATGGGCATTGAGGTAATGCCGCCGGATGTGAATGCATCGGGCATTGACTTCACTCCTGTAGGTGATCGCATCCTATTTGGTCTATCGGCTGTGCGTAATCTCGGGGAGGGGGCGATTCGCCAGATGATCGAGGTGCGCCAGAGCGATGGGCCGTTCGCCTCCCTGGCTGATCTCTGCGATCGCCTTCCCGGTCAGCAGCTCAACCGCCGCGCCCTGGAGGCCCTGATCCATTCCGGTGCAATGGATGCGCTCCAGCCGAAGGCCAACCGCGCCCAGCTGATGGCCGATCTGGATCTGGTGCTCGACTGGGCCAGCTCCCGTGCCAAGGACCGGGCCAGCGGCCAGGGCAACCTGCTGGATTTGCTGGGCGGTCTCGGCGGCGGTCTGGATGCCGCTGCTGCCGGCGGTTCCGGCTCGCTGAGCACTGCGCCGAAGGCGGCGCCGGTGCCCGACTATCCGCCCACGGAAAAGCTGCGGCTGGAGAAGGAGCTGGTCGGTTTCTATCTCTCCGATCATCCGCTCAAGCAGCTGGCCCCGAGAGTGAAGCTGCTCTCCCCCCTGGCGCTCGGCTCCCTCGAGGAGCAGGCCGACAAGGCCAAGGTGAGCGCGGTTGTGATGGTGCCGGAACTGCGCCAGGTGACCACCCGCAAGGGCGACCGTATGGCGGTGCTGCAGCTGGAAGACCTCACCGGCAGCTGCGAGGCGGTTGTTTTCCCCAAGGCCTATGCACGGCTTGCCGATCACCTGATGGTGGACGCGCGCCTGCTTGTGTGGGGGTCGGTGGACCGTCGCGATGAGCGGGTGCAACTGATTGTGGACGACTGTCGCTCCATCGACGATCTGCAGCTGCTGATGGTGGAGATCCCTGCAGAGCAGGCAGCCGACATTGCGGTACAGCACCGCTTGCGCGAGTGCCTGCAGCGGCACCGTCCCCCCCAGGATGAGGTGGGCTCACGGGTGCCTGTTGTGGCCCTGGTGTGCCAGGGGGATCAGACCCGCTTCGTGCGTCTTGGCTCCCAGTTCTGTGTAGCCGACCCTGCTGCGGCACTGACCACACTCAGTTCAGCGGAGTTCAAGGCCCGGATCAGTTCACCCCTGCTAGCGGCCTGAGCTCTGACCTGCACTGCGGGCTGCCAGCCAGTTGGTGGAGCCCAGCACCAGCGCGGTCACAACCCCCACAGCCGCCCCAGCCAGCACGTCACTTGGAAAATGGGCGCCGCTGGCCACTCGGGTGTAGCCACAGCCGATCGCCAGCACAAGGCTCGGGATCGCCAGCCGTGGATAGAGCAGCGCCAGCGTCATGCTGCCGGCGAAGGCCACGGCGGTATGGGAGCTGGGCATGCCCAGACCCTTGGTGCTCCACGGCTGCTCGCTCCAGCTTCTGAACAGGTAGCTCTCCAGATCTGAGGGGCGCTGGCGCCGCACCAGCAGCTTCAGCAACTCCGCCAAAGCGCCCGCCAGCAGCGGCGTGACCAGCAGCCGTAGGCCGGTGACGCGGGGGATCGGAATGCAGCGGGGCGGGGTCTGCCGTTTCTGAAGGCCGATGGCCAGAGCGATCAGCAACCAGGTCCACAGGCTGCCCCACACGCGGAGCAGCATCAGCAGGTCACTGCGCGGGTGCTTCTCCGGCCAGGCCAGGGTCTCCAGCAGGGCCCGGTCGAGCCCGCTGATGGCTGCAATCCACACCAACAGGACCGTGGCAGCTGACAGCAGCAGCGAGATCTGCAATGTCTTTGATTGAAGCAGCCCCTTAGTTGCCGGCATGACCCTGCCTCGATTCCGGCAGTGAGGGTAGTCGACGCACTGGCCAGCGAAGTTGCAGGGCCAGCCAGGCTCCGATCAATCCGAGGCTGGCGCCGATGCAGACGTCGCTGAGATAGTGAGAGCCACTCAGCAGGCGTTGCAAGCAGGCCAGCACGGCCAGGATGATGAATACGGGTCGACCTGCTGGATGGACCCAATAGAGCACTGCGGCAAGCCCTGCCGCAATGGCGCTGTGACCCGATGGGAAGCTCATCAGCGCTGCCCTGGAGTGGTCCGCGAAGGCAAGCAACTGGCGCCCGAAGGTGTCGAAGGCAGCCACGTCCGGAGCGAGCTCGGCGTAGCGGGGCCGAACTCTCGGTATCGCCAGTTTCAATCCATCGACCAACAGCCCGCCCAGATAAGTCGCGGCGACCACCCGCAGCAGCACTTTCCGCTGGCCAGGCTGGGGCCAGCGCTGGCGTGTCAGCCAGAGGGTGGTGAGCAGCACCATGGCTGCGCCTGTGCCGTGGCCACCGATCTCGGCAAATTTGAAGGGGCGCATCAATTCGCCGGGCAGTTTGTTGTTCTGCAGCCAGATCGCCAGGGGCACATCAAAGTTGAAACTCACCAGGCCGATCACCAGGAGCGCGATGGCGATCAGGGGAACAGGCCGCACTGTCACGCGAGCATCAGTTGCCCTATTCAACGGTTTGAAACCCCAGTCCTGCCTGGCTTGACCGTTGCTTGGCGCACGCTCTCTCGGTGAGCTGGAATACACGAGCCCAATGGATTTACTTGCCACGGTTTCGTGATGGGGGATCGTTCCGAACTAGGCCATGGGCGTCAATCAGCTCGCTCAACCCCTCTGGTCGGTTCGGCCCCAGGCGCTGAGCTCCTGGAGCGTGAGCACAGCCGGGTGCATGCCGCTGACGTCCTGTTGGGATTGCTGCTGATCAGTGTTGCCGCGCTGCGCCTGCCCGCCGTGGTGCTGGGCGGACTGTTCGTGCTGCTGATCTATCTGCACGCCCGCGCCCGGCTGGATCCCTGGAGCGCCTTCACGATCGCTGTTGCAGTGCAGCTGCTGCCCCTGGTGGCCGGACTCGGGCTGGCGATGACCACCGATGCGCCGGTGCTGGTGTGCTGGGCGCTTGCCCTGATTGCCCTGGCGCCCGCTGTGCGGCGTGGCTCCACTGCCGCCTGGATCCTGTACGGCCTCGCTGCTGCGGCTGGCATCGGCGCGAAGTACACGACCCTGCTGCTGCCGGTGGGTCTGCTGCTGCTCACCCCAGTGATCGCTTGTGCGCGGCCGATGCTGCGCCAGGTCAGATTCTGGTTTGGTCAGCTCCTCGCTCTGGAGGGGGTGGTGCCCCTGGTGGTGTGGAACAGCCGTCATGGCTGGGTGAACCTGGCCCACAATGTGCAACATCTAGGCGTTGGTTCAAGATTTGATCCTGCCCAGCTGCTGCTGGGGCCGCTGGAGCTGGCCGGCACGCAGCTGCTGTTGCTGGGGCCAATCACCGCACCGCTTCTCAGTATCGCGGCCTTGCGAGCCGTGCCGTTCGCCCGGCGACGCCGAGATCCCTATCCCCTGTTCCTGGCCGCAGCTGTGCTCCTCGCGGCGACTGCGGCGGTGGCTTCTGGTAGGCAGCGTCCTGAACGGTCTGTTGCTCGGCATTGCCCTGCTGCCCTTCTATGGCCTCCGTTTCGGCCTGTCGGTCGACCGGCTGCCGACGCGCAAGCTGGTGGGGTGGCGCGAACTGAGTGAGTCCCTGCGCCAACGGGAGCCGCGTCACCTGGCGGATGCAGGATTGCTGATCACCGATCGCTACACCACCGCATCGGCTCTGGCCCATGGCCTGCAGCGTCCTCCCGGGGATGTGTTCACCGTGGCCCTCGGCACGGGACGCATGAATCAATACGACCTCTGGGCCCGTGAGGACCTGCCCGGCCGGGTCGGCAGTGATGCGTTGGTGGTGCTGGACACGAAGACCGATCCACGGCCACTGCTGGCACTGTTTGATCGGCTTGAGCCCCTACTGCCACTGGCTGTGGCTGTGAAGGGCATGGAGCCCCGTCACTACTCGATTCTGATGGCCTACGGCTACAACGGCAGCGCTTTGCCTCAGCCGTCGCGCCGTTGACGCATCGACGCGAGCGATTCGCGAATGCGGCTGATGTTGAGGCCCAACTGTTCGGTGCCGAGGACGCTGCCAGGTCGTTCCTCCCAGCTGGCGGACAACACCCCATAACTGAGACCGAGCAATCCGAGCAGGAAGCAGGCTCCTGATGTCACCAGGGTCACTCCGGGTGGGATGTCGAGGATCTGGCGGCTCACCAGCAGGTAACTGGCGATGAACACTCCCATCCCCAACAGGCTGGGGATGCCGGTGCCGATGGCGATTCGCCGAGCCATCCGGTTGGCGACGGCCTCTGGAATCATCTGGGCTCTCGCCGATGGTTGGCGGACGGGTCTGGAGTTGCCTCCAGAACTGGGCCGGATTCCTTTGCTTGCCATCGCTCAGCAGCCTGCCTTCACGCTGGGGATGATCCTCAGCCGCGGATGCCGAGCTTGGCAATCAGGCCGCTGTAGCGCTCCTGGCTGATGCTTTTGAGGTAGCCGAGCAGACGCTTGCGGCGGCCGATCATCTTCAGCAGGCCCTGGCGCGAGGAGAAGTCGTGCTTGTTCTGCTGCAGGTGGCCGGTGAGTTGGCTGATGCGCTCACTCAACATCGCCACCTGCACCTCGACTGAGCCGGTGTCCGTGCCGTGGGTCTGGTGGCTGTTGATCAGTTCCTGCTTCTTATCGGTTGTGAGCGGCATGGAGGATGAGGTGGGAGGAAGGGCCGACCGGATCGACACCGGAGCGGAACTTCTGTGCTTCAAACGAACACCTTACCGTCTCGCCTCAGGCTGCCTGGCGGGACAGCCAGCGGAGGCACTCGCGGATCCAGTCATCGGCCCCCCAGTCGGAGGCACTGCTCGCATCAGCCGCCGCGACGGCCCGCAGAGCCCGGTGCACCTCCAGGGCCTCGTAGCCGAGGGCCGAGAGCGTCAGCTGCACCTCGTCGCGCTGCTCGTCCTGTAGGGGTGAGGCCGTCAGTGATAGGTCTCCATCCTCGGCGCCGCCCGTTAGCTGGCCAAGGAAGCGCTGCTGCAGCCGGGCCCGCAGCTCCACAGCCAGCCGCTCCGCCGTGCGCCGGCCCACCCCAGGAGCCTGGCAGAGACTGCGCAGATCCGCCTGCACGATCGCCTGCACCAGCCGGTGGCTTTCCAGGCAGCCCAGCAGGCCGAGGGCCATCTGCGGCCCCACGCCACTCACGGCTACCAGTTCGCGGAACAGGTCCCGCTCGTGCCGCTCGCCGAAGCCGTACAGGGTCCAGCCGTCATCGCGCACCGCCTGATGGATGTGCAGCGCCAGCGGTTGCCCGGGTGCTGGCAGGCGCTGCCACTGGCGCGCGCTCACCTGCACCTCGTAGCCCACGCCATGGCAGACCAGCAGCAGACCGCAGCGTTTGTCCTGCTGCCAGGGATCGGCGAGTTCGCCTTGCAGCCAGCCGATCATGGGAGCAATCTGAGTCGTTCCATGCTGCCCGCACCGTCCACCCCCGCTTCCACGGTTCGCCGCCGCCTGCCCGGGCTGCTGGTGTGCCTGCTGCTGCTGGTCTCGCTCACGGCCTGCGGCGCCGCAGGCCAGCCGCCCCGCAGCGTGCTGCTCGAGGCGCTCAGCCTGCAGATCCAGCTCACCCAGGGGGCGATCGCCCAGGCATTGCAGCTGGAGAGCATGGGGTTGCCGGAAGTGAGCCGGGTGCGGGTCGACAGCCAGGAGCCGCTGGCGATCGGCGAGGCCCGCGGCTGGCATCTGGCCGGCCGGTTCGACTGGCGGCTCCCGGGCGATCCGATCCGTGTCGACAGTCCGTTCGAGATCTATCTGCAGCGTGGCGCGCGCGGCCAGAGCTGGCGGCTGGCGCGACCCAGCATCGGTGGATCCGGCGAGCCCCAGGTGTGGATCACCGATCCGCTTCCCCTCGCCCCGGGGCGCCCAGGCTGATCAGGGTGGCGGCCAGGATCAGCAGGGCCCCGGCCACGGTGCGTACCCCCAGGGCCTCATCAAAGATCAACCAGCCCCAGAGAGCGGCGAACACCACCTGCACCGTGCTGATCGCCGTCGCCCGCGCCGCCGGCAGGGCGGTGAGGCTGTGGGTCAGTGCCAGCTGCCCGAGCTGGGTGAACAGGCCCACCCCCAGCAGCCATAGCAGCTCCACCGCGGTCGGGATCGCCGGGTTGAGCAGCACCAGGGGCAGGCTGAGCGGCACCGCCACCAGCGGGAAATAGAACACGATCACCAGCGGATGCTCGCTGCGGGCCAGCGAGCGCACGCTTACGTAGGCCAGGGCGGTGCACAGGGCGCCGACCACCGCGATCAGCACGGGAGCAGCGGGCAGGGCGGCGGAGCCGCCGAGGCCCAGACCTCGCCCGGCCATCAGCGCCACGCCGCCCCAGCCCAGCAGCACGGCCCCCATCACCCGGCTGCCGATCCGCTCCCCCAGCATCCGCCAGGCCAGCACGGCCGTGAAGGTGGGATAGAGGTATTGGAGCACGGTTGCCGCTGCGAGCGGCAGCTCCGCCAGTGCCACGTAGACGCACAGCAGGGCCACGCTGCCGATTGCTCCCCGCGTGATCAGCAGGCCCCGCCGTCGCCCCCAGGGATCGATGCCGGCCCGCTTGAGCAGCCACCAGCTGAAGGCCACGTTGAGCAGCGCCCTGGCGAGCACCACCTCCGCTGCCGGGATGCGCGTTCCCACCTGCTTGACGCAGACTCCCATCAGGCTGAAGGCGAGAGCGCTGACCAGCATTGACAGCACGGGCCGTTTGGTGGAGCCGGAGCTGGCGTTGTTCACGCCTCCTTCTGGATCTCCACTGCTGTGGGATAGGGGATCTCGATCCCCTCGGCGGCGAGGCAGGCCAGCAGGTCCTGGTTGAGCCGGTTGATCGCGTCTTTGAACGCCCCGAAGCTGGTGTGGTGACCGTGCAGCCGGAAGACGAAGTCGTAGCTGAAGTCGGCGATCGTCATCAGCCGGCACGATTGCAGAGCCAACTTTGGATCGCGCTCGACGACCCCGGCGATCAGGGTCGGCAGACGTTGCAGCTGTTCGCTGCCGGTGTCGTAGCTGACGCCGATCTGGCGCTGGGAGAGTCGCACCTGCTCCACCACCTCCTCCAGGCGCAGCAGCAGCCGCTCCCGGGCCGCCAGGTAGTGATGCCATTCGTGTGCAGTCACCAGCGCGTGGCAGATCAGGGTCACGTTGTCGATTCCCTCCTGCTCAAGGCTCACCAGCGGCTGCTGCAGTCCTTCGATCGCCTGCACCGCCAGGCGGGCGAAGTGCAGCAGATCGGCCACCTGCTCGGGGCTGAAGTGGTGGTTCACCGCCAGCCGCACCACCAGCGATTGGATGGGGGGCGCGTCGACGCCCGGCTGGCGGCGGGAGAAGTTCACGATCGTCTCCTCATCGGCGATCGCGTTGGGGATCGTTACCCGGCTCTCCAGGGTCTCAAGCTCCAGCGAGCGCAGGCCGATGCGGGTGACAAACCCAAGGTTCACGCCGATCCGGCAGAACTCGCCGACACGTACCGGCCGGTCGGTCTGAATTGAGAGGCCGCCGAACAGGTTGCCGAGCAGCTTCGAGGCGCCCAGGCCGATTGCCAGGCCCGGCACGGCCGAAAAGGCCAGTACCGTGGTGGAGGGTAGGCCGAGCACGATCAGCAGCCGGTAGATCATCACCACCGCCACCAAGGCGCCGAACACCCGGCTGACCGGCATCACCAGATTGCTCACCCGCCGCAGCTGCAGCTCTGAGCCACCCCCCCGCACCCGCACCAGCCATTCCGAGAGGCTGCGGCCGAGAGCTTCAAATAGATAGAAAAATAAAAAGCCGGCGGCGATGAAGTACGCAATGAAGAACAGGTAGGTGACCACCATCAGAGGCGTGCCCGTGATGTTCACGATGTCGTCGATGATCGTCTTGCTCAGCCAGGTGAGCGGCAGCAACGGCAGGGTGAGCAGCACGCGTTTCCAGGCCAGGTTGTCGAGCAGCCAGACGCGCCGGCGGGTGGGCTCGGCGCCAATCCGCCAGTGGCGGTAGGAGTGCAGCAGGCGGCGGGCGATCTGCCTCACCAGCCAGCCGTAGAGCATCAGCACCGTCAGGGCGGCCGCGATCTGCAGGAGTGTCTGGCCGTGCAGCTCCATCTCCAGCGACCGCCGCAGCGCCGGCGGCAGGCGCACATACCACTTGGGTGCCGCCAGATAGCCGGGGGTCGTGATGTACCCGCCGTAAAAGTTGGGGGTGGCATAGGGCTGTGGCACCACCGGCAGCAGCCGGATCTCGTCGTACATCCGACCGATCTGGCGCACGGTGCCGCCGGTGAAGTGGAAACCGGCGTTGATCTGGGTGGGTATCTCCTGCTCGTCTGCCTCCTCGCTGGCCAGGGTGATCGCCGTCTTCGGCAGGGTCCAGCTCTGGCTGGGCTGGCTGCGGGTGTCGTTGAGCTGTTTCATCCCCGCCGCATCGGGGATCGTGATCGGCACGGTGCTGTGGCTGAACACGTAATCGAGCACCTCCTTGAGCTGCATGGCCGCCTCATCGGCCATGTCGGTGCGCACGCTCTCGGGGAAGACGCTGGTGTCGAGGGCCTCCACCGCCTGGGCGAACAGTTCCTCGGCATTGCGGATTCGCCGCCGGGTCGCCGGGCTCCAGCGCCAGCCGGGATCCCGTTCTGGGCGAGCGGTCGCGAGCTCGAGGTCGTGCTGCACCCGCGCCATCACGGCGTAGAAATTGAGCATGGTGTCGCGGGGGCTGTCGCCCACCACCTGCCCGAGCGGTGAGTCGGCCCAGTGTTGGGCCGCTGCAATCAGATCGGGGTAGAAGGGCTGTTCCTCGATCGGGATCACCCGCTGGGCTGGCGGCGGTGCGAGTGGCTTTGTGCGGTCTGCCCCCGGCGCCGCCAAGGGGGTGAGCACCACCCAAACCATCGCCAGCAGTGCAGCCAGCAGTGCTGCCAGCAG
>JBBASO010000065.1:0-3306 GCA_040399265.1 Prochlorococcaceae cyanobacterium
GGGGTGATGGTGGGCCGGGGCACCATGGGCGCCCCCTGGCTGGTGGGCCAGATCGATGCCGCCCTCTCGGGCAGGCCGATCCCGCCCACCCCCGACGCCACCGAGAAACTGGCTCTCGCAACCGGGCAGCTGCGTGCCCTTGTGGCGGCCAAGGGCGACCACGGCCTGCTGATCGCCCGCAAGCACCTCAGCTGGACCTGCACTGGCTTCGCCGGCGCCCCCCAGCTCCGCCATGCCCTGATGCGCGCACCCACCCCGGCCGAGGCCCTGGCCCTGCTGGCGGCGGCTCAGCAGCAACTGTGATTCGCCAGCGGCGACGCCCTCACGGCAGCTTGACTCACAGCACCTTGTCTTACGGCAACACCTCGGGCCAGCCCTGGCGGAGCAGCAGCAACGAGAAGTAGGGCTGCTCATCGGCTGGCACCGCCACAGCCGGCGCCAGCAGCTGGTCGGGCCAGCCCACCCGCTGGGCGAACAGCGCTCCCTCCAACAGACCCCGCTCCGCGAGCAGGGGCCGCACCCAGCTCCAGCGGTGCCCGAGCTTGAGCAGGGCCAGCACCGTGCCATCGCCAGCGGCCCGCTCCAGCAGCTGCAGCAGTTCGGCAGGCGCCTCGGGCGTGGGCCGGATCAGCAAGCCCTCGCTCTGCAGCGCCAGGGGCCAGGCCATCCCTGCCGCCGCAGCGGCTGCTGCTGCGGCACACACGGCCGGCACGCCGGGGATCAGCCGCAGCGGGCAACCCGGGTGCCGCCGGCGCAGGGCCAGCTGCACGTAGGAGCTGCTGGCGAACAGCGACACGTCGCCCTCGCACAGCAGCACGACCCGCTCACCGGCCGCCACGGCCGTCGCGAGTGCATC
Source organism: Prochlorococcaceae cyanobacterium (assembly GCA_040399265.1). Lineage (GTDB taxonomy): Bacteria > Cyanobacteriota > Cyanobacteriia > PCC-6307 > Cyanobiaceae > NIES-981. The sequence goes on from JBBASO010000065.1 coordinate 857, forward strand.
GGCGGCGGCCTGCCAGGCGGCGACGCGCGGAGCAGCTTCAGCCACCATCGGGAACAGCAGCGGCAGCCGCCGCTGGGCGGGGGCGATCCAGCGGTTGGCGATCGCCGCGGCCATCCCCTCGGCCCCCTCACGGGCCACCGGATAGGCCACCCGATCGGCGGCCTGGATCGCCCGCACCGCCGCCACCGTGAGCAGCTCGGGATCCCCGGGGCCCACCCCCACCAGGGTGAGGCCCACCGCCTCCTCATCGCGAGCGGTCCCTAAGTTGGGGATCTGAGGCCCGAGCGCCATGAGTCTGCTTTGCCTGTATCGGCACGATGCCAGCACCCCGGCCAGGGAGGGTGCCGCCCGCCCGGTGGCGGAGCTGGTCACCAGCGATTCCGAGCGGATCCAGCAAGAACTGGCCAGCCGCGGCATTCGCTTCCAGCGCTGGCCGGCCCGTGCCGAACTGCCCGCCGGGGCCAGCCCGGAGCGGATTCTGGAGGCCTACAGCAGCGAGATCAGCCGGGTGCAGGCCGATGACGGTTACCCCACGGTGGATGCAATCCGCCTAGCCCCCGACCACCCCGATCGGGTGGCGCTGCGCCGCAAGTTCCTGGCCGAGCACACCCACAGCGAAGACGAGGTGCGTTTCTTCGTGGAGGGGCGGGGGTTGTTCTGCCTGCACCTCGGCGAGGAGGTGCTGCAGGTGCTCTGCGAGCGCGACGACTGGATCAGCGTGCCCGCCGGCACCCGCCACTGGTTCGACATGGGGCCCGAGCCCTGCTTCTGCGCCCTGCGCTTCTTCCACAACACCGATGGCTGGGTGGCCCAGTTCACAGGCGATCCGATCGCCGAGGGCTACCCCCTGCTGGATCAGCTGGCTGTATCGGTGGACTGAGCGGCCTCAGCGGTCACACCCACCGCATGCATGCGCAACTGTTCAGGACCGCTCATCGAGCCCTCCAGGGCATTGGTCTCCAGCGCAGCCAGCTCCTCGAGTCGCGATGCCGTGACCTGCCGCCCGAAGCGCTCTTCGCTGAGCAGCCAGTAGATCCCGAAGTGGCGGGCCTCACTGGCCAGCAGCTCGCCATAAAGCCCCCGCAACTCGGGGTCGGGCAGGTGTTCGGCCAGCAGGGCCATGCGCTCATGGCTGCGGGCCTCGATCAGCCCCGCCACCAGGAAGGAATCCAGCATGCGCAGCGGTTCCTGGCGACGCACCGCCCCGGTCAGGGCAGCCCCATACCCTGGAGCCGGCAAGGGCCTCAGAACGAGGCCGCGCCGCCGTATGAGCGCCAGCACCTGTTCGAAGTGTTCGAGCTCTTCGCGAGCCAGGGGGCTGAGGGCCTCTGCCAGCCCCTCCTCTGCCGGATAACGGAACATCAGCTGCAGGGCCACTCCCGCCGCCTTGCGCTCGCAGTGGGCGTGATCGATCAGCAGCAGATCGGGCCGGCGGATCGCCTGCTCCAGCCAGGCTGCACTTGTCGGCGCTGCAAGCCAGCGGATGCGAGCGATTGGAGCAGCGCCTGAAGCACTGAACGGAGCAGCAGGAAGAGCAGCAGAGAGAGGCATGGTCAGGCCTGAGCGCGCAGGTGGCCCACCAGGCCCTCCAGAGCCAGACCGTAGCTGGCAGGCCCGAAGCCGCAGATCACCCCCACGGCTCGATCCGCCAGGCAGGAGTGGTGGCGGAAGGACTCGCGGGCATGCACGTTGCTGAGGTGCAGCTCCACGTAGGGAATGGCCACAGCCAGCAGAGCGTCGCGCAGGGCGATCGAGGTGTGGGTGTAGGCACCGGCGTTGATCAGGATGCCGTCCACCGTGCCCAAGGCCGCCTGGATGCGGTCCACCAGGACCCCTTCGTGATTGCTCTGAACGCAGTCGATCGCAGCTCCCAGGGCCGTCGCCCGCTCCCGCAGCATGGCATTGATCTGCTCCAGGGTGGCGCTGCCGTACAGCCCCGGCTCCCTGCTGCCGAGCAGGTTGAGGTTGGGGCCGTGGAGGGCGAGCAGCTGCATGGAGAGGCCGACTGGTAAGTTCTTGGGGTGTGGTTCGGGTCGGTGCCCGAGTGGTTAATGGGGGCGGACTGTAAATCCGCTGGCTCTGCCTACGTTGGTTCAAATCCAACCCGGCCCACCTTCCACATGCCCTTGTAGCTCAGCGGTAGAGCACTCCCTTGGTAAGGGAGAGGTCACGAGTTCAAGTCTCGTCAAGGGCTTGATGCCCAGCACCCCGGCTCAGAGCTGAAGCGGCTCAGAGATGCTCACGCAAGGGGGATCTCAGAGATGCTCACCCAAGGAACTGTCGCGCAAGGTGCGTTTGCACACGGGGGGGAAGCGCGAGACGCATCAGTGCAAAGCGTGTTTCATCAAGGCGTTGGATTCAGCCCTCGAGGCGGCTGTAGTGCTCATGGTTCCTCCGGAACTGGGGTGATGCGGACCCTCCTCGTTTGCTCAGCTGTTTGCTCAGCTGTT
>JBBASO010000065.1:3406-6112 GCA_040399265.1 Prochlorococcaceae cyanobacterium
CGGAACTGGGGTGATGCGGACCCTCCTCGTTTGCTCAGCTGTTTGCTCAGCTGTTCGCTCATCCGATTGATCAGCGGCTTGGCCGTGCCGTTTGCCAGGGTGAGCCGACCGGCCAGCCGACCATGACTTCTCCCCTGGTGCTTTCCCCATCGATCGACGCGATGCGGGAGCCGGTGAACCGGGGGGAGACCCGGCCGCTGGCCTGGCGACTGGAGCAGCTGGAGCGGCTGCACACCCTGCTGCAGCGCCACGAGCAGGCTGTGCTTGAAGCCCTCGCCGCCGATCTGGGCAAACCTCCGCTGGAGGCCTGCTTCGAACTGGTGGCGATTCGCCAGGAACTGCGCCTGACCCGGAACCGGCTCAGGGGCTGGATGGCCCGCCGCTCCTTCCCGGCCGATCTGGCCCTGCGACCGGGTCGCACCTTCCAGATCGCCGAACCGCTGGGCTGCGTGCTGATCATTGGCCCCTGGAACTATCCCTTCCAGCTCTGCCTGCACCCCCTGGTGAGCGCCCTGGCCGCTGGCAATGCCGTGGTGCTCAAACCCTCTGAGCATGCTCCCCACACTGCGGCGCTGATCGCCGAGGCGATCGCCGACTGCTTCCCACCGGAGGTGGTGCAGGTGGTGTGCGGCGACGGGGCCGTGGCCGCCGGGCTGCTGGAGGAACGGTTCGATCACATCTTCTTCACCGGTGGCGGTCGGGTCGGGCGGCTGGTGATGGCCGCCGCAGCCCGCCACCTCACGCCGGTGACCCTGGAGCTGGGCGGCAAAAGTCCGGCGATCGTGCTGGCCGATGCCGACCTGGCCGTGACCGCCCGGCGCCTGGCCTGGGGCCGCAACCTCAACGCCGGCCAGACCTGCATTGCCCCAGACCACGTGCTGGTGGAGGCGGCGGTGCGGCAGCCGCTCGTGGAAGCCCTGGCGGCGGCACTGACGCGCTTCTACGGCAGCGATCCCCTCGCCAGCGCCGATCTGGGCAGCATCGTCAATCAGGCCCAGTACGAGCGCCTTGCCGGTCTGCTGGCGGGAGCGCGGAACCGGGGCCAGGTGCTGCACGGCGGCCGCTGCGATCCGGCCCGGCGCAGGATCGAACCGACCCTGCTGGCCGTGAGCGGCCGCGACGACCCGCTGATGCAGGAGGAGATCTTCGGGCCACTGCTGCCGGTCCAGACCGTGAACGGCCTGGATCAGGCCCTCATCGAGGTGCGCAGCCGGCCCAAACCGCTGGCGCTGTATCTGTTCAGCCACGACCAACGGGCCCGCCAACGGGTGCTGAACGAAACCAGCTCCGGCGGGGTGGCTTTCAACGATGTGGTGCTGCAGGCCGGCTCCAGTGCGCTGCCCTTCGGCGGTGTGGGTGAAAGCGGCATGGGGGCATATCACGGGGAAGCCGGGTTTCTCACCTTCTCGCACCGCCGCAGCGTGCTGACGCGACCGTTCTGGCTTGACCTGCCCCTGCGCTATCCCCCCTATGCCGGCAAGCTTTCACTGGTGCGCCGGCTGCTGGGGTGAGATCAGCAGCGGTGATCACATCTGCCACTGGAAGCGCCCTGGCATGACCCTTAACGTTCGGCCAGCGATCTGCAGACTCGATGCGCACCACCCTCACAGCCCTGGTGCTGGCAACAGCCCTGCCACTGGTAGGAGCCCTCTCTCCTGCCGCGATGGCCCAGCAGGCAGTGGTGGTGCGCTCCGGAGAAACCCTTTCGGAGATCGCCGACCGGCACGGCGTCAGCCTCAGCCGGCTGATGCAGGCCAACGGCATCAGCAATGCCGACCTGGTGCAGGTCGGCCAGCGGCTCACCATCCCCGGCGGTGGCAGCACCGTGAGCCGGCCTGCCGTCAGTGCGGGCGGCACGTACACCGTGAAAGACGGGGAAACCCTTTCGGAGATCGCCGACCGTCAAGGCATCAGCCTCAGCCGGCTGATGCAGGCCAATGGCATCAGCAATGCCGACCTGGTGCAGGTCGGCCAGCGGCTCACCATCCCCGGCAGTGCTGCGGTGGCGACCCGACCCAGCCAACCCACGGCGCCGTACACGGTGAAAAGCGGCGAAACCCTCTCGGACATCGCGGCCCGGTTCGACACCAGCACCGAACGGCTGATTCAAATCAACGCGATCCGTGATCCCGACCTGGTGATGAGCGGCACCCGACTGCAGGTGCCGCTGGTGCCAGGCCGTCGCCCCAGCGCTGGCAACACAGCTGCCGCCTCCGCCAAAGCCAGCGCAACTCCGCCTGCCGTCAACCGCCAGGCCAGTGAGCACACCGTTCAGTCCGGCGAGAGCCTGTCGCTGATCGCCGAGCGCTATGGCACCAGCGTCGACAAACTGGCAGCCCTCAACCAGCTTGAGGATCCGGCCCTGCTTCAGGTGGGCACCCGCCTCAAGCTGCGCGGCACCTCACCGGCCCCACGCCCCGCCAGCAGCGCTGCCCCGATGGCAGCCAAACCCAGCCCAGCGAAACAACCAACCGCTGCAGCCACCCCAGCAGACGCCAGCACCAGAACCAACAACCCCTCTGCAGCTTCGGTCGCCAAGGCATCCATCGCGCCGGCCAGCGTCACGAAGCCGGTCCAGGCCACAACCACCCCGCTCCCGTCGCGGCTGAGCCAGGCCACCACCGCCATTCCCAGCGCCACAACAACTGCTGCCACCACAATTCCCTCCACCGCAACTACCTCCACCACAACTGTCGCGACCACAAC
>JBBASO010000065.1:6212-12508 GCA_040399265.1 Prochlorococcaceae cyanobacterium
CCACCACAATTCCCTCCACCGCAACTACCTCCACCACAACTGTCGCGACCACAACGGCAGCAACCGCTGCAGCCACCACCCTCACAGCTCGATCAGCACCCGCAACAGCAGCAACTGCAGCCGCCACAGCCCAGGCCCAGACCAAAGCGACCAGCACCACAATCGCAGCCACGGCCTCAACCGCAGCCAAGCCCTTCAGCGCCTCAACCAGCCCGTCGACCGGAGCTGCGATCGCAGCGGCAACCGCACCCGCCACAGCCAAGCGAGCCGCCACGCCAGCCGTCGCCAGCAGCAGCAGCAGCGGCTCCCTGGCCAGTGCCAGTGCCCGGCCAGCCAACGGTGATTGGCGCAGCTACGGCCCCCTGCAGGTCGACTGGTCGAACCTGCAACCGATGGGAGGCAGCTTCGTCGCTCCCAGCGTCAACGGGGATGGGCAGGCCCTGTATGTGGCCGTGAACTGCACCGCACGCAAGCTCAACGTCACCAGCCAGGCGGGCCAGTGGAAGGCCTGGGAATCGCCAGGACAGGACTTTGAACAGCGCCTGGTGCAGGACATCTGTCTAGCCAAAGCCAGCTGAAGGAGCACGGGCTCTGCAGGACGATCAGAGGCCGCCGGCAGACAGCTCAGATCGCCCAGCGGAGCGACCAGGCACGCTGCAGAAACCGGCGGCCTGACTCCCGCAGGTAGAGGCGCTGAGCTCCGTCATCGCTCTCGCCCACCAGCTGCTCCTGCACCAGCCGCCGGGCCAGCCAGGCCCAGTCGATGGCCCCGGGCGGCAAGCCAGCGGTGTCTGCCTGTCCCTCCAGATCCTCGGCGAGCAGGCGCAGCTCCCGGCCATCACGTGCATCGAGACGGCCCAGGAGCAGAGCAGCCGGTGCTGACCAATCGGGGCGAGGACTGCAGCCCACACCGGCCTCCACGCAACGGTCGCACCGACCGCACGGCGCCACCAGCTCCCCCACGGAAAGCAGCAGAGCCTGCTCCCGACAGCCATCACCTTCTGCCACTGCCTCCATCCGCCTGAGTTGGCGCTGGCCCAGTTCCAACCGCTCCCGATCCTCAAGCGGATCAGCCGGCTGCACCTGCGCCTGCCCCGCCGCCCGCATCGCCCAGCCAAGACTGACCCGATCAGCCGGATCAAACAGCACCAGGCAGGTCGCTGGCTGGCCATCGCGGCCGGCCCGACCAGACTCCTGCAGATAGCCCTCCGCACTGGCTGGCAGGTCCAGGTGAAGCACCAGGCCCACATCCGGGCGGTCCACCCCCATCCCGAAAGCCACCGTCGCCACCAGCACCGGGCGGGGCTCCTCCTGGAAATGGGCCAGAGCCAGTTGGCGGCTCTCTCCGTCCATCCCGGCGTGGTAAGCGATGGCGCAAACGCCCGCTTCGTTCAGGCGGGTGGTCCACTGCTCGACAGAGCGACGGGTGCGGGCATAGATCAACACAGCACCGCGCGCGGCAGCGATGGCCGCCAGCAGATCCGGCAGGGGATCGGCAGGCCGGCGCCGCATCGCATAGGTGAGGTTAGGCCGCCGGGCGGAACGCACCTGGATCAGCGGTCTGCGCAACTGCAGCAAGCGGATGATGTCGGCACGCACCCGCGGAGCGGCCGTGGCGCTGAGAGCCACCATCGGCACCCCCGGACAGAGGCGCCGCAACGCGCCGAGCCGGCGGTAATCGGGCCGGAAATCATGACCCCAGGCACTGATGCAGTGGGCTTCATCCACCGCCAGGCCCACCAGCAGACCCTCGCTGAGCAGCTCATCGATCAGCTGGCGGGTCGCTTCCACCTGCAAGCGCTCGGGGGCGAGATACAGCAGCCGCAGCCGCCGCTCCCGGATGCGCCGCACCAGCTGCAACCGCTCGGACGCCGCCAGTCCGCGATGGAGGCAGGCCGCCGGGATGCCGCGGCGCTGCAGCTGGGCCACCTGGTCCTGCATCAGCGCCACCAGCGGGGAGATCACCAGCACCAGGCCATCCCGCACCAGGGCAGGCAACTGAAAGCACAGCGACTTCCCCGCTCCGGTGGGCAGCACCGCCAGGCAATCACGACCAGCCAGCAGCGCCTCCACCACCGGCCTCTGCCCGGGACGAAAACCAGACCAGCCGAAGTGGCGTCGCAGGGAGAGCGCCAGGCCGTCCGGCTCCTGAGGGGGCAGCTGCAGGCACTCCTGCTCCGGAGAGTCCGGGTCCTGCGGGCAGGGCGAGGCCGTCACGATCACCATCGCCAGTGCCATCAGACGATAGGGGGCACCAGATCTGGTGGCTGGACCGATCAGGGGAGCGGCTCAGGGGATGGCTGGAGGCTCCAGCTGATCCGGCGCCTCCTCCACCAGCTGCAGCCGCACCCGCTTCCCACCCGCCAGCTCCCCCAGCGAGACCCTCAGGGTGTGTCCGCTCAGCGATTGCAGGGCCGTCAGCAGCTCGCGCAGGTGGGGTGTGCTGCTACCGCTCTCCACCCAGAGGCGCTCCTGCAGACCCCCAAGCCGGCGCCAGCTGGTATGCAGCTTGAGCACGGCGGCCTCGAGAGTCTGAGCCTGGCCCACGGCATCGGCCAGCAGGCCAAGGGCATCGAGACGCTGGGCCTCCTGCAGCGCCTTCTCGAAATCGAGCTGGTCACCTTGAAACGCCCGCACCGCCAAGGCGGCTTCGGCCGCTTTCGTGAGCCAGCGCGCCGTGTTGGTCACCTCCCGCACCCGCTCCAGCTCGGGCTCCTCCCGCAGCACCCGGCGCAGATCGTCCTGCTGCTCCTCCGGCAACCGGGCCAGCTCCTTGACCAGTGGCGCCACCGCCCGTGGCGGCAGGAGATTCTCGGCGGTGCGCTGGCGGATCTCCTCCGGCAGCAAGGGGCTGGTGGCCGCGGTGAACTCATCAGCCAGACGGCGCACCTGCTTACGGGTGATCTCCTGACCCTCGTTGGCGGCCTCGGCGATCATCTGCTGCACCTCGGGATCCGCCTGAGCCGTCTCCAGAAAGGCGCGCTTGGAGAAGTTGTTGACGCTCTCCTGCTCAAGCATCCCCTCTCCCACCAGACTGTCGGCCGAATCGGCAAGCTGGATCAGGGTGTATGCGCGGGTCTTGCTGATCTCCTGCTCCCTGAGCCATTGCAGAAACCCGGTGCCGCGCCCCTCGCCGCCGCGCTTCTCCCGGTCGCGCACCGCCCGCAGGATGCGCCCGCGCCAGATCTCGGTCTGAAGGTCGAAGCGATCGCACACCGCCCAGGCCTGCTCCAGCCGGGCCAGGAACTCCATGGTGCTGATCGTGTCGCTGTCCGGATCGGGCAACTCAAGGTTGAGGACCGGAGCCTCCGGAACGTCCAGCACCATGGCGCAAGGGCGCAAACAGCGATGCTGCCACCCGGAGGCACCAAGGGCGACGAATCGTGACGTCACGGCCGGCAGCCCCTGCAGGGCCGGGTATCTTCCCTCTGGCAGCCTCCGATTCCTGCGCAGCGATGGCCATTTCCCGCGGCGACAAAGTGCGTATCAAGCGCCCTGAGTCCTACTGGTTCAACGACGTCGGCACCGTCGCCTCGGTCGACACCTCCGGCATCCGCTATCCGGTGGTGGTGCGCTTCGAGAAGGTCAACTACAACGGCTACAGCGGCTCGGAAGGTGGCATCAACACCAACAACTTCGCCGAGAGCGAGCTCGAGAAGGCCTGAGCGCCCAATCCATCGCTGATCAGCGCCTGCGGTGCAGCCCCCAGATCAAGGCTGTTCCGTGGCATTTGTCCAGGTTGCGGCGCTCGCTTGGCCCAACAACCGGTTCTACCAAACCAGCAGACCAGTCTTTGCTTGCAGTCCCAGGGGCAGCTGGCTGGACTGGTGGTTTTGCATGAGTGTGCGTTTGACAGGCCCGCGGGCGCGCGACCAAGCTCAGGCTTCCTGTGAGACGCTGAAACGTTGAACTCGCTCTAATCCGTGCCGGAGCTGCCCGAAGTCGAAACCGTGCGGCGCGGCCTGGAACAGCAGACCCTGCAGCGCCCAATCGCCAGGATTGAGGTGCTGAGAGCACGCGTGGTGGCCAGTCCGCCGGAGCCCGACGCATTCGCGGCGGCCTTGGTGCAATGCAGCGTGGTGGCCTGGCGTCGCCGAGGCAAGTATCTGATCGCCGAGCTGCACCGGCACAACGAACCAGCGGGCCACTGGGGCGTGCATCTGCGCATGACCGGGCAGTTCCTGCTGGTGCGGCAGGGCAGCGGCACCAGCGCTTTGCCCCCCTGCCGCCACACCCGCGTGCGCATCTGGACCGACGATGGCAACGAACTGCGATTCGTGGACATGCGCAGCTTCGGCCAGATGTGGTGGGTTCCGCCAGAGCATGCAATCGACTCCGTGATCACCGGGCTGCGGAAGCTGGGGCCCGAACCGTTCAGCGACAGCTTCACTGCCGCGCATCTGCAGACAGCTCTGCAGGGATCGCAGCGGCCGATCAAGACCGCCCTGCTCGATCAGAGACTTGTGGCGGGGGTCGGCAACATCTACGCCGACGAATCCCTGTTTGCCGCTGGCATCCGTCCCGACACCCCCAGCGGCCGGTTGAACCTCCCCCAGCTGAGCAAGCTGCACGCGGCGTTGGTGGAAGTGCTCCAGCGCAGCATCGGAGCGGGGGGCACCACCTTCAGCGACTTCCGGGATCTGAGTGGCACCAACGGCAACTACGGGGGGGTGGCTCTGGTCTACCGGCGCAGCGGACAACCCTGCCGCCGCTGCGGCACGCCGATCCGGCGAGATCGACTCGGGGGGCGGAGCAGCCACTGGTGTCCAGGCTGTCAACATTGACGAGTTGCCCGCCTGCTGCCGATCCCAACAGTGCCGTGATGTCTGCTTCAGCTCCTGTTGATCTCCTCGCCCACCAGCTCAGCGCCGCAATGGCGTCCATTCATGCCCGGGGCTGGTGCGACGGGACCGGCGGCAATTTCAGCTGCCTGCTCAGCCGCGAGCCGTTGCTGCTGCTGATGGCACCCAGCGGGGTTGACAAAGGAGCCGTGTCCGCGGCAGAACTGATCGTGGTTGACGGCGAGGCGCAGGTACGGCGAGGCAACGGCCGCGCCAGTGCCGAGACCCTGCTGCATCTGGCGATTGTCGAACAGAGCGGTGCCGGTGCCGTGCTGCATACACACTCCCAGGCCGGCACGCTCCTCTCCCAGCATTACGGCCCAGCGGACGACGGCGTGGGCTGGCTGGCACTGACCGACCTGGAGATGCTGAAAGGACTGCAGGGGATCAGCACCCATGCAACACACATTGCATTGCCCGTGCTCGCGAACGATCAAAACCTGGCGCGCCTGAGCCAACGGGCTACCCCTCTGCTGGCTGCGGCCCCCCAGGGACTGCTGATCGCCGGCCACGGCCTCTACGCCTGGGGGAGGGATCTGCAGGAGGCAAAGCGCCACCTTGAGATCCTCGAGTTTCTGTTGGAACAGCACTGGCGTCAGTTACTCCTTGGCGCTCTCACCTACCAAGGACATCGACAGACAGCTCATCTGGAACGAACCTGATCCCATGACCAACGTCGACGGCATCAGCCATCTGCTTCTTGATATCGAAGGCACCACCTGCCCAGTGAACTTTGTAGCGGAGACCCTCTTCCCCTACGCGGCAAACCGGCTTGAGCCGTTTCTGCTGGATCAGGCGAGCCAAGAACCGGTGCAATCCTTACTTCGAGATGTGGAGCACGCCTGGCAATGCGACAGCGATACGCACGCCCAGGCCCTGCTGCGCCAGACACGCCAGATGGAACGGTCGACAGCAGCGGATGACGAACTCGCTGTTGTGAGCACAGCTGCCTATCTGCGTCTGCTGATCGAGCAGGACCGCAAACTGACCGCGCTTAAAGACCTGCAGGGGATGATCTGGGAAGCGGGCTACGCAAACGGTGATCTTGTCGCCCCTCTCTTTGCCGACGTTCCTCCTGCACTGCAGCGATGGCACAACGCCGGACTGGTGCTTGCCGTCTACTCCTCTGGGTCCGTCTGGGCTCAGCAATTGCTCTACACACACAGCTCAGCCGGCGACCTCCGACACCTCTTCACGCACTGGTTCGATACCCGCAACGGCGCAAAACAGCAGCCCGAGAGCTATCGCAGCATTGCCAACACTATGTGTACCGCCCCTGAGACCGTGCTGTTCATCAGCGATGCCTTGTCGGAATGCGAGGCGGCCCGGATCGCCGGCATGGCAGTGATTTTCAGCACCAGGCCAGGCAATCCCAGCCAGGACGCGGGACCTTTCAAACCGATCAGCGATTACACCAATCTGCTGGCCTGATCACAATCCGGCTTACAAAAACAT
>JBBASO010000066.1:0-8832 GCA_040399265.1 Prochlorococcaceae cyanobacterium
ACGGAATCCCGAAAGCCCTCGCCTCACGGCGGGGGCTTTTTGTTGGGGGTTCAGCTGTTGCGGTGATGGCTTGTTGCAGTGATGACTTGTTGCAGTATCCGGCAGTCGCACAGATGAGCTGCTGCTGCAGCGCATCGTGACAACCCTTCTATTTGCGTAGTTTTACGGAGGATATTTCATTGGCGCTGATTTGTGTGGATTTTGGCGTTGTGCGCATTGTCGCAAGCGCCCCCAATCCATACTTTCCCCAAGAATCAGCTCTGCTCCTCTTCTCCAAGGTGTCCGCCGGAATAGCCTGCTAAAGGGGCAATGAGGCCTGAGGCGGCATTCCCAGGCCCGCCGACACGACCCTGCTACGTCAGTTCTTCTCCCGATTTCAAGTCACGAATGATTGCCACCCCACCACCATCCGAACGTTCGGCAGGTGTAGCTCCCGCCCTGTTCGACCCGCACCTGCCGATGCTGGTGCGGGTGACCGGGCGCACCATGCTCGTTGTGTTTGCCGTGGTAGTGCTCACCTCCTTGCTGCCCCTCAGCCCCCGCTCGCCGGCATGGGGGGTGGGGGTGTCCACCAGGATCATCGAAGTGACCTCCTTTGCACTGGTGGGGGTGGCCTGTCTGCGTGTGGCTTCGTTCCTTGAGCCGCTACCCGACTACGACCTGGCACCGGACAAAGCGATGCAGGTGCTGCGCCGCCGCAATGGGGCGCTCCGCTTCTGCCGCCTCGGGGTGATCAGCCTGGCACTGCTCGCCCTCTGGCAGGTGGTGCTGCTGTTGACCAACACCAGCAGGATCGAGCAGGAGCTTGCCGCCCTCTCAAGCCAGGTCAGCACTCGCATCGCTCAGACGGAGCAACAGATCAGCCAGGCATCCGCCGCAGCTGTGCAGCAGCAGTGGCAGCAGCTCACCGCCGCCAGAACCCCGGGGATTTCCCCGGCGATCTCGGCGCCGGAGCAGCAGCGACAGGCCTTGCTGAACAAGTTGAAGGCGGATCAGAAGCAGGCTGATCGCAACCTCAGCCAACGGGGCAACCAGGAGCGGTTCTCGCTGGTGATCTCCACCCTGCGCAGGCTGGCCCTCTGTGTGGCCTTCATCCTCGGCTTCCACGCTCTCGGACGTCGCATTCGCTGAATCACCCAGCGCCGCGGCCTAGCCGAGGGGAACAGCGATCATCAGGCCCGCTGCCAGGTCACCGCTCGGCGGCGGCGCGGATAGAGCTCACGGCAGAGCGGGCACACGGTGCCGTCGCAGCCGCGGGCTGTGCAGAAGGCGCGGCCGTAGAAAATGATCTGCAGGTGCAGCCGGTTCCAGGCATGCCGCGGGAACAGGCGCTTGAGATCGGTTTCGGTGCGCCCCACGCTCTCGCCGCTGCTCAGGCCCCAGCGCTGTGCAAGCCGGTGGATGTGAGTGTCCACCGGGAAGGCGGGCACACCGAAGGCCTGGGCCATCACCACCGAAGCGGTCTTGTGTCCCACCCCAGGCAAAGCCTCCAGCGCCGCAAAGCTGGCCGGCACCGCGCCGTCATGGCGCTCAAGCAGCAGTTCGGCCAGCCGCTTGACGTTCCTTGCCTTGGTGCGTGCCAGGCCCAGCTGGCGGATGTGCGCGAAGATCTCCGCCTCCGGCAAAGCCGCCATCGCAACCGGCGTGGGGCCCGCGGCGAACAGCGCCGGGGTGACCTCGTTCACCTTCCTGTCGGTGCACTGGGCACTGAGCAGCACCGCCACCAGCAGGGTGAAGGGATCGCTGTGGTCGAGGGGGACCGGGGTTTGAGGAAAGTGCTGATCAAGGCGCTGCATGATCAACGCTGCCCGCTCCGCCTTGCGCACCGTTCGCCGACCAGAACGCCGCTGACCCTACTCAGAGCCGCTGGCGCTCCGGGGTCGGTTTGTAGGCTCGAACCAGCACAGATCCGCCATGGGCAGCAGCTTCGGCCAGCTCTTCCGCATCAGCACCTTCGGTGAATCCCACGGCGGCGGCGTGGGGGTGATCGTGGATGGCTGCCCGCCTCGGCTGCCGCTCGACATTGCGGCGATCCAGGCCGAACTGGACCGGCGCAAACCCGGCCAGAGCAAAATCACCACCCCCCGCAAGGAGGACGACCGGGTCGAGATCCTCAGCGGCCTGCTCGATGGCGTGACCCTGGGCACGCCGATCGCGATGGTGGTGCGCAACCGCGACCAGCGCCCCCAGGACTACAGGGAGATGGAGGTGGCCTTCCGCCCCTCCCACGCCGATGCCACCTACCAGGCCAAGTACGGCATCCAGGCCCGCAGCGGCGGCGGCCGGGCCTCGGCGCGTGAAACGATCGGCCGGGTGGCCGCCGGCGCGATCGCGAAGCAACTGCTGGCGAAGGCGGGCGGCACCGAGGTGCTGGCCTGGGTGCGCCGCATCCACACGATCGAGGCCTCGATCGATCCGGCCACGGTGAACCTGGAGGCCGTGGAAGCCAACATCGTGCGCTGCCCCGATGCTGAGGCTGCCGAGCGGATGATCGAGCGCATCGAGGCGATCGGCCGCGACGGCGACTCCTGCGGCGGCGTGATCGAGTGCGTGGTGCGGCGGCCGCCGGTGGGGCTGGGCATGCCGGTGTTCGACAAGCTGGAGGCGGACCTGGCCAAGGCGCTGATGTCCCTGCCGGCCACCAAGGGCTTCGAGATCGGTTCCGGCTTCGACGGCACCCTGCTGCGGGGCAGCGAGCACAACGATGCCTTCCTGCCCAGCGAGGACGGCCGCCTGCACACCGCCACCAACAACTCCGGCGGCATCCAGGGGGGCATCAGCAACGGCGAGGAGATCATGATCCGGGTGGCCTTCAAACCCACCGCCACGATCCGCAAGGAGCAGGCCACGATCAATGCCGCCGGCGAAGCCACCACCCTGGCCGCCAAGGGCCGCCACGATCCCTGCGTGCTGCCCCGCGCGGTGCCGATGGTGGAGGCGATGGTGGCCCTGGTGCTGGCCGATCACCTGCTGCGGCAGCAGGGGCAATGCAGTCTGTGGTGAAGGGAGCCATTGGCGAAACAATCGCCGGGCGGCCGAAATCCACAGCAGCTAGCTAAACTGAATCAATAGCTAGCTGGTGAAAAATGAAAACAGGGCCGCAGCGGATTCAGGCGGCGACCAAAGCTGAGTCACCGCATGGGCCAGTCGCGGCCGTGCCGCTGGCCGAGGCCAAGAATCGATTGTCGGCTCTGGTCGACCTGGTGGAGCAGGGGGAGGACGTCACCATCAGCCGCCGCGGCGTTGCGGTCGCGCGACTGGTGCCGCTGGCCGCAAGGGAAAGCGCAGCAGCAGAGCACGCCCAACGCGTGCAGGCCTCCGTGGAGGGGCTGCTGCAACTGCGGGACGGTCTGGTCCTGGAGGGCGACCTGCGGACCATCGCCAGGGAGGGTCTCGATTGAGCCAGGCGCCAGCGAACCAGAACAGGAACGGCACGCCGTTCGTGCTCGACAACTCCGTGCTGTGCGGCTGGTTCCTGGCCAATCAGGCCAGCGACTACGGCGACGCCATCGCCCACCAGCTGAGCCAGGTCGACGCCCATGCCCCCTGGCTGCTGCAGCTGGAGTTCACCAATGTTCTGCGCACAGCCTGCCGGCGCGGATCCCTGCCGATCGCCATGGCCCAAGAGATCATCGACCGAGTCATGCAGTTGCCGATCCG
This sequence comes from Prochlorococcaceae cyanobacterium, assembly GCA_040399265.1. Taxonomy (GTDB): domain Bacteria; phylum Cyanobacteriota; class Cyanobacteriia; order PCC-6307; family Cyanobiaceae; genus NIES-981. The sequence continues at coordinate 3,661 of JBBASO010000066.1, forward strand.
GATCGATGGCTCGCCGCCGCTGCCAGCCGCGCTGTTGAGCCTGGCGTTGCGTTTCAACCTCACGAGCTACGACGCGGCCTATCTGGAACTGGCGCTACGGCTGCAGCTGCCGATCGCCACCCGGGATGCGGATCTGGCGGAAGCGGCCTGGGCCGCTGGGGTGGGGGTGATGCCGGCGTGAGCGGCGACCCTGCTGATCACATGGATCATTGCCAGAACCTGGGCGACATGCTCAACCAGGTGCAGTACCGCCACGACAGCATCGTGATCAAGCGCGATGGCAAACCGGTGGCGGAGCTGGTCGATACGCGGCTGTTTGAGCGGATCCAGGCGGGGTCCGCCGGCATCCAGGAAGAGCAAGTCCTCGCCGAGATCGATGCCACTGTGACTGCGAGCCGCGCAGAAGGCTGACCAGGCTCAGCCACCGCCATGGCTTGGATCAGGCACCCATCGACGATCTCATCGACGCGCTTGCGATCCATGCGGAGTTGGTGGAACCCCAGGTCGTGCGCGACAGCGACCTGAGCGATCGCAACGACCTGCCGGTCCTGGGCACCCTGCGGGAGCGCTACCCCATCCGCTCCCCCGCCGAGTTCTGGGCAGAGCATGATGGTCTCCAGCGTCGGGCCCTCCAGACGCCTCAGGCCTCCCGCCAGCAGCCCGAAAAGGGCTGGCGGCAGCATCCTTACTCCGTCCAGATCGGCTCCAGATCGATCACCAACCCAGGACACTCCGCTCCGCCTGCCAGCGGCCCCCACACCTCCACCGTCCGTTCCTCCGGGATCAGCAGCCAGCCGAGACGGGCGCCGTTGCGCTGCTAGGCGGCCATCTTCCGGCGCAGAGCGGTGAGTCCGCTCGGGCCTTCGTGACTGGGGCTGGCCAGTTCCACCAACAGATCCGGGCAGAGCGGGGGAACAGCTGTCCTGATCCACGCCAGCTCCTCCTGAACGGAGCTGAGATGAACTCAGCGCGCCGGGATCACCGGCCTATGGACGCAGCCACCCACCCACCGCACGCGCTTCCTGCAGCACGACCAGGGCCTGTTGAGGTTGAGCAGGTCCGCTGACTGCGGGCTGGCCTACGGCGTCTGCGGGGCCACCGGGATGGAACGGTGGCCTTCTTCAGCAGCCCTCGCGCCCAGAGCCGCCAGCAGCTCCCGCCACTCCCCGGTCGCCTCCAGATCCCCCAGCCCCGAACCCAGCGCCACCGCATCCACCCCGGCCTCCAGCCAGGGCAGGACATCCGCCGGCTTCAGCCCGCCGGCGGCGATGCAGAACGGCAGCGGAGCACCCAGGGGTTCGCGCAGCCGCCTCCAGTACTCCCTGCCGACGCTCACTGCCGGGAACAGCTTGACGATGCCGCAGCCCCGCCACCGCGCCTGATGCACTTCGCTGGGGCTCATCACGCCAGGCACGAGCAGGAGATCCCGTTCGGCCGCCTGCTGCTGCAGCTCCACATCAAGCACGGGTGACACCGCATAGCGGCAGCCGGCGGATGCGGCGTCGCTCACCCCCTGCGTTTCGCACACCGAGGCGGCGCCCAGCTGCAGAGCCGGGAAGCGGCCGATCAACTCCGCCATCTGTTCGGACCAGCCTTGAACGGGCTGCCAGGCAATTTCCACATGGATGATTCCCAGTGCCTGCAGTCGCTGCAGCGTCGGCAGGGCCCGCAGCGGTTCGCCCGGGCGCAGCACGATCAGCAGCGGCTGGCTGCGCAGGGACTGGATGAGGTGCTCAGCGCTGGGCATCGCTTCATCCTGAACCGCGGTCTGCCCCCGGCTGACCGCCGCGGCTGGCAGTCGTCCGGAAGGTGGGCAGCGATCCAGCCTGTCCTGCTGGCGGCACAACAAAAAGCCCTCCCAGCCGAAACTGGGAGGGACAGTTGAGGGTTCAGTTGGGAAGTCGCCGCCGGGAATCCTGAGGCCTCCACCTGGCTGCGCTTCAGACGTATTCCGCCACCTTCACGTCGCTGCGGATCAGCAGCTCCTGCAGATCCTCGGCATCGACCGTTTCCTTTTCCACCAGCATCTCGGCCAGCTCATCGAGCACCGGGCGGTTGGCGGTAAGCACGGCGGTAGCTCGCCGGTAGGCCTCAGCAACCAGCTCGCTCACCTCCTCATCGATCGTGGCGGCGGTGTCTTCCGAGAAATCGCGCTCGGCGGCGATGTCACGACCGAGGAACATGCCGCCCTGGCTGCGCCCGAGCGCCACAGGACCCAGCTTCTCACTCATGCCGAAGCGGGTGACCATCTGGCGGGCGACCCGGGCCACCTGCTGCAGATCATTGGAGGCGCCGGTGGTCACCTCGTCTTCTCCATACACAATTTCCTCAGCCACGCGACCACCGAGGGCCACCGCCATCTGGTTCTGGAGATAGGCGCGGGAATACAGGCCCGATTCCATCCGCTCTTCACTTGGTGTGAAGAAGGTGAGGCCACCGGCATTGCCGCGGGGAATGATCGAGATCTTCTGCACCGGGTCGTAATCCGGCATCAGGGCACCCACCAGGGCATGACCTGCCTCGTGGTACGCCACCAGCCGCTTGCGCTTCTCGCTCATCACCCGGTCTTTCTTCTCCGGACCGGCCATCACCCGCTCAATCGCGTCGTTCACCTCATCCATCGAGACTTCGGTGAGCTGACGGCGGGCCGCCAGGATCGCCGCCTCGTTCAGCAGGTTGGAGAGATCGGCACCGGTGAAGCCCGGCGTGCGGCGCGCCACCTTGTCGAGGTCCACATCCTTGGCCAGGGTTTTGCCGCGAGCGTGCACACCGAGGATCTGCAGCCGGCCGGCGTAATCGGGCCGATCCACCACCACCTGGCGGTCGAAGCGCCCGGGCCGCATCAGCGCCGCATCCAGCACATCGGGCCGGTTGGTGGCCGCCACGATGATGATGCCGGTGTTGCCCTCAAAGCCATCCATCTCGGTGAGCAGCTGGTTGAGGGTCTGCTCGCGCTCGTCGTTACCCCCACCGAGGCCGGCGCCGCGTTGACGGCCCACTGCGTCGATCTCATCGATGAACACGATGCAGGGGGCATTCTTCTTGGCCTGCTCGAACAGGTCCCGCACCCGGCTGGCGCCAACACCCACGAACATCTCCACGAACTCCGAGCCGGAGATCGAGAAGAACGGCACGCCGGCCTCGCCAGCCACGGCCTTGGCCAGCAGGGTTTTGCCGGTGCCGGGGGGGCCAACCAGCAGCACGCCCTTGGGAATCTTGGCGCCGACCGCCGTGAAGCGATCGGGATTTTTGAGGAAGTCGACCACCTCGGTGAGCTCAAGCTTGGCGCCCTCGATGCCGGCCACATCACCGAAGGTGACCTGGGTCTGCGGTTCCATCTGCACCCGGGCCTTGCTCTTGCCGAAGCTCATCGCCTGGTTGCCGCCGCCACCCTGGGCGCGCCGCAGCAGGAAGAACAAACCACCCAGCAGCAGCAGCGGGAAGATCAGGCTGCCCACCGCCTGCTGCCAGGCCGCCGGTTCGCGGCTTGGCTGCACGGCGATGTCAACGTTGTGGTCGGTGAGCAGCTTGAGCAGGTCCTTGTCCGGGGCGAGATTCACCACGGCACGACGGCCATCGGTCTCCACCACCTGGGCGGTGCCGCGATCAGGGGAGATCAGCACCCGGCTCACCTCATCCGCCTGCACGGCCTCCACAAAGTCGCTGTAGCGCAGGGTGCGCGGCGCATTCGCCGGGTTGGGACGATCCAGGAAGGCGGTGCCCACGGCGATCATCACGATCACCAGCAGCACGTACAACCCGGCGTTGCGCCAGCGCTTCTTCACAAGCTTCGCCTCAGCTGAGAAACAGGTAACAGAATGTTAACCGCGCATCGCCCGGATCAGGCGGCGGCGCGCAGCACCTCAACCACACTACGGAAGGCGAACCATTCGGGGATCTCCTCGCCGCCGCGCAGCATCTTGCGGAACTGGGTCCCGCTGAGCTTGCGCACGTGCAGGCCACGGGCCTCGGCATGCTCCGCCGTCACATAGCCCTCTTCCTCGGTATAGACAAGGTTGAGAGAGGGGACGGTCTCCATGGCCAGCTCCGGGGCGTTGTCGCGGGCGAAGTCCTGGGCCTGGTAAGGCCCGTAGAAGTCGTCGCCGCTGAGGGAGCTTTTGCAGCCGGCCATATCGCGGCCGATGATGAAGTGGGTGCAGCCGTAGTTCTTGCGGATGATCATGTGCTGCAGGGCCTCGCGCGGGCCGGCCATGTGCATCGAGTACGGCAGATAGGCCCAGCGGATCTGCGGATTGGCCACCTCGGCGGCCAGACGCTCGTAAGTCTGGAAGCGCACCTCGCCGGCAATGTCGTCGTCCTGCGTGGGCCCGCAGGTGGGATGCACCAGCACCACGCCGTTCTGGCTGACGTTGTCGGCGTGGAGGGCGCGGGTGAACAGTTCGTAGTGGGCCCGGTGAATCGGGTTGCGGCACTGGAAGGCGACCACGCTCTCCCCAGCCGGCAGGGTGGCGCGCACCTCGGCCGGGGTCTTGCAGGGGAAAACGCGCCTGGGGAGCTCCAGCCCCTGCACCCGACCGCCCAAGTAGAAGCGCCCCCGCTCAGTGGCGATCATCCGCACGGCCGGATGCTCCAGGGAGGTGGTGCCATAGCAGCCCTTGGCCTCACGCACCTTGTCGGGCTCCCAGCGGCTCTCCACGGTGAACACCGCCAGCTCCTGGCCGCGGTAGGTGAGCAGCACACGGTCGCCGATGGCAATCGAGGCGTCGTCGCTGTCGAGCACGATCGGCAGTCCGAACAGCAGCCCGCTGGTGGTGCGGTGGCCCGCAACCACCGCCTCATAGTCCTCCTGGTGCATGAAGCCGCGCAGGGGCGAGAAGCCGCCCACCACCAGCAGTTCCACATCGCAGGCGTTGCGGTCGCTGCACTCGATCCGGCTGGCGGCACTGGCGCGCACGGCTTCGCGCTCAGCCTCCGGCACCATCAGATCCACCAGGCTGCCGCCGTGGGGTGCAATCAGACCATCAGCGGCGGCGGAACTCCCGGCGACCGGGCTGGTTTCAACGGCGGCCATCAGCAGGCGTAGCGGCAGGTGGGCAGGATTCTCCCAGACCACCTGCCCGGTGCTGCAGGCCCGCCGCAGCCAGCCTCAGACACCACGGGAAAAGCCCGATGGGACGGATCCCACCGGGCTGGTCGTGATGGCTCTGCAGC
>JBBASO010000066.1:8932-12220 GCA_040399265.1 Prochlorococcaceae cyanobacterium
CTCTGCAGCTAGGTCTCTGCAGCTAAGGGCTGTTGAGGGATGGCCGCTGAGAGATGGCTGTTCAGGCAAGGGCCTGGCAATCGGCCGACTCAGAGCTGCTCGAGGCGGCCGTAGAGCTGGCCGGTGATCTTCACATCGACGGGATCCTTGGAACCCATGTCGGTGTCAGAGGGCTGAAGGGCGGTGAAGACGCCGGCGAATTCACCGGTGTTGCCGTCGACCTTGGTGATCGACAGCTCCATGGTGCCGGTGCCATCCACATAGCGCTTGATGTTCTCGCGCTCCAGACCATCGCTGTCGGCGCCGAGACCCACCAGGCCCTGCGTGTACTCAACGCCGGTGGTGAGACCACGGCCCTTGGGATCCAGGAAGTTGGAGGTGCGGTAGCTGGGCACGCGATAGCTGCCGCTGAAGTCGGTGCTGGTGGAGATGGCAGCGCCATCGGCGTTGGCACTCAGCTCCTTGCTGGAGAAGGTGAAGGGCACCTCTTCACCGCCGGGGAGCAACACGGTGATGATCTGGAAGTCGAGACCGCCCTGCTCCTTGAAGTTGAGGCCGTCGTTGGTGACGGTGAGATCGCCATACACCTGATCCAGGCTGGTGGTGTAGCGGGTGAGGATCTTGCCGGCGACGAACTGGGCCTCCTGGCGCTTGTTGACGGGCTCACCCTTCACATACACCTCGGCGGGATGGAGGCAGAGTTCACGCAGCTCGTAGCTGGCGCCGGGATCGAGAGCGATCGAGCCGCGAGCCGAATCGGGCAGGCTGGGGCAATCGTTGGCCAGACCGGTGTTGTGGATCTGGTCGTAGGTGAGCTGAGAGCGATCCACGGCCTTGGCCCCACCGCTGCAGGCGGTCACCAGGGTCAGGCACAGCGCCAGCACGAGGGCCAGCAGAGGACGGAAACGCATCGGAGAACGCCGCAGAGAGGGGGCGGGAACTGGGCTGTGGCGGATCCTACCGGTGAGGTTCCCTGATTCCCCGTACGATGAAGCCGCTCTCAACAACCTGTATGCGGGAGCAAACCGTTCCATGGGGCCGACCATGGGTCTGAACGACCAGCAGCACCATCACCTCCAGAGCCAGCTCCAGCAGATCGAGGCGCTCGCGGAGCAGCTCGGCGGCGATCCCGAGGGGCTGCTGACCCTGCTGCGACAGGTGGAACAGCTTCACCGCCACATCCAGGACGGTCCGTTCCGCAGCAGCCTGCCGGCGGATCGCAACCACCTGTTCACCCTGCTCCAGGCGATGGAGCAAAGCGGCGGCTGGCCCTACATCCCCCGCCTGCAGCTCCGCACCTTCATGGATCTGCTGCAGCACGATCCGGAAGCGGCCGATCCGGCTGAAGTCGCGGCACCTGCCGATCCGGAGAGGGCGACGGACCAGGACCAGGCTCTGGCGACCGCTACCGCCGCGGTGGCTGCTGACGATCAGCAACAGCTGCAGCAGGACCAGCCCCTGGCCGCCTGAGACCCTGGCCCAGGGTGCTCAGCAGGGCGCTCAGCAGCTGATGGGCGATGGCCAGTTTCGGCTGCCTGGCCAGGCTGGTGAGCCGCTCACCGGGCCCGAGCAACCAACCTTCATTGGCATCCGCTCCGAAACCGGCCCCCGGGCGGTCGATCGGATTGGCGAACAGCAGGTCGCAGCCCTTGCGGTGCCACTTGGCCTGCGCCTGGGGCAGCACCTCGCCGGAGTGGGCCGCAAATCCAAGAATCACCTGGCCGGCCGGCCGGGCCGCCACCAGCCCGGCGAGCAGGTCGGGCACGATCTCCCAGCCGCCGCCCAACTGCTGCTCGAGGTCCTGTTTGTTCAGCTTGTGGGCCAGCGGGGCCGCCCGGCGATGGTCGGCAACGGCCGCGGCCATGGCGATGGCGTCAGCCCGCGGCTGGGCCTGCAGCAGCGCAGCCTGCATCGCCGCAGCGGTGGTGGCCTCCCGGCAGTCCAGTCCGTCCAGCCAGGCGGGCGGCAGCGCCAGCGGCCCATGCACCAGCTCCACCGTGGCGCCGCGCAGCCGGGCGGCCTGAGCGAGCAGCACGCCCATGCGGCCGCTGCTCGGGTTGGTGAGGCAGCGCGCGGGATCGAGGAATTCGCGCGTCGGCCCGGCGCTGACCAGCAGCCGCCGGCCCTGCCAGTCGCGCTCGCCCCCCCACAGGACCAGGCTCTCCAGAGCCAGCAGCAGCAGCTCCGGTTCGGCCATGCGGCCATCGCCGCGGCGGTCGCAGGCCAGCACCCCGGCCGCCGGCCCCAGCGTCAGCACACCCGGCCAGCTCTGCAGGGTCTGCCAGTTGGCGCGCACCGCCGGGGAGGCCCACATGGCGGTGTTCATCGCCGCCGCCGCCAGCACGGGGGCCTCACAGGCCAGCAGGGTGCTGGCCAGCAGGCTGTCGCCAAGACCATGCACCCAACGCCCCAGGCTGGTGGCACTGAGCGGCGCCACCAGCACCAGCTCCGCCCACTCGGCCAGCTCCACATGCAGGGGCCGGGCCGCCAGGTGACTCCACTGGTCAGCATCGAGATAGCAGCGGTGGCGGCTCAGGCAGGCCAGGGCCTCGGCACTCACCAACCGGGCCGCGCTAGGGGTGAGCAAGCAGCGCACCTCAGCGCCGCGCTGGGCCAGGGCGCTCACCAGCAGCGGCAGCTTCACCGCCGCGATGCTGCCGCTGATTCCCACGAGAATGCGGCGGCCGGCGAGCGGATCGGCGGCTGGGGCGCCGGCCTCGGCTGGCTCAGGACGCATCGGTGATGCCCGGCGAAGCGGTGATGCCCGGCGAAGCGGTGATGCCGGGCAGGTCAGTCTTCATCGAAAGGTTCCTGATCCACCAGATGGTGATAGGGCCTGGCCAGCTCGGGCCGGTGAATCGCCAGGGCCCGCATCAAATGCCAGTCGGAAAGGCCGTCAAACGGGGATGGGTAATCGTCATCCTCCAGCCGGCGGGCCAGTGCGGCGGTGCTCTCCTCATCGAAGGCGGCCAGCTGATCCGGGGTGATGGGCACGGTCATCGGCAGAGGGCGACGCAGGAACGGCGACAGGGCGGCCAGGCCAGACCCGTCGCCCCCGCTAATCATGGATCAGGCCTGCAGCGGCGCTGGTGATCCCCAGGACCACGGCAAGGGTGCTGCACAAGGCCCGCAGGCCCTGCAGAATGGGCCCATCAAGGGGAATTAGCTCAGCTGGTAGAGCGCTGCGATCGCACCGCAGAGGTCAGGGGTTCGAGTCCCCTATTCTCCACTCACACCAAGCCAGCGGCGCTTCTCCGCGAAGCGTGCCGCATGACCATGAACTGGACC
>JBBASO010000067.1:0-12175 GCA_040399265.1 Prochlorococcaceae cyanobacterium
GTGAGCCCGGAGCGGCTGCGGGAGAACCTGGCGGCGGCCGATCTCCAGCTCACGGCTGCCGATCTGGAGCGGATCGCGGGGCTGGATCAGCACCGCCGCCTGGTGGATGGCTCGTTCTGGCTGCTGGAAGGCAGCCCCTGGACGCTCCAGAGCCTGTGGGATGAGGGCTGACGGCCACCCCATCGGCAAGATCGCATTGGAGGGGTGGCCTGGGGATCCAGGGATCGGGAGCTCCGTCCATTGATCACCCGGCCCATTCCCGGCCCACACCCGATCGATCAGCAGACTGGCTGGAGCAGGGCCAGAGGGATCTTGAGCAGCCCGAGCAATCGATGCAGGCCGGTCGCCATGGATGGGCCTGTTTCGCCGCACACCAGGTAGCCGATAAGGCACTCAAGGCCTTGAATCTCTCCCAGGGTCAGCAGGCCTGGGGCCATACCCTCACCAGGCTGTGGGCGGCGCTGAGCAACAGAAGCTTGCCGATCTCCCCGCCTGGGGATCTGGAAGACCGTCTGCGGCTGCTGGATGGCTTCTACATCCCCACCCGTTATCCCGACAGCTACCCGGAAGGCACACCAGGTGAGCATTTCGGCAGACTGCAGAGCGAGCAAGCCCTTGTCCATGCCGGAGCCATCGTCAGCTGGGTCCGTGTCGCACTGGCCAGCCCCGGCTGAGGTGCTGAGCCAGGCCTGCGACTGGGCCGCGTGCCAGCAGCGGGAGCATCCCGATCTGCTGGCCCTGGGGGTGTTTGGCTCCTATGGGCGCGGAGATGCCGGCGTCGGCAGCGACCTTGACCTGGTGCTGATCCTGAAGGAGTGCCACGAACCGATCTGGGAGCGGTTGCGCCGTTGGGACACGGGCAATCTGCCGCTGGCCCTGCACAGCGAGACCCGTTGGCTGTTGGGGACGGCCGGAAGCGACAGGCCACAGACCTGATCCGGCCATGCCCCTCCCCCCCGGCAGCCTGCTGGAGCTCACCCCCCAGGGCCTCTACTGCCGGGCGGCCGGGGCCTGGATCGACCCCTGGCGCCCCGTTCCGCGGGCGTTGATCACCCACGCCCACGCCGACCACGCCCGGCCAGGCTGCGGTGAGTACTGGGCCATCGGTGCCAGCGAGGCAATTCTGCGCCAACGGCTCGGTGCTGAGATCAACCTGATCCCAGCCGACTACGGCGACCTGCACCGCATCGGCGATGCCCGGGTGTCGTTTCACAGTGCCGGCCACGTGCTGGGCAGCGCCCAGATCCGGCTGGAAGCCGGCGGCGAGAGCTGGCTGGTGAGCGGCGACTACAAGCGCTGCGCCGACCCCAGCTGCGCGCCCTTTGCGCCCGTGCAGGCCAACGTGTTCATCACGGAGGCCACCTTCGGGTTGCCGATCTACCGCTGGCAAAGCGGCGCCGCGGTGGCCCGCGAGATCCTGCAGTGGTGGCAGGCGGCGCCGGAGCGGCCCTCGATCCTGTTTGCCTACGCCTTCGGCAAGGCCCAGCGGCTGCTGGCGGAGCTGGCCGCCATCGGCGTGGGCCAGGCCGGCCAACCCGGCGGCGCAGGCAACGAGATCCTGCTGCACGGCGCCGTAGAGGCGCTGATGCCGGCCTACCGGGAGGCCGGGGTGCCGCTGCCACTCACCCTGCCGGCCAGCGCCATCTCCCGCGGCGAGAGCCTGGCGGGGCGGCTGGTGATCGCGCCGCCCTCCGCCCACCGCTCGGTGTGGATGAAGCGCTTCAAGCTGCCGCAGACGGCCTTTGTGAGCGGCTGGATGGCGGTGCGTGGCGCCCGCCGCCGCCGCGGCTACGAACGGGGCTTCGTGCTCTCCGACCACGCCGACTGGCCCGGCCTGATCCAGAGCGTGAAAGGCAGCGGCGCCCGCCAGGTGTATGTGACCCACGGCAACAGCGACGGCCTGGCCCGCTACCTGCGCGAGGTCGAGGGGATCAGCGCCGATCCCCTGGAGGGCGACTTCCAGCGGCAGCGGAACGACGGGGGGGACTCGCCCGAAGAGGTCGGTGCCAGCCGGGATGATCAAGGAGACAGCTCGGAGGAGTCCTGAACCAGGGCCGCCCGTGCGAAGAAGGGAATGGCGGCCCGCTGATCGTCGATGGCCAGGGCGAGCAGGGCCCAGCTGAACTCACGGCTGAGCGGATGGTCGGCACCGAGGGCCGCCAGGCTGAGCTTTCCACCCAGCTCCAGCAGGGGCTCCGCCAGAGCGCGCCGATCGCGCAGCATCTCGATCTGGGCCAGAACCAGGAGGGAACGGGGCAGGGTCCAGTCCCCCGGCACCAGGGCCTGGTTATCGATGGCCCGCAGGCTGGCGGTGAGGGCATCGGCCTTGCCGTCGTCCCCATCGGCGCGCAGGCAGATCACCAGCCGCACCAGGGCCAGGGCCCGTTCCTGGGGCGTGGCCTCGGGGGACGAAACGATCTGCTGCCAGATCAGGGCCGAGCGGGCGAAGGCCGCTTCCGCCTGGAGCGCCTCAGCCTGGCGGCGCGACCCGCCCTCGGCGAAGGCCGGAGCTGCCAGCCCCGTGAGCAGGATCAGGGCAAGGGCGACGGCACGCACGGACGGCAAGGCGACAGATTGGCTGCCCGGGGATGGGTGCCAGCAGCCCATCGTGATTGCAGCGCAGGCCGTGGTTACTGCACCAACAGCGCAGTGACACCAACCGAAAACGCAAAAGCGCTGACGATCCGCCGCACTGTTCTTACGGTCCGCTGGTCGGGCCCTCTCCCCTCCATGCCTGAGCGTCTTCGCAGCCTGGTTCCGGTTCTGCTGTTCGGACTGAGCGCCTTCGCCCCCGCTACCCCTGCGGCACCCCGACCCACGGCCGACACCCTCTACACCGGCGGCACGATTCTGACGATGGCGGGCGAGCGGCCCACCACGGTGGAGGCCCTGGCGGTGGCAGGCGGACGCATCGTGCATGCCGGGCCACTGCGAACGGCCCCCCGCTCCGCCGCCACCCGGGTGGTGAACCTGCAGGGCCGCACCCTGCTGCCGGGCTTCATCGACACCCACGGCCACTTCATCTACTTCGGCAAGAACCTGATCGATGCCGACCTGTTCGGCGCCGCCACGATTCCCGAGATCGTGCGGCGCATGCAGGAGCAAGCCAAAAAAGTGGGTCCGGGCGAGTGGATCGTCGGCTTCGGCTTCCGCGGCAACGACCTGCAGCGCTACCCGAGTGTGGCCGAGCTCGATGCCGTGTCGGCCGACCGGCCGGTGATGGTGGTCGACAGCTCCGGCCATGCCGGTGCCATGAATTCAGCCGCCTTCCGCGCCGCCGGCATCAGTGCTGCCACGCCAGATCCGGCGGGCGGCAAGTTCGAGCGGGGGCCCGATGGCCGCAGCCTGGCGGGCAAGGCGGAGGAAACGGCCCTCAACCTGGTGCGCGAGAAGCGCCCGCCCTTCACCGGCGCCACCGCCGATGCGGTGGCGACCCGCGCCAGCGCCCTCTGGGCCAGCTATGGCCAGACCACCGCTCAGGACTGCGGCGTGGGCCTGGGCAGCGACGACATCGATCTGGTGCGCAACGCCATCGACAAGCGCCTGCTCTCGCTCGACCTCTACATCTGCGCCAAGGATTCGAACGTGGAGGCGATGGCCGGCGCCGCCGCGAAGGTGGTGGCCGACTACGGCAGGCTCACGCCCGGCGGCGATGGCGACTTCCGGCGGCAGGAGGGGATCGTGAGCGACGCCGCCGGTGGCCAGGCCAACACCAGCGGCCGGCTGCTGCAGCTGCGGCCCGACCTCGACAAGCGCTACGTGAACCGGGTGCGGCTGGGGGGCATCAAGTTCTGGCTCGATGGCTCGATCCCCACCGCCTGGATGAGCCAGCCCTACGCCGTGAATCCGCCGGGCACAGAGCCGGGCTTCCGCGGCTACCAGCAGATTCCCGATGGCGTGCTGCAGGCGGCATTCGAGCGCTGGTGGCGCACGGGCGTGCAGATCAACATGCACATGAACGGCGATGCGGCGGCCGAGCAGGCGTTGCGGGCGATCGAGGCGGTGGTGCAGCGTCAGGGCATGGCCGACCACCGGCCGGTGTTCATCCACGCCAGCTACCTGCGGCCCGACCAGATCCAGCGGATGAAGGCGGTGGGCGCCGTGCCCAGCTTCCTCACCACCGGCCTGATCCCGGGCGGCGACACGGTGGTGAAGCTCTGGGGGCCGGAGCGGGCCGCCAACGCCATGGCCGCCGCCACCATGGCCCGCAACGGGATGCCCTACACCTTCAGCCATGACGCGCCGGTGTCACCCCAGCCCTGGGTGCTGGCCCTGGTGGATGCGGGCGTCAACCGGCGCACCCCTGGCGGCCTGGTGATCGGCCCGGCGGAGCGGGTGACCCCGTACCAGGCGCTCAAGGCCGTCACCGCCCACGCCGCCTGGCAGATCAAGGAGGAGCGCGGCAAGGGCACGTTGGAGGTGGGCAAGCTGGCCGATCTGGTGATCCTGGAGCGCAATCCGCTCACGGCGGATCCGGCCACGATCAAGGACATCGCCGTGCTGGAGACGATCAAGGAAGGCCGCACGATCTTCCGCCGCGACCGCGATGGCGCCACCACCCAGGCGATGGCCGGCGGCAGCTCCCTGCCCTGCCTGCATGAGCACGACCATGGGCTCGATGCACCACCGCCGCTGAGCGCCGGGGCACGGCGCACCCTGGCACTGCTGGTGCAGGCGGGACGCTGAGCGGCGGCGCTCAGTTGTACTCGCCCGGGATGTCCTGCTTGCTCACTGTCACCCGGCCCACCTTCTGGCCGGAGAAGCGCAGCAGCTCATCTCCCGAGAAGGTGTAGCCGAGGGGGGCGGCGATCTGGGCCACGTCGTCGGCCGTGGCGGCTGCCAGCACCGCCTCCCGCAGAGCGGGAACCTCCTGCATGCGCGCCAGGAAGGCTTTGAGCTGATCGAGGGCCATCGGCGCCGGGGCGGGAGTACCCGACATCTACGCGAATCCCTACCAGATGCAGCGAAATGCAACCGGCAGCCGTCGCGAAGCTTGATGGAAGCAGCGAGGTCGGCGCATCGCTGGCAGCCTGAGCGGTACCCAGCCAGCGGCCAGCCGCCGCAGCTTGCCAGTCCCTGTTCAGGGGGCTGTGGTGCAGCCGGCGGCCCGACGGAAGCGACGCCGCTCCCAGCACTGCAGGCGCTGATCGGCGCCGAAGTGGATGCTGATCAGCTCGAAGCGGTCCGCTGCCAGCCGGCAACCCACCTGCAGGCGGAAAGAATCGGCGGGGAGGATCTCGGGCACGGCGAACACCAGCCCATCGACGCAACCGGCCACCAGGGCCCGGGTACCGCCAGGCATCTCCTGGTGGAACAAGGCTGGATCAAACGGATCACAGGGTTCAGCCGATGGGTCGTGGCCAGGCCAGGCTCCGGGCTCCAGGCGCTCCAGCAGGCCGGGCCAGCCCCGCTGCTCCGCCAGCAGATCGGGCCAGGGCCGCAGCGGCCGGGGCGGTTCCACGGGTTCCGACAGGCTGCAGCGGAACGGCACCGCTCCCACCGCATCGAGCTGCCAGAAGGGTCTGCCAGAGCCGGCGCCATCGCCACCCGGATCGCGCCGGCCCCAGAGCAGCACCAGCATCGAGCGGGAGCGGCCGTGGAAGAGGTTGATCTCGTGCCCATAACGGCTCTGGGCCGGGTCCACCACCAGACTCGACTGACCACCCGCTCCTGCGAACTGCCAGCACTGGCCGCCGCTGTTGTAGCCGGCTCGGCTGAGGGGCAGGCGACGGCGGCCGTCCGGGGCGAACAGCAGGCCCGAGCCATCCCCACGCCGGAGTCGTCATCGCTGAAGCTGATCGAATAGCAGGTGTCGGCGATCACCCGGCTGGGGGTGTGCAGGTCGAGCCCACCCCTACCGTCGCGCAGGAACCAGGTGCTGGCAGCGCACCAGCGACCCTCGAAGTTGCGCCGATTCAGTGCCCACTGCCGGTCATGACCCGTGCACCCAGGGGATCCGGCCACGTGGCATGGGTTCGGCTTGCAGACCATCCTGGCCGCAGGCGGCGCTGGGCGGGAAGCGCGTCAGCCAGCCGGAGTCACGACACGGCCAACGGCGCCGGGATGCCGAAACGTCAACCGCGACGGACAAGTGCATGGGAGCACGCCGGCACGGGCCTGCAGCCCCTTCAGCCCAACAGCCAGCCATGGAGCAGCGGGATCGTCACGAACGACGCCGCGGTGTTGATCAGGATGCATACCGCCAGACGCTCCACATCCAGACCCACCCGATCGGCGATCACGAAGGTGAGCAGCTGGGTGGGCATGGCGCCTTCCAGCACAACCGCCTGCAGATAAGGCTCCTGCAGGCCGATCCAGCGGGCGGCGGCCAGCACCACCAGCGGTGACACCAGCAGTTTGATGGCGCTGGCCAGCAGCAGCGGCAACGGCTGCTGGATGCGGCGATAGCGCAGTCCCATCCCCAGCGACAGCATCATCAACCCGGTGACCGTGTTGCCCAGGATCCGGGTGGCCTCCATCAGAAACCCCGGCACTGGGATGCCGCTGCCGGTCCAGGCCAGGGCCAGCACGATGGCCCAGAGCGCCGGCATCGTGATCACGGCACGCAGGGCCTGACGCCAGACGCCGCGGCGCACCGTGCCCCTGAAGCTCTCGCCCAGCGCCACACCCACGCTGAGATTGAGGGGGGTGGTGGTCACCTCGCTGAGGATCGCCACCTTCGCCACCTGCAGGGCCAGCGCGGGAAAGAGTCCCTGCAGCACCGGCAGCCCCAGATAGGTGACATTGCCAAAAGCACTGGCCAGAACCAGCGCCCCCTTCTCCTCCGCAGGCATCGCCAGGGAACGAAAGAGCAGCAGGGCCAGCCCCAGGCAACAGACCACAGCGATCCCCATCACCAGCGGGATCTGCACCATTTCCGGGCCACTCGGCACGCTGCAGATCACCCGGAACACCAGGGCCGGCAGGAACACATTCAGCACCAGCACGCCGATGCTGCGGCGGGCAGCCTCCCCATCAAAGTCGGGGAGCCAATAGCGCAGCAGGCTGCCCAGGAGCGCAATCAGCCCGAGGGCCAGCAGCACGTCAGCCACGGCAACCTCCCGGTGATGAGGCTGGATCAGTGGCCATCCCCATCGCTCAGCAGCATCCAAACAATGGGGCTAACGGAATGATCCTGCGGCAGCACGGACCGCGCAAGCGCGGGCCGGCCGTCTTGGCAGAGCCTGACGGCAACCGGATCATGGGAGTCATCTCCGATGGGTCCATCGGCCATGGCCGTTCTGCAGAACCGTCCCGAACTGAGCAGCGAGGGGGCGCTGCTCGTGCTGCAGGCAGCCACGGCCAAAGCCCGGGAGATCGGCCGTTCCCCAGTGCATCGCCATCGTCGATCGCGGCGGCCATCTGCTGGCCTTCCCGCGCATGGATGGCGCCAAGGTGCTCAGCCAGTGGTCCGCCACCCAGAAGGCCGTCACGGCCGCCTCATCCGCCGCGCCCAGGGGCGAATTGGCCGAGCCGCTGGCGGCAGGACTGGCCGCGGCCACCCAGGGCCGCTTCACCAACCTCCGCGGCGGGTTGCCGATCATGGTGCAGGGCTACCTGATGCGGCCAATCGGCGGGTTGCGGCTGGGGCCGATCGGTGATCGGGTGGGGCGTGGGGTTGAGCCTGGAGCTGGCCGTGGCCCGTGCTGGCGGGGATGCTGCTGATCGCATCCGGCACCCTGTCGGCCTTTGGCCTGGGGCTGAACCAAGGCCCTGCGTTCTATTGCCTGCTCTGGGCGGTGGCCACGCTGCTGGCCTACCGCCAGCTGGAGCGGCATCTGCTGCCGCACTGGCGGGCTTGAGCCCTCACGGCGCCACCCGCACCTCTGAGCCGGAGAGTGCCGTGGGCTGACTGCCCGGCGCCACCGTGATCGTGTAGGTGAAGCGGCTGCCGTCCGGGCTGATGAAGCTGGTGGCCTTCTGGCCGTCGGGGTAGGTGGCCGTGCCGATGCAGTCGGGGCTAACGCTGTAGGTGGCCTTTTCCACGCCACCGGAGCCATCGGAGCCGCGATAGCTCAGCACGATGCCGCCCCGGCCGTCGTACACCTCGCGACCGCTCTCGGCATAGGGCTTGCCGTTGAGCACGCCACTTTCGTTGTAGAGGTAGGTGCCCTTGAGGGTGGCATTGCTGCAGGGCAGGGGGGTGGCCGATGCGGCGCTGCCGGCGGCCAGGGCCAACACGAGCAGAGGGATCCTGGCGAACAGGCCGGGAAGGGTTACCGGGGCGGGCATGGGTCGACGTGAATGGGTCGGCAGGATCAGCCCAGGTTGGTGAAATCAGGCGTGAGTGGGTTGAATCCCTTATACGGGTGGATATGCAGCTTGATCATGGAGAAGACCAGAGGTGTGCACAGGCACCAGAGCACAATGGCCGTGATTGCCGTTGAGCGATTGGCACGATGCACGGCGCCAAGCGCGACGTTGGAAACCAGCGTCAGCAGATAGATGAAGGCCCACTTTCTCGCATAGCCCAGATTCGATTGGCGTCCGCTGGAGAGGCGTTGCTCCCGTGCTGCTTCGAGCTGCTTGATTTCTGTAAGGATCTCCGCTGCCATGGTTTGGTGGTGCACAGGGATCCGGGCTCCCGAACGGTGCAGGCGCCAGCGTCGATCGTCCAGGCGCGCCTGTACTGGATGTACGACGACAGGTCCCCCTTCAGCTCGCTCGTGAGTGCGGGGATGTCGCCGCGATGATCCCAAGCCTGCTGAGTGCTGTCGCTTCGTTTTGCAGGGCGGCGGTCGCTGCCGTTGTGTTCTGCCATACAGACGAAGCCATGAAGGCCAGCAACAGGGCCAGCACGGTATTGGGGACACCCACGTAAGGGGCCACCAAAGGCTTGTTGATCAGGTGGTCGAACAGCCTGGTCTTGAAAACAATCAGGTAGGCGGCAAGCCCAAGGGTCGCGCTGATGATCAGCGCAAGGATGACCGGCCCAAGGCCGAAGTTCGGGAAGAAATACAGCATCGTTCGGAGCTGATGGATCCGGTCTCAGCCGCGGCAGGGGATGCAGGTCTGCGTGGGCAGGTCCATCCGCTCAACCGCACCAGCGCCCATGATGGCCAGGCTGGGCCCACTGGTCATGCGTTCACTGGTCATGCGTTGTCGAGGGCCTGTTCAGCTGCACGGAATCAGGCAGAGATGGTGGGCCTTGGCGCTGGTCACCACTTCAGGAGTGATGCGCTGATCGAAGCTGGCGAAGCGGCCGCCTTGGCTGGCGGCCAGGGCCAGCAGGTAGGCATCAGTGATCTGGCGTGGGCCCAGCAGCCGCTCCCAGCGGATCAATCCCTCCTGCAGCAGGCTGATCGGCTCCGGCCAGAACACATGGCTGGCATGGCTGCAGGCCTCCGCCAGGCGTGCGGCCACCAGGGCCGCCGGTTGCGCGTTGGGGTAGGCGGGTTGGGCCATGATCCGCACCACACCGTTCTCGGTGATCGGGCAGGTGGCCCAGCCCTGCTCGAGCTGCCCCTCCAGCCAGCGGGTAGCGGGCCGATGCAGCAGATGGCCCTGATCCAGCAGAGCGATCAGCACGTTGATGTCGAGCAGGGCCCGGCCCATCAGAGGCCGGCCTCATCCCGCAGCTGATCGATCTGCTCGTTGGTTACCACCGCTCCGCCCCGGGCCTGGAAGGGGCGAAAGCCAGCCACGCCAGGGGATGCCCCGGCTGGAGCCTGGGCCGTGGAGGCTGCGCCGCTGAGCGCAGCCCGCAACAGACGCGACACCATCTGGCCCGCCGTGGTGCCCTGGCGCCGTGCCAGTTCACGGGCTGCGGCCAGCACATCGTCTTCGATGTCGAGCGTGGTACGCATAACCATCAGCCTACATCACTGCATCGATGCATCACTGCATCACTGCATCACTGCATCCTGGCGACGAGCGACCGGCGCCGCATTCGCGGCATGGGCGCGGCGGGTCTGCGGCGCCGGTCGGCTTCGGGCAGCTGCTGGGCGGGGGCGGCCTGCTGGCGATGTTCATGGCCGGGGTGTTGCTCTCCAACGGCCGCGACCGGATCGGTCGCTTTGAGCAGCAGGCCCTGGGCCGGGTGCTGCCTCCGCTGAACACGGCCACCGACATCACCGTGCTGCTGTTGCTCGGCTTGCTGGTGAAACCCGCGGCCCTACTCACGGTGCTGCCGCTCGGGCTGGCACTGCGATCGTGGTGCCCCTGGCGCTGGCGGAACCCCTGGGGGCGCAGCTGTTGGCGCTGATCGTCGTGGTGGTGCTGCCGCTCAAGCCCGAGGCATCTCCGCCCTGAATGGCGACCGCTCCACCAGCGCAGCGATGCCCAGCTGCTCCCGCCACTGCGCGAGGGACTGCCCCCAGCCCTCCTCCCAGCGCTGGGCCAGCAGCGGCGCGCAGATCCGGCCCAGCTCCAGGCCGAAAGCCACCGCCTGTCCCACATCCACCTCGCCGCTGGCCGGCCCCTCCAGGCAGCGGTGCAGCAGATCGGCCCCCAACAGCATGGCGCTGCCCGGCCAGCGCAGCTGCATCACATTCACGGCGCTCATCGCCGCTTCTCCAGCCGCTGTGGGCGGGCAGGCGCACACCACGTGCCAGAGGTCGTGGGTGTGGCGCACGCGCTGGTGCAGCCATGTGTCGTCGCCATCGCTGCCGGCCTGCAGCAGCGGATCCGGCAGCGGCTGACCGCCGGCCTCGGCAAACCAGCTGGCGTAGGCATGGCCAAGGCTTTCGGGCGGCAGCGCCAGCAGCTCGGCCGGGCTCAGCCACGGCCCCCAGTAGCGCTCTGCGATCAATGGTGCAATCGCCGGGTCGCTGCGCAGGGCGGCGCGGGCGGCATCGGCCACTGGTGTGGCATAGCTGCGCGTAAGCAGATCGAAGCCGTGGCCCAGGTCGTCGGGGTTGGCCGCCAGGACAGAGAGATCGGTGGCCAGATGCAACAGCTGGCGGCGCAGGGATGAACGCATGGCAGGGGAGGCGGCGATGCAGCGATGGAGTGTGAATAGCGTGAGGCCATGCCGAGTCTTGCCGGCATGCGAGAGCGGCAGTGCAGCCTCCGCCTCTGCCATCTGCACCCGCATGCCGCCAATGGGGTTCACTCCCTGGGGTTGTGCAGCGTCACCGGTTCAGGATTGTCGATGTCGTAATCGAGCAGATCGGCCGGCAGGCCCACCTGCGACTCGCGCGGGTAGACGCTGAAATCCTCGATCCGCTTGAACAGCGGCAGCAGCACCCGCGCCAGAGCGTTCGGAGCGCCATAGAAGAAGGAGTGATGCCCGAGCAGGAAGTCGGTGGTGCCGGCCCCTTCGGCTTCCTGCTGCCGGCGCAGGAACGCGCGAAGCTGCTCTCGCTGCTCGGGGCTCAACTGCGGGTGCGCGATCACAGGAAAGTCGCGGCCTGCTGCCACCAGGCCGGCTTTGCGCCAGTCGAAGCTGGAGAGTGCCGCGATCAAGGCCGGGCGTTCCGGCGCGAAGTCCACGCAGGTGAGCTGCTGCTCCTCGATCGCCATCACCTGCTCCACGTCGCGGTGTTGCAGCAGCTTCCATTTGTGGCGGGCGTCGTCGTGCACGACGATCGCCGCCAGCCGCACCCGCGCATAGCGCTGCAGCAGGGCGCGGTTGGCGGCGCTGCGCGCCACGAAGGTGAACAGGAACTGGGAGCCGGTGCCGATGTAATCGTCGAGAATCACCAGAGCCCGGCGTTGATCGAACGCGGGGGGAGAGGCCTGCAGCCCTTCGATGTTGTGAAAGCAGGTCACCGGCAGGCGGTTGGCCTTTCGATAGAGGTACGAGATCAGATCGCCGCTCTTGCACACGAAGGCGCGCGTGAAGTCGATGTCGCTGCAGCGCTCCACATCGAAGCCGTCATCCGCCAGATCCACGCACAGGCGCTCATGCAGCAGCCGGCACTCCCGGATCAGCCGCGCCCAGCCATGCATTTGCATGCACTGCAGCAGCCGCAGGGCGATCGGCTGCTCGGCGGCGTCGAACTGCCCGATCCAGCGACCTAGCGATGGCCGAGAGATCTCCGCCTCGTTCCAGGCCTCGGCAAGCTCATCCAGACGTTCGTCCAGCGCGATCGGCATGGCGGGTAGCGGGATG
The DNA here is from genome assembly GCA_040399265.1 of Prochlorococcaceae cyanobacterium. Lineage (GTDB taxonomy): Bacteria > Cyanobacteriota > Cyanobacteriia > PCC-6307 > Cyanobiaceae > NIES-981. The sequence goes on from JBBASO010000067.1 coordinate 12,056, forward strand.
GCGCGGTCAGCACCATTCAAGATCCGGCGATCCGGCCTCAAACGCCCACCCATGAGCAGCACGGCCCGTGACGCCAGACCTCCGGGATGCAACGACCTGACGGTGGCGAAGACGGTGGCG
>JBBASO010000068.1:0-12080 GCA_040399265.1 Prochlorococcaceae cyanobacterium
TGACGCCGTCGTTGATGATCTGGGGGGCGCCGAACTTCTTCTCCAGCACCACGTTTCGGCCCTTGGGACCGAGGGTGACGGCGACGGCCTCGGCCAGGATGTCGATGCCTTTTTCGAGGGCACGGCGGGCCTGCTCGTTGTAAATGATGCGCTTAGCCATGGAAGGCAAAACTCGCTATTGAACAGTGGTTGAAAGAGGAGCGGAGTGCGGTGAAACCGCAGCACTCAGCTGACGACAGCCAGGATGTCCTTCTCGGACAGAAGCACGTAGTCATCGGCGCCGAGCTTGATGTCGGTACCGGCGTACTTGCTGTAAAGCACCTTGTCGCCCACACCCACCTCGGGGGCCTGGCGGGTGCCGTCGTCGTTGCGCTTGCCGGGACCGACCTGCACCACCTCACCCACCTGAGGCTTTTCCTGGGCGGTGTCGGGCAGCAGGATGCCGCCGGCAGTCTTTTCCTCCGATTCGGAGACCTTGATGAAAATGCGGTCTCCAAGGGGCTTGACAGTGGAGACGCTGAGAGAAACAGCAGCCATGGATCAATGCGATTGCAACGGCATGGCGCCTGAGACGCCAGAAACATGGCAAGGACCTTGAAGGCGATGAATCGCCGACCTGGCACTCGAGCCATGCGAGTGCCAACCTATGGGAACGACCGGTGTCAAGACCAGTTCGGTCGCTGTGCGGGTGACCGAACCGCCCCGGTTGTGGCCGCATCCGCTTGTCGTCACTGCACGGTGGTAAGGTTGCGCCGCTTCGAAGGGATGGGTCCGCGCAGCGACCCGCAGCCCTGATCAGCACCCTCCGTCACTCCCTTACATATGGCTGCTGCTACTGCCACCGGCACCAAAGGCATCGTCCGGCAGGTGATCGGCCCGGTGCTCGACGTTGAATTCCCGGCCGGCAAGCTGCCCCGAATCTTCAACGCTCTGCGCATCGAGGCCAAGAATTCCGCCGGCCAGGACGTGGCTCTCACAGCAGAAGTGCAGCAACTGCTGGGCGACCATCGCGTGCGCGCCGTGGCCATGAGCAGCACCGATGGTCTGGTGCGCGGCATGGAAGCACTCGACACCGGCGCCCCGATCTCCGTTCCCGTTGGTGAAGCCACCCTGGGCCGCATCTTCAATGTGCTGGGGGAACCGGTTGACGAGCAGGGCCCGGTGGCGACCACGGCAACCGCTTCAATCCACCGCCCCGCCCCCACCCTCACCGAACTGGAAACCAAGCCGAAGGTTTTCGAGACCGGCATCAAGGTGATCGACCTGCTGGCTCCTTACCGTCAGGGCGGCAAGGTCGGCCTGTTCGGCGGCGCAGGCGTGGGCAAGACCGTGCTGATCCAAGAACTGATCAACAACATCGCCAAGGAGCACGGCGGCGTTTCGGTGTTTGCCGGTGTCGGCGAGCGCACCCGCGAGGGCAATGACCTCTATGAGGAGTTCAAGGAGTCTGGGGTGATCAACCCCAACGACCTCTCCAAGTCGAAGGTTGCCCTCTGCTACGGCCAGATGAATGAGCCCCCCGGCGCCCGCATGCGCGTGGGCCTGTCGGCTCTCACCATGGCCGAACACTTCCGCGACGTGAACAAGCAGGATGTGTTGCTGTTCGTCGACAACATCTTCCGTTTCGTGCAGGCCGGCTCCGAGGTGAGCGCCCTGCTGGGCCGCATGCCTTCAGCTGTGGGTTATCAGCCCACCCTCGGCACCGACATGGGCATGCTCCAAGAGCGCATCACTTCCACTCTCGAAGGTTCGATCACCTCGATTCAGGCTGTGTACGTGCCGGCGGATGACCTCACCGACCCTGCTCCAGCCACCACCTTCGCCCACCTCGACGCCACCACCGTGCTCAGCCGCGGTCTGGCTTCCAAGGGTATCTACCCGGCCGTGGACCCGCTGGATTCCACCAGCACCATGCTGCAGCCTGCCGTGGTGGGCGACGAGCACTACCGCACCGCCCGCGCCGTACAGAGCACTCTGCAGCGCTACAAGGAACTGCAGGACATCATTGCCATCCTCGGTCTAGATGAACTCTCCGAAGACGACCGCCGCACCGTCGATCGGGCCCGCAAGATTGAGAAATTCCTCTCCCAGCCCTTCTTCGTGGCTGAGATCTTCACCGGCATGCCGGGCAAATACGTGAAGCTCGAAGACACGATCAAAGGCTTCAACATGATCCTGGCAGGCGAGCTGGATCAACTTCCCGAGGCTGCCTTCTATCTGGTGGGTAACATCGACGAGGTGAAAGCCAAGGCCGAGAAGATCCTCTCCGAGGCCAAAGGCTGATCGGCCACGATCATCTTGAGGAAAATACGTCATGAGTCTCACCCTGCGCGTTCTGGCACCTGATCAGAGCGTTTTCGATGGAACCACTGAAGAGGTCATCCTGCCCAGCACCACCGGTCAGGTGGGCATCCTCCCCGGCCACGTCACCATGCTGGCCGCTCTCGAAACAGGCGTGATGCGCCTGCGCGACGGCAACGGCTGGGCATCCATCGCCCTGCTCGGCGGCTTTGCTGAAGTCGAATCAGATGAAGTGACCGTGCTGGTAAACGGCGCTCAGCTTGGCAGCAGCATTGATGCCGCCGCCGCCGAAAGCTCCTTTGAGGCAGCCCAGCAGACAGCTGCGGCCTTCGAAGGCAAGCCCCCCAGCACCGAGAAGCTCAAGGCCCAGCAGGATCTCGCCCGGGCCCGGGCCTGGTTGCAGGCCACCAAAGCCAACTGACCATTTTTTGCAACTGACCGCTTTTTTCGCGATCTCTTCCCGCCTCGGCGGACCAGTACCGGCCTGACGGCCGGTTTTTTTCATGCTGAAACCACACCAGTCGCTACCGCTGAGGCGCTGAAAGCCATGGCTCAGGGACAGCAGCTCGGCAACCAGCTTCGGCAATGGCTCGAAAACGGCGCCGTCGATCTGAACGCGCCCCAGGCCCTGGCCAACCGCTGGAGCGATGCGCTCGGCGGCGAGGACAGCCTCAAGGCGCCGCTGCGTGATCTGGCAAGTCGGCCCCTGTTCCGCCAGTGCCTGCGCCAGCAGGGCCTGGCCCGCCGCACCAGCCTGGAACAGCTGGCCCGGGAACTGGCTGCCACCTACAGCCCCCAGGTGCTGGCGGAACTGATCGACCTGCTTGAGGGGTTCGCTCAGATCACCCTGACGCGAGCAGGCCTGGCACCGGCTACCAATGTGCCGGCGCGGCGGCCGCCCAGGCTGCGGCTGTGGCGACGGCTGCGCCCGCTGGCCGGCGGCATCGCCCTGGCTGCCGCCGCTGCTCTGGTCTGGATGTGGAGCGGCGCCGAACTGGACCGCCTCCTGTTTGAGGACTGGGGCTGGAGCGGCGGAGCCGTGCTGGTGATGGCGTTGGCGCTGGTGGAGCTGCTGCTGCTGGCGCCCCCCCTACGGCACTGGCGCCAGAGAGGTCTGCTGAGCAGCGATCTGGTGGGCGACAGCCGGCACGCCTGGCGCTGGCTCAGTGCCGCCTGGATACAACCGGGGCGTGGCGAGGCCCTGCTGAACCTGATCATGCTGACCGTGATCCTCGGCGGCTCTGCCCTGCAGCTGCCCGATGTGATCCTGCGCTACGCCCTCACCTGCCTGGCCACCCTGATCGCCGTGGCCCTAGTGCAACCCAACGGGACACAGACCCGGCGCTGGGGCGGCTCCTCCGGCGCGGTGGGGGCGCTGATCGGTCTGGGAGGGAGCCTGAGCCTGCTGCAGGGCCGGGATCTCGGCTACACGATCGGCCCGCTCACCATCCCCGCCTGGGTGCTGCTGCTGATCTACGCAGGCCTGCAGCTCTCCTGGCAGACCCGGGAGCGCCATCAGGAGGCGGAAGCCGGCGTGCCCGCGGATCGCTGGGGCGAGCTGCTAGCCAGCCCCTGGTGCTGGGGGCTGCTGTTCGGCGCCGGCTGGGCCCTGCTCAGCTGGTTGCAGCAACTGCTCGATACCCTCCAGAGCGCTGCTCAAGCCTGAAGCAGGCGGGCAGCGGCCTGCATGTAGCGGCCCCAGAGTTCGGCCACCAGGCCACCGCTGGCAGCGGCAGCCGGCGTGTTGTCGTCGTTGCCCATCCAGATGGCGGTGAGCACCCCCAGCGAAGGTGAATAGCCCACGAACAGGGCATCAACGCCGTTATTGGTGGTGCCCGTCTTGCCGCGGGCATCCGGCAGGAGTGCCGCCGCCCGGCCGGTACCCCGCTGCACCACCTGCTCGAGCAGAGCATCCATCGCCGCGGCCACCTCGGGGCTGAGCAGCTGGCGCGACCGTTCACCGAGCGGCACCGTCACGCCCCGCTCCGGACAGCTCTCCAGACTGCGGATCGACTGGCAGATCCCCAGGTCGTAGATGCGGCTCACCCCATGCATCGGCACCGAGCGGCCGCCGTTAGCCACCACCGCATAGGCGCGCGCCAGCTCGTAGAGATAGGTCTCGCTGCCGCCGAGCACGGTGTTGGTGTCGGGCTGCAGGGGCGTGGAAATGCCGAGGCGACGCGCCAGTCGCAGCACCTGATCGAGGCCGGCCCGCTGCGCCACCCGCACCGCCACCACGTTCTCCGAGCGGGCGAAGCCATCGGCAAGCGACACCGATCCCGCCCCACCCGAGCGGCTGCACCCCTCCACATAGCTGAGCGGGGCACAGGCGAACGGCTCCGACGGAGCGGCCCCCGCAGCCAGAGCCGCCAGAAAGGGAAACAGCTTGAAGGTGGAGCCGGGCTGGCGCATGGCCTGCACCCGATCAAAACTGGAGCGGCTGTAATCGCCGCCACCCACGTAGGCCAGGATCTCACCGCTGGCCACGTTGAGCGTGATCAAGGCGCCCTGGCTAAGCCCGGCCGCCGCCCCAGGCCCCTCTAGAAACCGCTGCAGCTGCTGCTGGGCCAGCTGCTGCAGCCGCGGGTTGATCGTGCTGATCACCGCGTAGTTGCCGGTGGCAGCATCACCGCTGAGATCCAGGCCGAAGCGGGTGCCCTCCAGCTCCCCCACCACATAGTCGCTGAAGAAGGGGTAGCTGCTGAACAGCGACTCCCGGCAGGCGGAAGCATCGATGTTCAACGGCCGGCGCTGGGCGTCGACCAGGGCCTGGTCGGTGAGCCAGCCCTGCTCGTGCATCAGGCTGAGCACAAGGTTGCGCCGCTCCAGCCCCGCCCCCGGATCGTCGCGATTGCAAGGGGAATAGCCGTTGGGGCTGGGCAACAGACCCACCAGGAACGCCGATTCCGCCAGGTCGAGGGCACTGGCCGACTTGCGAAAATAAAGTTGGGCGCCCTGCTCGAACCCGTCGGTGCCCATCCCGAGATGGGCCCGGTCGAGATAAAGCTTGAGGATCCGGTTCTTGCTGAAGCCCACCTCCAGTTGCAGCGCCACCCAGAGCTCCCGCAACTTGCGGCCGATGCTCACGTCGCGACCTACCTCCGGATACACCAGCCGCGCCACCTGCTGGGTGAGGCCGCTGCCGCCACCACTGCGCAGCAGGGCCGAGCGCACGGTGCCGAACAGGTCGATGCCGCTATTCCAGCCGAATCGCGCCTCCTCAGAGGCGATCAGCGCCTGCCGCAGATGCAGGGGGTAATCCTGCAGGCTTGGCAGGGCCGTGGCCGATCCCTGCCGGGCATCGATCTGCTGGCCGCTGGCCGAGAAGATCTTCACCGGCCCGCTGATGGAGCGGATCTTCGAGCCGCCGCCCACACTGGCCGCCGCCAGCATGCCGCTCACCAGCAGGACCGAACCGGCCAGGGCAGCCACACCGAGCCGGTGCACCGCCCGCTCCAGAGCGCTGCGGGGATGCAGATAGCGCAATTCCGCCGCCGTCCCCTTGAGCGGCGAGCCCAGCTGCACCGCATCGCCATGGCGCAGCTGAATCCAGCGGATGCGCCGATCCCGATGGAACAGACCGTTGGCGGAGCGGAAATCTTCGAGAGCGAAGTCGCGGTCGCTGGGGCGGGCCTTCTCGAGAATGGCGTGCACCCGGCTGAGGCCCGGGCCGCTGAGCACCAGATCGCAGCCGGGGTCCCGGCCGATGCGGTAGCGCCGATCGGCCAGGGGCAGCGCCCCTTGGCAACGGCCGGCCGCCCACAGCTCCAGCCGTGGCTGCCGGGCCGCCAACTCCCGCCAGGCCCGCCGCACCGCCGCCGGCCGCGCCGCCCAGGGGCCGCGGCCGAGCGCCCGCGCAAGGGCCCACCAGCCCTCTCCGGCTCCGGACTGGAGTGAGGCTGCGGCAGCGCTCCTGGTGGTGCTGGGTTCGGAGTTGACCGTGGGACCGGGCTGGTTCAGGGCGAGGGCTCAGGTGCCGATTAGGCTAGAAGCCCTGTCGTTGGTCGGCCGGTGCAGCGCCAGCGGGACCCCTGGGAGCCCTTCCGGCTCTGGCTCGCCCTCACGATCGGCCTCTACGCGATCCGGGCCTTCTTCGCCGCCCAGTGGCCCGGTGCCATACCAGGCTGGCTGCTGCTGGTGATGGTGCTCGTGGCCCTGGCGTTGGCCAGCAAGGCCCTGCTGTTTCCCGGCCGTGTCATCGCCTGGCGGCAGGAGGATGGTGGCTGGTGGCACGATCTGCGCGACGACTGGCGGCTCTGGTGGCAGCGACGCTCCGGCCAGCGCCCAAGCAACCGCGGCAACCGCGGCGACGGTACGTGATGGCGGACACCCAGCCCCAGCTGCAGCTGGAAAACGACCCCACCAAGCTGGTTCGCCTCGACCCTTCCACACCGATCACGATCGGCCGGTCCGCCACCAATCGGCTGTGCCTGGCCAGCGCGGCGGGCGTGGCCGACCACCACGCGGTGGTGCGCTTCTCTGCCAGCCAGGGCTGGGTGGTGTGCAACTGGCAGAGCAGTGATGGCACCTACCTGGGGGGACATCGGATCCAGCGCTGCCGGCCCCTCGCCGATGGGGACCGGATCCAGCTCGGCCAGGCAGGGCCAGTGCTGCTGTTCCGGCTGGAACGCGCCGAGGCGCTCCAAACTCCGCTCCCCACAGCAGCACAACCAAAGGCCACAGCCGCCAACCTGGATTTTGACGGCCGGTTGCTGCCTCTGGCCAGCATCCAGTCGGCACGGGTGACCAGCGAACCGCACTATCCCCAGATCTTCAGCTGGTGGCTGCTGCTCTGCTTGGGCGGACTGCTGCTGCTGCCGTTCCCGCTGCTGTTCTGGCCCTTGCAGATCGGTGCCCTGGCGGGCTGGATCCTGCTGGGTTCACGCAAGGAGCACACCCTGCAGGTGGTGCTGCACGACGGCCAGGCCCTGACGCACCGCTTTGCCAACCGCCGCACGGCGCTGGCGCACTGCAGCGGCATCCGTCGCGCCATCGGCCAGAGTCTGGAGACCAGCGGAGCGCCGTGACCTGGATCCTGCCGGAGGGGGCGTGGCTGCAGTTTGAGGCCTTCAGCACGCCGGTGCGAGTGGTGCGGGGCATCGGCAGCGGCAGCCAGGGCCAGGTGTATGAGGTGGCGGTGCAGAACGAAGCGCTCGCCCTCAAGTGGTACCTGCCCGGCTGCATCGCCCGGGATCCCCATCTGGAACGGCGACTCGCCGACAGCATCCGCGCCACCGCTCCCAATCAGCACTTCCTCTGGCCGATCGCCCTGCTCCATCCCACGGCAGACACGCTGCCGCTGGTGCACTGCCGACCGGCCGGGTTCGGCTATCTGATGCCGCTGCGGCCCGCGGGCTACGTGGCAGCGGTGGAGCACGTCGCCGGCCGGATCGCCTTCAGCCTGGGGGCGGCTCTGCGGGCGGCCTTCCACCTGGCGGAAGCGTTCCACGCCTTGCACAGCAAGGGGCTCTGTTACAAAGACATCTCCCTGGGCAACCTCTTTCTCGAGCCCAGCAACGGCCGCATCCTGATCTGCGACAACGACAACGTCGATGTCGACGGCCGCGACCTCGGCAGCGTGCTCGGTACCCCGGGGTTCATGGCTCCGGAGATCCTGATGCGCCGGGCCAAGCCTGGTGCTGACAGTGACCTGTTTTCTCTGGCGGTGCTGATCTTCCGGCTGCTCACCCGCCATGACCCCTTCAAAGGCAAACTGGAACTGGCGATCCGTTGCCTGGATGAACCAGCCCGCCGCCGCCTCTACGGTGAGGATCCGGTGTTCATCTTCGATCCCGGCGACGACCGTAACCGGCCCGACCCCGACCTCCATCAGGCGGCGCTGGTCACCTGGCCGCTCTATCCCAGCGACCTGCAGGCGCTGTTCCTGCAGACCTTCGTGGCGGGCCTGAAGGCACCATCCCGTCGCGCCCTCACCGGCCAGTGGCAAGAAGTGCTGGCCCGCAGCCTCGACCGGCGCCAGCTCTGTGGCGTGTGTGGCCAGGAGAATTTCGGCGTCCAGCGAGCCTGCTGGCACTGCAGCACCCCTCTGGCAGAGCCGCTGCAGCTGCACACCCCCCACGCGGCCGTGGCAGTGAGCGCCGGCAACGAGCTGCATGCCCATCACTTCAACAATCTCGAACCGCCGGCGCTGGAGCGACCGCTTGCCCGGATCGTGCCCCATCCCGGCGATCCGGCGCTGCTGGGGGTACGCAACCTCAGCGGAGCGTCGTGGCAGGCGGAACTCAGCGGCGGCCGGGAGCTGACACTCGATCCCGGCAAGAGCTGTAACCTCGCCGGGCTGCGCCGGTTCGAGACCCATCTGGGGAGCGTGAGCCTGAGCCAGCCGGCAGCGGCAGCCACCGCCAGCCCCCAACGCGATCCCGCCCCCTGATGCCCAGCTTTCCCAACGTGAAACTGGCCAGCCGGCCGCTGCACTTCCTTTACATCTGCGACTGCTCCGGCTCGATGGCGGCCCAGGGCAAGATGCAGGCGCTCAACCAAGCCATCCGCCAATCGCTGCCGGGCATGGCGAACGTGGCCCGCGACAACCCCGAAGCACGGGTGCTGGTGCGGGCCGTGCGCTTCGCCGACCGGGCCCACTGGCACATCGCCGAGCCCACCCCGGTGGAGCAGCTCGTCTGGAGCGACCTGCAGGCCGGCGGCGTCACCGCCATGGGTGAGGCGCTGGAACTGGTGGCCGGTCAACTCGATGCACCGCCGATGGAGCAACGGGCCCTGCCGCCGGTGCTGGTGCTGATCTCCGATGGCCAACCCACCGACGACTTCGAGGCGGGCCTGCGCCAGCTGATGCGGCGGCCCTGGGCCCAGAAGGCTGTGCGCCTGGCGATCGCCCTCGGCCACGACGCCGACCTGGAGGTGCTTCAGGCGTTCATCGGCCCGGCACCCGGCCCCGTGCTGCCTGCCGGTGAGGTGCCGGGCGCAAGCGGCGAGATGCCACGGCCAGGGCGCTCGCCGCGTCGCCCCCTACAGGCCAGCAACGCCACCGCGCTGGCCCAGTACATCCAGTGGGCCTCAACCGCCGTAGTGGGGGCCGCCTCGATGCCCACCAGCCGCATCGGCAGCCCAGAGGCGGCTGAGGGGAACATCCCCCTGCCAGATCTCCCGCCCACCGCCATGGACCCGATGGATGACATCGGGCCGGTGGTCTGGTGAGCGAACCGGCCCGGGCGGCGTTGCCGGTGTGGTCGACACCCGTGCACAGCAGCCGCTGCGGATCCGCCCACCGGCGCCGGGGCGTTCCCTGCCAGGACAGCGCCCGCACGGCCCAGGTCTGCAGTGCCGATGGCCTGCCTGTGCAGCTGATGGCGGTCGCCGATGGTCACGGTGGCGAGCGCTACTGGTTGAGTGCCGTGGGCAGTGACCTGGCCTGCCGCATCGCCCTCAGCAGCGCCGCCGACGCGCTGGCAGACCTCGAGCTGCTGACCAGTGCGCAAGCCCGCGAGCAGGAGCGACTGCTCGCCTGGCTCAGCCGGGAGTTGCCGGAGCTGATCGTGAGGCGGTGGCTCCAGGCGGCGGCGGAACACTGGCAGTCAGGAGCAGCCGCGCCGCGGGGTGAGGGTGCCTTCTCGGCCATCCCGTACGGCACCACCCTCGGGCTGGTGCTGCTCACCCCGCTGTGGTGGGCCCAAACGGGTCTAGGTGACTGGGATCTGGTGCTGATCGAAGGGCGGAAGCGGGCTCGGATCGTGAGCGAGGAATCCGCGCCAGCCGGTGGGGGGGAAGCCACAGCCAGCCTCTGCCTGCCGGAGGCGGCGCGCCTGTTCGCCGAACGTACCGCCGTGTACCCCTTGGGGAGGCCGGGCGAGAGCCTGGCGCTGGTGCTGAGCACCGATGGCATCCGTAAATCGTGCGCCACCGATGGTGATCACCTCAAGCTCTGCAGCTTTCTCGTCGCGGTGGCCGCCAACGGAGAAACAGAGCAGCTCGATCCGAGTCTCGACCGGATCAGCGGCGATGGCAGCGGCGATGACGTGACCGTGGCCGTGGCCCTCTGGCCCGCTCCGGCGCCACTAGCAGCACCGCCCTGCCCAGCCCCTGCCCGGCTGTGGCCGGGCAGGGCGGTGCTGCTGTTCGCGGCATCCACTCTGCTGCTGGCAGGGGGGCTGGCGCTGAAGCCCGTCGACTGGAACGGGCTCAGCACCCAACTCCCTCTGCCGATCCGTACGAAACCGGCCAGGTCACTGCCACCCCCGGGCCCTGCGCCAGATCCTGCTGCACTGGGCCTGGAAGTGCAGCGGCTCTGCCGCCAGCCGGCGCTGATCACACCAACGCTGAACCAGCGCAAGGCACTGTTCCGGCGCCTGCTCCGGGATCCCCAGCAGGCGGCAGCGATCCTGCGCAGCGGCGATGCGACCGGAGCCCTGATCGTCGCCAGCCGGCCGGATCGCGCCGATCAGCAAACCCCACCGAAGCGAATCCCACCGACCTGCCCAGCACTCAACCAGGCTCTGCAGCGGCACTGGCAGAGTGCAGCAGCCAACCCGTGAAGTCATTGGGCTGCGATGTCTGACCAGTCGCTTGGCCGGGATCTGCGGGCCGCGATCGAGCGGCAGCGCCGCGATCCTGGCGAACAGGTCGACCCCCGACGGCTGGAGAGCGGCCTGGCGGCGCTGGTGACGCCCGATCAGCAATCCCTGCTGCCCGCGCTCAGTTACCTGCTGCGCTCCCCACTGGTGGCGAGGCTGTTGAGCCAGCCGGCAGAGCTGAACGGTGCCCGGGGTGAAACGCTTGTCACAGCCCTGCGGCAGGAATTGCGCGCGCTGTACACACCAGCGCTCTGCAACCGGCTTGAGGCGGTGCTGGCTGGTCTGCTCGGCCTGCGCGCTGCACTGGCTCCGGCTCAGGTTCCAGCTCCAGCACCGGTTCCAGCTCCAGCGGCACCGGCTGTGGCGAGCACACCAGAGGTGCAGCCTCCCACCCGGGCCCGTGGGCAGGGTCCAGGCCCGCTGGTGGCCGTGCTCTCCTTTCTGGTGGGCATCCTCGGTGGCGCCCTAGTGCTGCTATGGCTGCAGCGCCAACCCCTGCAGCCGACGCCGGAGGGCCTGAACGGCAGACCGCGCAGCGGCGATGCAACCCAGGCACCTGGCCGCTCCGCGCCCGTGCCACCAGCCCCGGCCCTGCCCGCCGACGACAGCACGGGGGGCAGCGAGAACACCAACGACACAGCCGAACCGGCCGAAGCGACCAGCGAGCCAGCCGTTGCAATCGCCATCGCCACGGTGGAGAAGCTCTATGCCGCGCTGAATGCGCGCGACACGGAAGCCGCCCGCAGGCTGTTCGGCGCAGCCGCCGCCGACCAGTTCGATCCAGCCTTTTTCAACCAGTTCAGCCGGATCTCGGTAGCGGACCTGCGCGCGACCGCAGAGACCGGCACGCAGATCGTGCTCGAGGGCCTGGTGACCTTCGTCTATCCCGACGGCACCAGCCAGATCGAAACCCGCAGCTTCACCGTTGAGAGTGCCAGTGACCCTTCCCAGATCGTTGCCAGCAGCTTCGGCCAGGTGATCCAGGCTCGGTGATCAAGCGGTACCGCAGAAGGTGACTTCAGGGAACTTGAGCTTGGCCTCGTCGAGGCTCTTGCCCTTGCCCTCCTCCTGCCAGTAGTTGATCACCTCTGTGGCCTTGTTAAGGATCTCAACCCGCTCGTTGTCGGTGATCCAGCTCTTGGCCTCCAGCTCGCTCCTGAGGGTTTCCCAGGCATCCTCACGGGGCCAGAAGAAGTAGGCGGTGAGGGGGCTGGGGCCGCCGCCGACGATCTG
>JBBASO010000069.1:0-5152 GCA_040399265.1 Prochlorococcaceae cyanobacterium
AACGTGGTGCTGGAGAAGAAGTTCGGCGCCCCCCAGATCATCAACGACGGCGTCACCATCGCCAAGGAGATCGAACTGGAGGACCACATTGAAAATACTGGTGTGGCACTGATCCGCCAGGCTGCCTCCAAAACCAACGACGCCGCCGGTGACGGCACCACCACGGCTACCGTGCTGGCCCATGCCATGGTGAAGGCTGGTCTGCGCAACGTGGCCGCTGGCGCCAACGCCATCACCCTCAAGAAGGGCATCGACAAGGCTGCAGACTTCCTGGTCAAGAAGATCGAGGAGCACGCAAAGCCGATCAGCGACAGCAACGCCATCGCCCAGGTGGGCACCATCTCCGCCGGCAACGACGAAGAGGTGGGCCGCATGATCGCCGACGCCATGGACAAGGTTGGCAAGGAAGGCGTGATCTCCCTTGAGGAGGGCAAGTCGATGACCACCGAGCTGGAGGTCACCGAGGGCATGCGCTTTGACAAGGGCTACATCTCGCCCTACTTCGCTACCGACACTGAGCGGATGGAAGCGGTGCTGGATGACCCCTATATCCTCCTCACCGACAAGAAGATCGGCCTGGTGCAGGACCTGGTGCCCGTGCTCGAGCAGATCGCCCGCACCGGCAAGCCGCTGCTGATCATTGCTGAAGACATCGAGAAGGAAGCGCTCGCCACCCTGGTGGTGAACCGTCTGCGCGGCGTGCTCAACGTGGCCGCTGTGAAGGCCCCTGGCTTCGGCGACCGCCGCAAGGCCATGCTCGAGGACATCGCCGTGCTCACCAACGGTCAGCTGATCACCGAGGACGCAGGCCTCAAGCTGGAGAACGCCAAGCTGGAGATGCTGGGCACCGCCCGCCGCATCACCATCAACAAAGACACCACCACCATCGTGGCCGAAGGCAACGAGGTGGCCGTGAAGGCCCGCTGCGAGCAGATCCGCAAGCAGATGGACGAAACCGACTCCTCCTATGACAAGGAGAAGCTGCAGGAGCGTCTGGCCAAGCTGAGCGGTGGCGTGGCGGTGGTCAAGGTGGGCGCCGCTACCGAGACCGAGATGAAGGACAAGAAGCTGCGCCTGGAAGACGCCATCAACGCCACCAAGGCGGCCGTTGAAGAGGGCATCGTTCCCGGCGGGGGCACCACCCTGGCGCACCTGGCTCCCGCCCTTGAGGAGTGGGCAGCCGCCAACCTCTCCGGCGAGGAGCTGATCGGCGCCACCATCGTGGCCTCCGCCCTCACCGCTCCCCTCAAGCGAATCGCCGAGAATGCCGGTGTGAACGGTTCGGTCGTGGCTGAGCATGTCAAGAACAAGCCCTTCAACGAGGGTTACAACGCTGCCACCGGTGAGTACGTCGACATGCTGGCCGCCGGCATCGTCGATCCCGCCAAGGTGACCCGCTCCGGTCTGCAGAACGCTGCGTCAATCGCCGGCATGGTTCTGACTACTGAGTGCATCGTGGCTGATCTGCCCGAGAAGAAGGAAGCAGCTCCTGCCGGAGGCGGCATGGGTGGCGGCGACTTCGACTACTGAGCGCTCCTGGGGGCCTGCGGGCCCCCTCCCATCAGTCATTCAGCGCGCAGCCCATCTGCAGCAGACGCCCCGCCAGGGGCGTTTTTTATGGCCTGCAGGGCAGGAGCGGCAGAGCGATCAGCTCTTGCCTGGCTTGAACGTGAGTGCCACGCCGTTGTTGCAGTAGCGCTTGCCGGTGGGGCGGGGGCCGTCGTTGAAGACGTGACCCTGGTGGCCGCCGCAGCGGCGGCAGTGGTACTCGGTGCGCGGCACGATCAGCTTGAAATCCACCTTGGTGCCCATTGCTCCTGGCAGCGGTTGCCAGAAGCTCGGCCAGCCGGTGCCGCTTTCGTATTTGGCCTTGGAGCTGAACAGGGGCAGGTCGCAGCCGGCGCAGTGGTAGGTGCCCTGGCGTTTCTCAGCGTTTAGCCCACTGCTGAACGGCCGTTCAGTACCCTCCTGGCGCAGCACTGCGAAGGCCGGGGTCGATAGGCGCCGTTTCCATTCGGCTTCGCTGAGCTGCCAGGCGGGATCATCGGCTTTGCTGGCCGCAGCGGCAGCGCCTGCCTGCAGAAAGGGAAGGCCCAGGCCGCTCAGAGCGCGGCTCACACTGGCCAGCAGGCCTCGACGTGTCATCAACCCAGCCAGCCGGCGCTGAGCACCACCGCCAGGCCGAGAAAGATGGCCAGCAGGGTCCAGGTGATGCGATTGAGGGTCTGCTCAGCGCTGCGGGCGCTGGTGAACATTGAGCCACCAGACGATGCCAGCCCTCCCATACCATCACCTTTGGGGCTGTGCAGCAGCACGCTGATGATCAGCAGAATGCCTGCCGCGAACCAGATCCACGACAAGGTGGTGGTGAGCATCGGAGAGTGGTGAAGCTGAAGCCTTCAGCGTAGGGCGTGAACGTGATGCCTGATCAGTTCACACCGACAGCGGCTGGGCGATGGGGCTGTTGGCACTGCCGGCGGTGAGCGGCGTGATCAGGGATCGGCCGCGCATGTGCTCAGGCATGGGCAGATCGAGGATCTCCAGCAGGGTGGGGGCTATGTCTGCGAGACCACCCTCACTGCGCAACTGCACATCAGTGCCATGACCCGGCAGCTTGCGCTTCTCGCCTTCCACCAGGATCACCGGCACCGGATTGGTGGTGTGGGCGGTCCAGGGACGCCCGTCCTCCCCCTGCATCACCTCGGCATTGCCATGGTCGGCGGTGATCAGCATCGTGCCGCCCATTCGGTTCGTGGCCTCCAGCAGGCGGCCGACGCAATGATCCACGGTGGCGATCGCCTGCTTGGTGGCCTCCATCTGACCGGTGTGTCCAACCATGTCCGGATTGGCGTAGTTGATTACCACCAGCGCGTAGATGCCCTTGTTGATAGCGGAAATGCAGCTTTCGGTGAGCTGCTCTGCAGACATCGCCGGCGACTGGTCGTAGGTGGAGACTCGCGGCGAGGGCACGAGGTGGCGATCTTCCCCGGGGAAGGCCTGCTCGATCCCGCCGTTCATGAAATAGGTGACATGTGGGTATTTCTCGGTTTCGGCCGTGCGGAACTGGCGCAGGCCAGCCTCAGAGACCACCTGGCCGAGCAGGCCGTCGAGGGATTCCGGCGGGAAGGCCACGGCCACCGGCAGTCCCTTTTCATACTGAGTAAAAGTAACGACCCGCAAATCGGCGATTCGTTCGCGCTCAAAGGGCTCAAACCCATCGAGCACAAAGGCCCGGATCAGTTGGCGAACGCGGTCGGGGCGGAAGTTGAAGCACACCAGGCCATCACCGGCCTGAACGGCACCCGCACCGATCCGGATCGGCTCGAGAAACTCATCACCGATGTCGTCGCCATAGGAGCGATCGATCGCCTCGATGCCACTGATCGGCGTGATCTCGCCGGCGTGGGTGAGCAGGCGATAGGCCTTTTCAGTGCGATCCCAACGGTTGTCGCGATCCATTGCCCAGTAGCGGCCGCAGAGTGTGGCGATCCGGCCGACCCCGGCCTCGCGGATCAGCTCCTCCACCCTGTTCACAAACCCATGGGCGCTGTTCGGCTGGGTGTCGCGCCCATCTGTGATGACATGCACACAGACATCCTGCAGCCCTCGCGTCGCCGCCCAGCGCAGGAGGCCGCCGAGATGGTCGACATGGCTGTGAACGCCCCCATCCGAGCAGAGGCCGAGCAGGTGCAGCGTGCCGCCGTTGGCGAGCAGGTGATCGGCCAAGCCATTGAGAGCGGCATTGGCTTGCAGGGAGCCATCGCGCACCGATTGGGAGATTCGCACCAGCTCCTGACGGATGATCCGGCCGGCGCCGATGGTGAGATGCCCCACCTCGGAATTGCCCATCTGATCATCGGGCAGGCCTACCGCGGCGCCGCTGGCCTCGATCAGGGTGTGGGGGTAGGCATGCCACAGGGCATCCATTACCGGTGTGTCTGCGGCCCTGATGGCGTTGTGCGCAGTCTCATGGCGGTAGCCCCAGCCGTCGAGAATGGTGAGCACCACCGGCGCCAGCGGCCCGGTGCTGTTCGGTACGGATTTCCTAAGTGAGTCGCCGGCACCAGCGGCTCCAGAGGACACTCTGGACTGGATGCTGTCGACAGCTTGATCCGAAGTGATGTGGGAGCGCTGGGAAGACACTGGCTGGGAAGATAAAGAGCTCACCCGACTCACCATGCGACGCCTGATCTGCGCCTCCAATCGCCAACCTACAGCCCGCTTGTTGTCCCACCTTCGCTGATCCCGCCCAGGTCAGCCTTTGATCACACGGGGAGCCCCGTCGGCCGTCCCCTCCTGGTTGTCAACCCTCCCGTTCGCGCTTTTCCTCCCACTCAGATCGGCCATGCATCGCCTGGAACTTCTCGCCGCCGCTGAACTCGGACGCACCCTCGACCGCCTGGCCTCCCAGGTGCTGGAGGCGGCCGTTGATCCAGGCCGGCTGGTGCTGGTGGGCATCCCCACCCGGGGGGTGGCGCTGGCGGAGGTGCTGGCTGAGCGTCTGCGGGAGCTCTGTTCCCGGCCGATTGCCCAGGGCAGTCTCGACCCCACCTTCCACCGCGACGATCTGGAGCGGGTGGGCACCCGGCTGGTGCAGGCCACCGACTTGCCCCCGCACCTCGACGACCTGCATGTGGTGCTGGTGGACGATGTGATCTTCACGGGTCGCACCGTGCGCGCGGCGCTGGAAGCGCTTCAGGCCTGGGGCCGGCCCCGCCGGGTGAGCCTGCTGGTGATGGTGGATCGGGGCCATCGGGAACTGCCGATCCAGCCAGACTTCTGTGGTCGTGTCGTGCCCACCAGCCGACAGGAGCGGATCGAGCTGTGCCTGATGGGCATCGATGGGGAGGAAGGCGTGTTTCTCGTGCGTGCCTGATGGGTTCAGGCGGGTTCCAGCTCGTCGGCCCGGAAGTGGGCCCGGAACTTCCCGAACGCGACAACCACCGGCAGGGTGGGGCTGATCACCCGCCCTTTCCAGTCGCTGAGCACCGACACCACCTCACCCTGCTCGCCCAGCAGATCAAAAGCCTGGCCGCGGTGCTGGGGATGGTGAAACACCACCACGCTCTGGCACACCTTCACCGGATCGCCTGCCTGCATCGTCCACGGCCACATTGCGCGGCCAATCTATGCAACCCCCCCTGCGCTCAGG
>JBBASO010000069.1:5252-12075 GCA_040399265.1 Prochlorococcaceae cyanobacterium
CCCCTGCGCTCAGGCTTGCAGCGTTTCAGCGCTGACAGGCGGAATCCGGGCCGGCTTCCACCACTGTCCCTCCCAGGGCAGCGCAGCCGCTCTGAAAGGCGCTCCATTCGTTCATCCCCGCGGCGATGCGTCGCTGCACCTCCCGGTCGAGCTGCTCCAGCGGCACCGTGCTGGGCAGGCTGCCGTGGGAGTCGTGCTGCCGCTCTTTGGCGCTCAGGCCGGCGATGCCGGCATCCACCTGGCTGCGTACCGCGCCGGCCCGTTGCTGCCACCAGGGGTGGTCGAGCCGGTTGAGGGTTTCCAGCGCTTCCCACCAGCGCTGCTGGTCGGCAAGGCGGCCAGCCCGCTCCAGGCCCAGTCGGTTGCGGTTCCAGAGTTGTCTGAACTGGTCGCCGACGGCGCTGCCATCGGAGCGGTGGTGTTCGCCGATCGGCGCCAGCAGGGCCAGGCTCCCCTCCAGGTCGCCGGCCTGGAAGCGCTCCAGGGCCTGCTGGCGCAGGTCCTCCTGCCAGGCCTGCAGTTGTTGGCGGTCGGCTTCAGTGCCGCCACCGGAATTGACCAGCTGAAGCTGTTGAAGCAGGGCATCGCGCCAGCGTTGCTGCTGCCAGAGCTGGGCCGCCCGCCGGCGCCGGCACTCCCCCTGCTGGGCAGGCGCGCGATCCTGCTGCCAGCGCAGGGCCTGAAGCTGGTCGCTGTAGCGCAGGCATGCGTCCAGGTCGCCCCTACCGGCGGCCTCGCTCAACCGCTGCGGCAGTTGGCGCTCCCACCACGCTGCCGTCCCGATTGCCGCTGTCACTAGACCCAGGGTGACGCCCAGCCAGAAGCGGGGGAGCCGGTGGTGGCGCAGGGCCAAGGTGACTGGATGGGAGACGGATCTGTTCTATGAACGCGAGGCTCAGCTTGCACATTGGCAGGTGCAGCAGCCGCGGCGTCCACTGCACCTTGCTGAGCGCCCCCGGGGTGCGACCTGAATTCAGCGCACCGGCCCAAGCGTGCGGGGCGGCTGATCAGTGCTGTTCAGGAGATCGTGACACTCCAGCAGCAGATCACCATCGCCGTTGATGCTGAACCGCAGGCGCAACCGGTCATCGGTGGCCCGGCCCGGAGGCTCGAGCGGCAGCGGTTCGGGCTGCCGGGGCCAGGGGCAGACCTCGACGTCCCCCGCCTGCCGACGCCGCAGCAGCGGCAAGCCATTCTCGAACACCACCTCATGGCGCGCGCCATCGGCCGGTTCACCCAGCACCAGCTCCAGCGCTGGCTGGCCGTCGAGGCTGCACCCCAACACCACCTCCATCGGCTCGGTCGTCGGCCAGCTCTGCCCCGGTAGGAACAGAGGATGCCAGCGGTGCCGCTCGCTGCGGCGATCCCAGCAGCGCAGCGATACCCCTCGGGCCAGTACGTCCTTTACCCGCACCCCGGGGGTGAGGGCCAGGGCACCGAGGGCCACGGCCTCCACCGGTCGGCGGTCATGCAGGGGCACGGCGGCGAGCCGATCGTGCAGCCAGCGGCGCACGGGCGGCAGGCGGCTGCTGCCGCCGACTGGCAGCACGGCTGCGATCGCTTCGGTGCTGATCGAGGCCGCCCGACCCGCCGCCAGCACCGTCTCGAGCAGCTGGTCGAGACCGGCGAGCAACCCTTGCCGCTCCAGCAGCTGGGCCAGCGCCTTTCGGCTGAAGCGCAGTTCCCGCAACCGGCCAGCGCCGTCGTGCCACAACGCGAGGGTTTCCTCCGCGTCGCTCAGCCCGCACTTCAACCGTTCGCAGGCCTCCAGCAGCGTGCCGCAGGCGGGCTGATCCGGGCAGAGCTCTGCGGCGATCCAGCGATCGATGTCCCGCCCGCCGATGGCCAGCCCAGCCTTGCCGATCACCCGGGCGGCGCGAAGGCGCTGACCGCTGTGCGCCAGGTCTCGTCCGGCGAAGCGGAGCAGCTGAGCGATCGGGGCCGGCCGCCCCTCACCGCCCTCGAGCTGCACCAGGCAGACATCGATGGTGCCGCCCCCCAGATCCACCACCAGCACGGTGCTGCCGGCGGGGAGCCCCGCGCCGATCGCCGCCGCGGTGGGTTCGTCCACCAAGGCGACCTCGGGCACGGCCAGGGGCCGGCAGGCCTCCAGCAACCAGGTGCGGTAGCCAGGAGATGCTTCTACCGGGGCGGTCAGCACCAACCGCTCGGGTGCCAGGTCTGCGGGCAGGGCTTGCCAGAGGCGCTGCAGCAGCAGGCTCCCGGCTCGCTCCGGGCTCAGGGGCAGGGCGCCAGCGCTGCCCTGCCCCTCGGGGCCGGCGATCCGCCGCTTGAAATCGCGCTGCAGACCAGGCGCATCGGTGTGGGCCAGACCCGCTTCCAGCACCTGCCGGCCCACCAGCGGCTGGCAGGTGTCCGGGTCGCTCAGCCAGAGCAGCGTCGGCACCACCACCGGATCGCTGAGGCTGAATGGCGGCAGGGCGAGCAGCCGCGGCGGTAGGTCGCCTTGTTGATGGGCGATCACCGTGGTGCTGCTGCCGAGGTCGATGGCGATCGTGCCGCTCATTCCCAAACCCCAGTTGGATTTGTTTTAGCGACAGCGCGACCGCGGCAGCCGGCTCAGGCCCGCTGAACTAAGGTGAGGAAATCCAGGCACAGTGGCATGCAAAGCGCTCTCGAGATGAATGCCAAAGATCTGGCCCAGCGCGCCGAGAGTCTGATTCGTCACTCCAGCAACAGGTACCTGACCACTGTCCGCATTGCCTTCCGGGCCAAGCAGCGTCGCTTTGATGATTTTGATGGACTGCTCGATGATTCGATGATCAAACCGGTCCAGCGGGCCATCATTGAGCTCAGTGACGAGCAGGACCAGCCGGCGCTGCTGCCGGGTTGATCCCACGGCGACGTTGCGAATTCAGGAGGGACCGGGCTGGCGTTTCGGCCTCGATCCAGGTCGCAGCCCTTTCGCTGTGCTGATTGGTGCAGACCACTGGGCTGCCGAATTGACCCTGGCCGAAGCACGGGCGCTCCGCGACGGTGCGCTCGCCTTGAAAGCTGAGCTGGCGGATCTTCAGGATCGCCTAATGCCGGAAGAGGCGATCAGTCTCGAACTGGAGCGCGGCGCACTTTGGCTGGAGCTTGAGGGCCGCGGTGATGCGCTGGCGCTCCGATTTGTCTTGCGTGGTGAGGGCCCGGAGCGGGGGCTGGAAGGCGGCTGGTGTGCTGGTGCGACCGCGGCGGTGCTTGCCCTGCTCGCCCAGCTCGATTCAGGCGATGAGACGACGCGACTGCCCCAGCACTGATCAGCACTGCTGATCGATCAGGCTTTCCCCTGTGATTCAGGGCCAGTCCGGTGCTTTTCCACCGCTTTTCCCCAGCCGCTTCCCCCGGAGGCCCGTCGCCCCGGCGAAGCTGGGGAGAACAGCAGCACCGTCTCTTTCCCCTTGACAGCCCGGTCCGGCGCCACTGCCCAGCCATGGCGGTTGACTGGATCAGCCACCGAGCCCAGTGTGGTCCGTCGATCTCAAGCGATGAGACGGGTCTGGGTTCCGCCGGCCGCTGGATTTGACGATCCCCTGCCGGTGTGGAGAACTGGTGCCCAGCTGTCGTTGCGTCGCCATGGAACCCGCCCTCACTCCCCGTGCCCTTGGCCTGGCTGATACCGCGGGCCTGCCGGAGCTGGCGGCCGACGCAGCGGCGATGGTGAGCTTTCAGACCGCCGTGCCGGAAGCCCTGCTCCACTCGATGCGGATGTTCATCGAAGATCACCCCAACTGGGATCAGTACCGCCTGGTGCAGGCCGCCCTCGCCGGTTTCCTGGTGCAGAACGGCATGCGCAGCCGTGAACTCACCCGCTGCTATCTGGCCAATCTGTTTCCCGCTCAGAACCGGTTCCGTGGCCGCTGATGGGGCAGCGGCGGCCGTGGCGGGCGCTGGGGCAGGGGGCCGGGGGTGAACAGTTGGCGGTAGGCCGCCACCAGGGTGCAGCTGGCCAGCGGCAGGGCGGCGACCAGCCCCACCAGCAACAGCAGAAAGCCCGCCAGCACCAGGAGCCCGAGCAGAAGAGAGAGCCCGAGGGCCTGGAGCCAGTGGGGATCGATCACCGCCCGGCCGCGGCGGAAGGCTTCCAGAGGATTGACTTGACCCAGCACGCTGATTGGCAGGCTGAGGATCTGGTCGGTCAGCAGGTAGACCCAGGCCGCAACCCCAGCCAGCACCGGCAGGCTCACGAGAGCTGGCTGCAGCAGGGCCAGCAGCCAGGTGCTGGCATGGGCCAGCCGCATCACCAGCGCCAGCACCAGCAGCACCAACCCAAGGGTCCCGCCGGCCCGCAACAGGCTGGCCGGTTCGGCTCGCAGCATCAGCCCCAGTCCCGGGCGTTGGCCGCTGAGGGCCTGATCGGCACCGCGGAGCAGGCCCACCCACAGCCACAGCACGCTGATCACGTAGCCGATCCAGGCCAGCAGCAGGATGGTGCCGGCCACCGGATCGGCCTGCCCGAACGGATCGAGCAGCATGTCTTCACTCCAGCGAATCCCCAGCTGGCAGAGCATGTTCAAGCTGCCTACCAGCGCGGTGAACAGCACCAGAGGCCCGGGCGCGGCGCGGAAACCTGCCCAACCCTGCTCCAAAGCCTGACGAATGGCGATTGCAGGAGTCGGCGACGGAGCGGGCCCCGTGCCGGTACGACGGCGCATCAGCCCTCCAGCAGGGTGAACAGTCGGGCGGCAGTTGGTTCCGGTACAGGCAGGATCGAAAGGCGGTTCCCCTTGCGAACCACAGCCAGTTCATCAACGCTGAAGGTGTCGCGGAGGGTTTCCAGGGGCAGCAGCCGAGGAAACTCGCGCACGTAGCGCAGCCGCACACAGTCCCAGCGGGGGTTGGCGGTGCTGCTTTTCGGGTCGTGATATTTGGATGCAGGATCAAACTGGCTTGGGTCAATGATTCCCGTTTCCACCACTTCCATCAGTCCGACGATGCCGGGAGGCGTGGCATTCGAATGATAGAAAAATGCCAGGTCTCCCGTCGCCATCGTCCGCATGAAGTTGCGGGCTTGATAATTGCGAATGCCATCCCAGAGGGTGGTCTGCTCCTGGCGCAGATGCTGGATCCCATAGACCTCCGGCTCACTTTTCATCAGCCAGTAGACCATGGTTACATCATTCAGCTTGTCTATGTTAAGGCCCGGGCACTGCCTGTCAGCCGCCGGTTCTGACCACCCTGCAGAACGGCGCCTTGGCGCTGAGCCCTGTCAAAGGGCCTCGACCAGGCGACGGAAGTGATCTCCGCGCGCTTCGAAATCCGCGTACTGATCAAAGCTGGCACAGGCTGGTGAGAGCAGCACCGCCTGGCAGCTCAGAGTGCGGGCGCACTGTGCGGCCAGGGGAACTGCCTCGTCGAGATCGGCACAGCAAGCCACCCGGCCGGGGAAGCCAGCATCCTGCAGCAGGGCGGCGAAGCGATCGCGCGCTTCGCCGTAGAGCACCACCGCCCGGGCTTTGCGAGCCAGAGCATCGACCCAGCTGGCAGCGTCGCCGATTTTGGCCTGGCCGCCGGCCATGACCACGAGAGGTCCATCAACAGCACGCAGCGCCACCTCGGCGGCGTCGTAGTTGGTGGCCTTGCTGTCGTTGAAATACACCACCCCGCGATGGGCACGGATCCGCTCCAGCCGGTGCGGCACGCCGGGGAAACGGCGCAGCGCCTGTTCCATGGCGGCACCATCCAGGCCGGCTTCCAGACCAGCCGCCACCGCCAGCAGCATGTTCTGACGGTTGTGCTCACCCGGCATGGACAGGGCATCGGCCGCCAGCAGATCAATGGGCTCACCATCGCGGGCCAGCCAGACCCGGCCGTTCTCGATCCAGAGGTCGGCCTGGGTGCCCGGCGCGATCTGTCGCTCCGCCGAGGCGGTGACCCACACGGCCCGGTCCCAGCTGGAGGCCCGGGCGCGCAAGTCCGGATCGTCGCCGTTGAGCAGTCGGGTGGTGCTGCGTTCCAGCAGGCTTCGTTTGATCGCCCGATAGGCATCGAGGCTGCCGTGCCGTTCGAGATGGTCGGGCGTGAGGGTGGTCCAGATGCCGACGCGCGGCGCGATCTGAGGGCAGGCCTCGATCTGATAGCTGCTGATTTCCACCACCAGCCAGGGAGGCAGTCCGGCGGCGGATTGCTGGCGGTCCAGCACCAGCTCGGCGGCGGAGTAGCCCACGTTGCCGGCCATCGGTGCTTCGATGCCCGCACTGCACAGCAGATGGCTGACCAGATGGGTGACCGTCGTCTTGCCGTTGGTGCCGGTGATGCCGATCCATGGGGTGGGATGGCTGGCCTGCCAGGCGGGCACCAGTTCGCCCTGTACGGTCACCCCCGCATGGCGCAGGCTGGCCAGTTCCGGATGGTCCCAGCGGATGCCCGGGCTCACCACCACCGGGCCGAGGCGCTGGGCCAGCGAAAGAATCATGGCGTGGTCGAGCGGTGTGCCCAGTCGCACCTCGATGCCTGCGTCGCGCAGTTGACTGGCCCGCTGCTCCAGAACCGGGGAGCGGTTGCTCTCCAGCACGCAAACGGCGTTGCCACGCGCTTGGAGCAGGCGTGCCGCCCCGATCCCGGATCGGCCCAAGCCGATCACCACGGCGAGGCCAGGGCTGCGATCGGCTGCTGCTGCTGGCCCAGCCGGCGCAGGCTGATTGGTGGCGGGCTGCCCCTCAGGGCTGAAGTTCGGCACGGCTCAATCGTGACGGATTGGACAAGCGCCTGGGAAGTGGGCTGTGGCACCCAGGCCCATGCGATTGAATCACAATCTCCAAGAAATGGGCGATACTGGAATCGAACCAGTGACTCCTACCGTGTCAAGGTAGTGCTCTAC
>JBBASO010000070.1:0-12063 GCA_040399265.1 Prochlorococcaceae cyanobacterium
GTGACCGCCGCTCCTGCGCCATCCAGCGACACTGATCTGCAGCGTCGGCTCCAGCAGGACAGTATCCAGCTGGGCGGCAAGACGATCTACCTCAATCCCTTTCTGTACTGGCGCCGCTTCGACGCCAACACCGATCGCTGGCTGCGGGAGCCCGGCCAACTCGGCGAGGAGCAGATCCAGGCCAACCGTGGCCGCTTCTACCCCGAGGTGGCCTGGGACCTGCTCAGCGACGAGGAGCGCACCGCCAAGGATGGCGCGGTGGAGATGTTCCTGAAGAGCCTGGAGCTGATCAGCACCTTCAATCCCGAACTCACCGCCGGTCAGCTGCTGGAGGTGGAGCGCAAGATGGCGGTCACCAAGAAGCGGGCTTTTGAGCACTGGGTGGCCCGTTCCCTGCGGCGGCGTGAACAGGAGGAAGCGCGGGAGCGACGCCGTTTCGATCGGGACCGCAGTCTGCGGGCCTGGCAGGAGTGGATCGGTCTGGAGGTGACCCGACAGGCTCTGCTGCCGATGGCGGCGGTGGTGGTGTTGGCTGCGGCGGCCGGCTGGTTGTGGGGCAGCCAGCAGGACTGTCGTGGCTCCCTCGACAGCCAGCCGGCGCCGGCGGCGGCGCTGCGCACCACTCCCTGAGCCCCGGTCGGGGTCAGACTGGGCGAAACGGCTTGAGCAGCCATGGCCGCCGATCCCTTCGATGCGCTCAGGCTTGCCCTGATGCAGGATGTTCTGCCCGTTGGCCTTGGGGCCGTTGATCGGGTGCGCAAGGGAGGGCCGGCTGAACTGCTGGCGGCGCTCACAGCCGGGGAAGGCGATCCCGTCTCTCGACTGCGGGAGGAGGGCGAACCCGCCGCCAGTCGACTGCGCCAGCAGTTGGATCAGCTCAGCCCCGGCCTGGGGAATCCGGTGATGAAGGTGGAGGTGCGCGATGTGCCACCCGAACCCACGATTGCCGTCTCCACGGTCGCCGCACCCCCGGATGCGGTGCTGGACGGTGGTCCCCACTCCCACCCCTCGGAGGCTGAGTTGCAGAGCCGTCTGCGGCTGATCGAGCAGCGTCTGCGTCTCCTGGAACAGCGGCTCTGACCATGGCTGTTGCCCCTGGGATGCGCCACGCCGGGATGGGCCGTCAGCCCGCCTGGTTGCTGGCGGTGGTGGTGATCGTCAGCGGGGCGATGGTGGCCAGGCTGGCCTGGCTGCAGTTGCTGCATGGCGCTGAGAACCGGGCCAGGGCCGATGAGAACCGGATCCGCCTGATGCCCCGCAACCCGATCCGCGGACGATTGCTGGATCGTCAGGGCAAGGTTCTGGCGACCAGCCGCCTCACCTACAACCTTTACATCCAGCCTCAGGAGGTGGAAGACGCCGCCTGGCCCGCCCTGCGCGATCGCCTCTCCTCCTTGCTGGGGCTGCCCGCAGCCCGCCTGGATGAGCGCCGGCGGGCAGGCGGGAACGACGAAGGTTTCCGCATTCCGCTGGTGGAAGGGCTCAAACCTGAACAGGTGCTGCGCTTGCGGGAACAGGCCGTTGCTCTGCCCGGTGCGGTGGTGGATGTTGACGTGCTGCGCCACTACCCCCACGGGCGTCTCGGTGCCCATGTGATCGGGTACACCAGCGGCATCACCGAGGAGGAATACGACCGCCTGCAGGATCGGGGGTACCGCATCAGCGACCGTGTAGGGCGCAGTGGGGTGGAGAAAGCCTTTGAGTCCTACCTGCGCGGTGAATGGGGCGGCCAGCAGGTGGAGGTGAATGCCGCCGGCCAGGTGCAGCGGGTGCTGGGCGAGAAACCGGCCAGGGCCGGCAAGGACCTGCGTCTCACCCTTGATCTGCCGCTGCAGCAGGCGGCTGAGCGGGCCCTGGACGGGGTGCGCAAGGGGGCGATCGTCGCCCTTGACCCCCAGACCGGTGCGATCCGGGCCCTTGCCAGCCGCCCCACCTTTGACCCCAACCTGTTCTCGCCGGCACCCACCAGCAGCGAGTGGGCGGCGCTCAATGGTTCGGAAGCCCCTCTTCTGAACCGGGCCCTGCAGGGTTTTCCCCCCGCCAGCACCTTCAAGATTGTCACCACAATCGCGGCCCTGGAATCGGGTCTCTACCAACCGGATTCCACCGAGATCAGCACGGGCACCTTCTGTACGGCCGGGCTTTGCTACCGCGATCACGTCAGCCAGGGCGCCATCGGGTTTCCCCTGGCTCTGGCCATGAGCAGCAACAGCGTGTTCTACAGGGCTGGCCTGAAGATGGGTCCCGTGCCTCTGTTCAAGGTCTCGCGCCAGCTGGGTTATGGCCAGGCCACCGGGGTGGAGCTGAAGGAGGAGGAGAGTCTGGGCCTGCTCGGCGATCCCGCCTGGAAGAAGAAGGTGCTTGACGAACCCTGGACGGCGGTGGACACGATCACAGCGTCGATCGGTCAGGGGGCCGTACTCGTCACGCCCCTGCAGATGGCGCGCGCGGTGGCGGCGGTGGCGAACGGGGGCTGGCTGGTCACGCCCCATCTGGTCGAACGTCAGCCCCAGCGGCAGTGGATCGGCTTCGGCCCCGCCAATCTGGCCGTTGTGCGTGATGGCCTGCGCCAGGCCGTGCAGGTGGGTACGGCCAAAGCCCTCAGCGATCCGTCCCTGCCTGCCGCTGCCGGTAAAACCGGCACCGCCGAAGATCCCCCCAGGCCAGTGCATGCCTGGTTTGGTGGCTACGCCCCGGCTGAGCAGCCCTCGCTGGTGGTGATCGCTTTCGGCGAGAACTCAGGCGGCTATGGCGGTACGGTTGCGGCACCGATGGCCCGCACTGTGATGGCCAGCTGGTTCGGCACCGTTAAGCCGGCATCACCGGCGGCTGAGTGATCCTTCGCGCGGATCAGACTGGACCGCGGAGGATTCAGGCAGCCAGGGCGGTCCGCTCACCGTTGAGAAGGCCGGCGTAGAAGCCCCGCAGCTGGGCTGTGGCTCCAGCCCAGCCCCAGCGTTCCGCCTCGCGGCGGGCGGCTTCCCGCAGCGCCTGGCGTTCCTGGTTGTTTCCCAGCAGACGCTGCACTGCAGCGGTGAGACTCGCCGCCCCGCCGTCGGTCCCGTCTGGCTCGTACAGGCAGCCGTTCTCGCCGTCGCAGACGATGTCGGGAATGCCGCCGCGGTTGGCACCGACCACCGGGCAGCCGGCAGCCATGGCCTCCAGCAGCACTAGCCCGAGGGTTTCGGTGCTGGAGGGAAACACGAAGGCGTCGCCGCTCGCATAGGCGCTCGCCAGCTCCTGCCCAGCCAGATAGCCCACGAATGTGGCCGGCAGCCCGCTGAAATGGGCCTCAAGCTGCTGGCGGTGGGGGCCATCCCCAACCAGGGCCAGCCGGGTATTCGGCAAGGCTTCGAGCACCGGCCGGATCCGCTCGATCTGTTTTTCCGCCGACAACCGACCGATGTAGAGCAGCAGATTGCCGCTGTCGGTATGGCCACCCAGCAAGCGGCTGCGCATGGCGGCATTGCGATGTTCCGGGCGGAACAGGTCGGTGTCGACCCCGCGCTGCCAGAGGTCCGTGTGCTGGATCCCTTTTTCGCGCAGCTCCTGCACCATCGCCGTGGAGGTGCAGAGGTTGAGCCGGGCCTGGTTGTGAGCTGCTTTGAGTAACTCCCAGAGCAGGGGCTCCAGCATGCCCATGCCGTAGTGCTCGAGGTACTTGGGCAGGTGGGTGTGGTAGCTGGCCACGAGGGGATAGCCCTTGGTCTTGGCCAGCCAGATCCCCCCCAGTCCGAGCACTGCGGGATTCACGACGTGCACCAGATCAGGCCGGAAGCGATCGAGAGCCTCGGCCACGGCGGGCCGGGGCAGGGCCAGCTTGAGTTCCGGATAAAGCGGCAGGGGCATGGCCGGCACGCCCACCACCCGAGCTCCCATGTAGACATCCGGAGCTCCTTCCGGACAGAAGACCAGCACCTCGTCGCCGCCGGCAACCAGATGTTCCACGGTCTTGGTGAGGCGGGTGACGATGCCGTCGACCTTGGGGAGGAAGGTCTCGGTGAAGAAGGCGATCTTCAAGAGGAGAACTCCGGCGGGCGCTCAGACGGCCTGGATGGCCTCGGCCTGCTTGCTGGTCCAGGCTGACACGCAGGGGATCCGGGAGCGATCACAGCGGTCGGCCCAGCGGCGGGCTACATCAACCACCTCCGCCAGCAGACCTTCATCCAGAGTGGTGGGCTTGAGGCCCAGCTCGATGAAGCAGCGGTTGTCGACGATCAGGTCGTTTTCGATCGCCTCCTTGCGCGGATTGGGAAGGTAATTGACCTGGGCGCCGGTGAGTTCTGCCACCTTGCGGGCTAGCTCACCGACTTGGTGGCTCTCGGTCATCTGGTTGAAGATCTTCACCTTCTCCCCGGGGCTGGGGGGGTGCTCCAGGGCCAGCTGCACGCACTTCACCGAGTCGCGGATATGGATGAAGGCGCGGGTCTGGCCGCCGGTGCCGTGCACGGTGAGGGGGTAGCCGATCGCCGCCTGCATCAGAAAGCGATTGAGCACGGTGCCGTAATCGCCGTCGTAGTCGAAGCGGTTGGTCAGGCGCGGGTCCTTTTCGGTGAGAACGGTGTTGGTGCCCCAGACGATGCCTTGGTGCAGGTCGGTGACGCGAATGCTGTCGTTTTTGTTGTAATAAAAAAACAGCAGCTGATCCAGCGTCTTGGTCATGTGATAGACGCTGCCGGGATCGGTCGGGTGCAGGATTTTTTCCGTGAAGCGGCTTCCATCTGGCTGGGGCACTTCCACCGTGAGATAGCCCTCCGGGATGGTCGCCCCGCGGTGGGAGCCGTAGCCGTAGACCCCCATGGTGCCAAGGTGCACGATGTGGCAATCGAGACCGCTCTCCACGATCGCGGCCAGCAGGTTGTGCGTGCCATTGACGTTGTTATCAACGGTGTAGCGCTTGGTGGCGCTGCTCTTCATCGAGTAGGGAGCGGCGCGCTGTTCGGCGAAGTGCACCACTGCATCGGGTCGCTCGCTGCACAGCAGCTGCAGCAGGCGGTCGTATTCCCTGGCGATGTCCAGATTGTCAAACCGTATCGGCTTGCCACCCACCTGCTCCCAAGCTCGGAGGCGATCGTTCATGGTGGCAATCGGCGTGAGCGATTCCACGCCCAGGTCGATGTCGATCTTGCGTCGGCTGAGGTTGTCGACGATCAGCACGTCATGGCCGGCATCGGCCAGATTCACCGCGCAGGGCCAACCGCAGAAGCCATCGCCGCCGAGAACGAAGATCTTCATTGCCGCAACCCCATGGCGCAATTCCTGGACGTCAGCGGGGCGCGTCCAGGCTCTGGCACGCAAGCTACTACAGGCGTTCGGCCGAATCCCAGGCTCGGACCCGTGAAAGCGCTACTGGCTGATTCCTGCGGCCACGGCCACGAGCACGGCCACCAGCAACGAGCCGCAGATCAGCAGCACCCGGCTGCCCTGGCTGGCCGGTTCACCCTGTTCCATCACCACCATCCGCGGTTCGCGGGCAAAGGCGTTGAGACGACCGCCGTCTTCCTCGGTGACCTGCATGAGCTCCTGCAGCGACTGGCGCACACCCTATGGAGAGAGGTCTGAGTGAGCCACCAGCTGGAATGGAATGTCATGCGGGTTGACTGCCCACCCGGCCGGTTGTCGGTGAGCTGGCGCTGGCATCCGGGCGCACGGGCAGCCGGCCGGCATGGAAGGCGGTGCGTCCTGCCTGGCAGGCCAGCGCCATCGCCCTGGCCATGGCTGGCGGGTTGCCCGCCAGCGCGATGGCGCTGTTGATCAGCAGGGCATCCGCTCCCATCTCCATCGCCTGGGCCGCCTCGCTCGGCACGCCGATGCCCGCATCCACTACCACCGGCACGCCGGCGTTCTCAATGATCAGGGCGATATTGGCCGCATTGCGGATGCCCTGGCCCGAGCCGATCGGCGACCCCAGCGGCATCACCGTTGCGCAGCCAGCTTCCTCAAGCCGCTTGGCGAGGACAGGGTCGGCGTTGATGTAAGGCAGCACGGTGAAGCCCTCCTTCACCAGCTGCTCGGCAGCGGCCAGGGTGCCGATCGGATCGGGCAGGAGATGGCGGGCGTCCGGGATCACCTCCAGCTTCACGAAAGTGTTGTCCTCCTGGCCGGCCAGCTTGGCCAGCTCCCGGCCCAGGCGGGCCACCCGCACAGCCTCCTCGGCGGTGCCGCAGCCGGCGGTGTTGGGCAGCATCCAGATGCGCGACCAGTCGATCGCCTGCAGCAGGCCTTCGTGGCCCGCCGCCTGGCTCTGCACCCGGCGCACCGCCACGGTGACGATCTCGCAGGCGCTGGCGTCCAGGCTTGCCTGCATGGCCGCCAGGTCCGGGTATTTGCCCGTGCCCGTCATCAGTCGGCTGTGAAACGTGCGGTCGCCGATCCGCAGGGGATCCGCGTGCCGCTGTTGGATCGGGTTGGGGTCTGGGGACGAGGCGATCACGGTGGCGTCCGGCGACACGGTGTGGATGGCGCTTGTGGATGGCTCTAGCCTCCCATTAGCGTCCATCGTGAGGGATTCCGGCCGTGCTTCGTTTTGTTGTGCGATCACTCTGGCTGAGCAGCCTGCCGCTTCTCCCCTCCGCGGTGGTGGCGGCGGTGCCTTTGGGCAGCGATGCGTTCGTGCCGTTCAACCCGCCCGCCGGAGCACCCTTGGTCGGTGACTCGATCGTCGGTGCGAACGCGGTTGAGACCTTTGATCCCGTGGTGCGTGCCCAGCTGCTGGCCCAGCAGATCCCGCGCAGCTGGAGCGGCACCTACCGCTCCTTCGATTCGGGCGAGGTGGTGCCGGTCCAGCTGCGCCTGGCTTCCCTCGATGCCCTTGGCCAGATGGTCGACCTGCGTGGTGAACTGGTGATCGGCGGGGCGAGCGCACCGGTGCAGGGCAACCTCAACGCCGAATCCGACCAGTTGGATCTGCTGGTGCTGTGCGATTGCCGGACGCTGGGCGGCCTGGAAATCGGCGGTTCCTTTGCGGGACTGCAGGGGCTGCAGCTCTCCGGCTGGCAGGCGCCCAGGCTCACCAACCAGGGAGGGCGGCTTGAACTGCTGCCGGTCTCCCTGGTTGCTCCCGCCCAACCCGCAGCCGGACCTGCTGGTCGCCAGATCCGCGGTCTCTGGTGAGCGGGACAGGGTCAGTGGGTGCCGGATCCGGAGTTGAAGCCCGCTGCTGGGCTGCTCAGGATTCTGGGGCCGACGAGGCGGCCACCTTGGGAATGCGGCCTTCAAGACGCTTCAGTCGCTTCCGTGCCGTGGTGTTGTCGGCATCCAGGGCCAGCACCTGTCGATAGCTGCTGATCGCTTCCTCCAGCTGACCCAGTTTTTCCAGAGCAAAGGCCAGGTTGTTGAGAGCCACCGGATAGTCCGGTTTTGCGCTCAGGGCGGCTCGGTAATGCCGGAGGGCCGCCTTCGGATTGTTCTGGGCAGCAAGGGCGAAGCCAAGGGCGTTCTGAATCAGGGCGATTGCTTCAGTGGGTTCCTGGTCGGCTTCCGCTTTCTTGACAGCCTTCTTCAGGTTGTCGACAGCCTGGCCGTACAACCGCTTGCGCAGCTGCACGGACGCCAGCTCATAAAGGCTGGCAGCGTCGCCTGGAGCACCCTCACCCTTGCGGTCCAGCCGGGAGAGGATCACCTCGTCCCTGCGGACGCGCCAGATTTGTCGGCCGATCGCGATGGCGGCGATCAGCAGGATGGCAACGAGCCCGATCAGGTAAGCCTGAGGCAGGAGGGTGTCCAACGGGACCTACAGGCGGGGGGTGATGTCAGGACCGGGCTGTGCCGGCCACGCTGGCGAAGCTGCTGGGATCGAGGACAGCGAGCTGAGCCAGCATCTTGCGGTTGAGACGCACATCGGCCTTTTTCAGGCCACCCATCAGGCGGCTGTAGCTGAGGCCATTGAGGCGAGCTGCGGCGTTGATGCGGGCGATCCAGAGCCGACGGAAATCCCGCTTGCGCCGGCGACGATCCCGGTAGGCATTGCAGAGGGCCTTCATCACCCGCTGGTTGGCGGTGCGGAAGAGGGAACCATTGCCGCCTCGGAAGCCCCGCGCTAGGCGCAGGATCTTGTTGCGGCGTTTGCGGGCGACATTGCCCCTCTTGACGCGGGCCATAGCAGAAATTCAGGTGGTGCGGATCGGGACGGGGAAGCCTGAGGACTGACTCAGGCGTAGGGGAGCATGGCGCTCACGTTGTCGGCGTCGCGCTCGTCGACGACCGCCATCGTGCCGAGATAGCGCTTGCGCTTGGGACTCTTGTGGTCCAGCAGGTGGCTGCGGAACGCGCGGCGGCGCAGAAACTTACCGCTGCCGGTGGTCTTGAACCGCTTGGCGGCTGCTTTGCGGGTCTTGAGCTTCGGCATGTCTCCCAACGCGGGCCAAACAAACACACTACGACGCTGCCCTCCGTTCAACCAAGTCCTCCCCCAGGATTGCTGCAGGACGCCGTCTTCCCTCCTTGGCCTTCCCCCTTGCCCGCTCAGCGCCCCGCCCGTTGTCGCTGCTGGCTGCAGGCCTGTCCCTGCTGCTGTCTGGCGGATGCCGTGCCGACACGCCTCCCCCGGTCGCCGAGTCCCTGCACTGGCCTGTTGGCGCTGCTCCCGCCGTCGACCCGGTGCAGCCTGTGCTCTGGGTTGCTCTGGCGGCTCACCTGCGGCCGCCGGCCCCCGTGCTGCTCTCCGCCGCCGCAGGGTCCCTCACCCTCGTGGCCGCCGATGGGGCCCGCTATCAGGCGCCCCGTCTCGAGCTCCACTGGCGCAGCGAAGCTGTTGCCCCCCCTCTGCGCCTCCGCCGCCAGGTGCTTGGGCCGTTCGCCAGTTACGAGAGTGCTGAAGAGGCCGCGTCGCGCTGGCGGCAGACCGGAGCCCGTCCGGTGATCGCCCATCCAGGGGATTGGGAGGTGTGGGCACCGCTCGATGCTCCCCTGCCCCCCGGTCTCGGCCCGTCCCGACGGTTGGAGCGAGACCTGTCCCAGCGTTCCGTGCTCGAGTTGCGCCGTCCGGAGGGGGTGGTGCTGCTGCGGGGTCCGGTCCGCATCGAGGCTGCCCAGGGCCTGCGCTGGCAGGGTGGGGTGTTCAGCGGGCCGTTCCGGCTCCAGCCCGATGCCTACGGCAGCTGGAGCCTGGTGGAGCAGGTGCCGCTCGAGCGTTATCTCCTCGGAGTTGTTCCCCATGAGATCGGAGCGGCATCGCCACCGCCGGCTCTGGCCGCCCAGGCGGTGCTGGCCCGCACTTGGGCCCTGCGCAACATCCGGCGCTTTGGGGTGGATGGCTACCACCTCTGTGCCGACACCCAGTGCCAGGTGTATGCAGACCCTCGCCACGCCGGTGCGGCGGTGCGGCAGGCGATCCAGAGCACCCGTCACCAGGTGCTTGCCTGGCAGGGGGAACCGATTCATGCGGTCTATCACGCCACCAATGGCGGGGTGTCCGCCGGGTTTGAGGAGGTCTGGAGCGGCGGCCCCCTTCCTTACCTGAAGCCTCGGTTGGATGGGTCAACCGCTGTTCAGTCCCGCTTTCCGCTGCCACTCCAGCCTGGGCAGCTGCCGGCTCTGCTCGCCAGCCGTGACTTTCACGGGTCCTATCACCCGCGCTTCCGTTGGATCCGCAGCCTCGATGCTGGGCAGCTCCGCCAGGCCCTGCTGGCCGTGGCCCCCGCTCTGGGGCTGCCGACGCAGCTGAAGGTGCTGGAGTGGGGTGCCAGCGGCCGGGTGCTCGCCCTGGAGATTCGTGGCGCCGGCGGAGAGGCGGTGGTGCTGCGCCGGGATGCGATCCGGCGCAACCTGAGGCAGTTGCCCAGCACCCTGTTTGTGGTGGAACCTCAGGGCGCGGGCAGCTGGCGGTTTGTGGGGGGTGGCTTCGGCCATGGGGCAGGGCTGTCCCAGGCTGGTGCCATCGATCTGGGTGGTCGGGGCTGGACGACCCAGTCGATTCTTCAGCACTACTATCCCGGCACAACGCTGCAGTCGCTCTCCGCCCTGATCCCCGGCTCTCTAGGCAGCGCCCCTTAAAGTCCAGAGACTTCCGGGGATCTCGATGGCCGCGGACGGCAGCGCCACCGGCAACAGACGCGGCAAGTCGGCCCTGTTCCTGGTGGCCTGCGGCATCGCCGGCATGGGTCCTCACTGGTTGGATCCAGGTCTACGTCTGGTGCCAGCCACCACGCTGGCAGTGCTGCTCGGTGGGTTCAGTGTGCATACGGTGCTGCTGCCAGCCTTGGCCCGGCGATCGGCTGCCGGAACTGGAGCAGGCCCGGGTGCCACCGCTGCGGCTGGGGCTGCCGCTGCTGCCTCTGTTCAGGGTGCTGCCGAGCTCAGTCCGGCCACCGCACCGGCCGTGGATCTGGTGGTGGCAGCCCGCGATGAGCAGGCGGTGATCGGCCGCCTGGTAGAAGGAATTGCCCGGCTCCGCTACCCCGCTGCGGCCATGCGGCTCTGGGTGATCGATGACGGCAGCAGTGATCGAACTCCCCAGGTCCTGGCTGACCTGAAGGAGCACCATCCGTTCCTGAGGGTGCTGCGCCGGGAGCCGGATGCCGGCGGCGGCAAGTCTGGCGCGCTGAATCTGGCTCTGCAGCAGCTGGAGGCGCCCTGGATGCTGGTGCTCGACGCCGATGCCGATCTCCAGCCTGACACTCTCGAGCGGCTGATGCCTCTTGCCGAGCAGGGAGGCTGGGGGGCTGTGCAGCTGCGCAAGGCTGTCGTCAATCCTGATGCCAACTGGCTCACCCGGGCTCAGGCGATGGAGATGGCTCTCGACACCGTGGTGCAGGAGGGCCGTCAGTGTCGGGGCGGGGTTGTGGAGTTGAGGGGGAACGGTCAGCTGCTTCGTCGGTCTGCTCTTGAGCAGGCCGGCGGGTTCAACGAGGAGACCGTCACCGACGACCTTGATCTCAGCTTCCGGCTGGTGCTCGATCAGCAGCCTGTGGCGATTCTCTGGGATCCGCCTGTGCAGGAGGAGGCCGTGCTGAGTGTGGCGGCCCTCTGGCGTCAGCGTCAGCGCTGGGCGGAGGGCGGGCTGCAGCGGTTCTTTGACTATTCCCCTGGTCTGCTGTCGAACCGGCTGTCAGCCGCCCGCAAGCTTGATCTGGCTGGTTTTTTCCTGCTCCAGTACGTCCTGCCGGTGATGGCCGCGGCCGACTTGCTCGGCTCGGCGATCACACTCACCGCTCCCACGATCTGGCCACTCTCCCTGGTTGCCTTCAGCCTCTCGGCCCTATCCATCCTGCTCGGCTGCCGCCGCCGCAGCGAGGGGCCGCCCATGCCGGCCATGCATCCGGCGAACCTGCTGGTCGGCATTCTTTATCTCGGCCATTGGTTCCTGGTGATCCCCTACACCACCTTGCGCATGGCGCTGCGGCCCAAGCGTCTCGTCTGGGCGAAGACCCTGCACATCGGCGAGGGTCCTGCCACAGCCTGATCAGGCGGCATCCGCTCCTGGGAACGTGCCAGCGGGCGTTTCACCGCGTTCATCCAGCGGGCTGTCCAGCTCGATCACCTCGCCATTGAAGAAGTCCGCCAGTCGGCGTGCTCGCTCGTCCAGAGGGGTGCTGCTCCCAGTCGGTTGAGGTTGGGGCTGGGGTTGGATCTGGGGCTGGGCACGAGGAGCTGGCTCCGCTACCGCAGCAGCGGAGGCCGCGGGCCCGCTGGGTGTCTCCTGGAGGTCTGCGGCAGGCCGATCTGTGCTGTGGACGCTGGCCAGGGTCGCAGTTGTCGCCGGGGCGGGTGTGGCTGCAGATGCGCCGCCGCTGCCGACCACTGGCTGTGCCGGTGTTCCGCTTCCCTGGGCAGGCGGGTCGCTGGTGGCTTCCAGCACAAGCTGGCGGGGCTGACCGAGGGCCCGGGCGATGGCTTGCTCCACCAGGGCCTGGCGCGTCTGCACCATCGGCATCCAGTTGGCTGCCACCTGCACGACGGCTCGCTGTGGCTCCAGACGCACCAGGCGAGCCTGCTGGGAGAGGAGCATCCGGGTGGAGGGCAGTTCCAGGCTGGCCAGAATCTGCTGCCACAGCTCCACCAGATTGGGGGCCGGAGCAGGCTCCTGGGCCGGCGCCGGCACTGTGCCAGCGGCGGCTTTGCCAG
>JBBASO010000071.1:0-11975 GCA_040399265.1 Prochlorococcaceae cyanobacterium
AGTGGCGCCACAGCGGCCACTGCCGCTTCGTGCACGGCTACAGCCGCAGCTTCACCTTCTGGTTCCAGGCCAGGGAACTGGATGGCTGTGGCTTCGTGGTGGACTTCGCCAGCCTGAAGGAGCTGGAGGCACGGCTGGCCCAGCAGTTCGACCACACCTTCCTGGCCAGCGCCGACGACCCGCTGCTGGCCAGCTGGCAGCAGTTGCACGAGCTGGGCGCCCTCGACCTGCGGGTGATGGCCAACGTGGGCATGGAGACCAGCGCCGAACTGGTGTGGAGCTGGGCCAATGAGCTGCTGCAGCGGCGCGAGGGCGGGAGGGCCTGCTGCTGGAAAACCGAGGCTCGCGAGAACGAGAAGAACGGGGCCAGCTTCGAGGCCATCCCGCCGTGGTTCAGCGGCTGACCGTGTGCTGATCGCGGGGGGGGCTGCGGTGGCGCTGGGTTTCAATCCGCCGCTGCCCTGGATGACCTGCTGCTGCCAGCCGCTCACGCTGCTCAGGAGCGACCGCGCCTGAGAGGCATCTGACTCAGCAGCAGGGCGATCAGGAAGCCCGCGAACTGCACGATCACCACGCTGGGGCCGGAAGGTAGATCGGTGAGTCCGGAACCCAGCAACCCCAGCAGGGCACAGCCGCCACCGAGCCCCATGGAGGCGAGCACATACACCGGAAAACGGCGGCTGAGCAGCCGGCCGGCACAGGCCGGAATCACCACGAAGGCACTGATCAGCAGCACGCCCACCGCCTTCACCGACACCGCCACCACAACCGCCAGGAGCACGATGAACGCCAGCCTGTGCCAAGCGACCCGCACGCCCACCGCCCCGGCGAGATCGGCATGGAGAGTGAGCAGCACCTGGGCCCGCAGGCTGAGGCTCAGATAGGCCGCAACCCCCGCCAGCAGGACCGCGATCACGATCAGATCAACCCAGCTGATCCCGAGGATGTCGCCGAAGAGCAGTTGCTGAATCCCGCCCCGGTAGCTCTCCACCAGGCTGAGCAGCAGCACCGAGGAGGCCAGCGAACTGGAGTAAACAATGTTGAGGAGGGCGTCGGTGGGTAGCTGGCTGCGCTGCACCAGCTGGTTCACCAGCAGAGCGAAGAGCACCGCGAAGGGAATCAGCACCAAGGTGGGATTGATGCCCAGGAGGATGCCCAGGCTGATCCCTAGCAGGGCTGAATGGCCAAGGGCGTCGCTGAAGAAGGAGAGCTGACGCAGCACCGCGAAGCTGCCGAGCAGCCCGCCCAGGGCACCGGTGAGCAGCCCCCCGAGCAGTGCCCGCTGCATGAACGGCGCCGCCAGCACCGCGGCCAGAGCAGCGGGATCAGCCATGGTGGTGGTGCCGGTAGGGCACCACGTTCGGCCCGTAGAGCTCGGCCAGTCGCTCGGGGCTGAGGGCGAGATCGGGGCTGCCGCTGCAGCGCAGGCGGCGGTTCAGGCAGAGCACCTGGTCGCAGCTGCGACGCACCATGTCGAGATCGTGCGACACCTGCAGCACCGTCCAGCCTTCCTGGCGACGCAGCTCCAGCAGCAGCTGCTGGAAGCGCTCGCTGGCGGGGGCATCCAGCCCGGCCTGCGCCTCATCAAGCACCAGGAGCCGCCGGGGCCGCACCACGCAGAACGCCAGCATCACCCGCTTGAGCTGGCCGCCGGAGAGCTCGCTGAGCAGCCGAGCGGCCAGATCGAGGCAACCGGTGCGCTCCAGAGCCCGCTGCACGGCCTGCCGGCGCTGGGGCGAAGCGGTCCACGGCCAGCGCAGGCCGGGTGGATCAGAACCGAACCCGACGAATTCCTCCACCGTGAGCGGAAAACGGCCCTGCAGGCTGAGGCGCTGCGGCAGGTAGGCGATCTGCGAGCGCACCGAACGGGGCAGCTGACCCTCCGCTCCGAGCCGATGACCCAGCACCTCCACCTGGCCGGCGCGGCGCGGCAACAGACCAAGCACCGCCGCCACCAGAGTGCTTTTGCCGGCACCATTTGGGCCGACCAGAGCCGTGTCGCTCTCGCCGGGCAGCTCGAAGCTCACGCCCTCCACGGCCGGGCGGCCGTGCCGGTCAACCGTTAGGTCCCATACCCGCAGTACCGGGTCGAGCATCAGCGAGTCACCGGCAAGGGGTCAGCCACCGAAGGCCCGGATCAGGTCGGCCACATTGCGCCGCATCACTGCAACATAGGTGTCGGGATCACGGGACGCCGCCTCGCTGCCGGTTTCCAGCGGATCGAACTCGCTGATCGTCACCCCCAGATCGCGGGCCAGGCTGTTGAACGAGCGCTGCCCCTGCTGGGGTTCACTGAGCAGGGCTTTCAGCTGGCTGACGCGCACCCGGGCGGCGACCCGGCGCAGATCGGCCGGCGAGGGGTTGAGCTCGGGCACATCCACCAGGAACTCGGCTTTGAGGCCATAGCGCTCGGCGAAGTAAGGGGCAACGTCGTGGAAGGCGACGAAGGTCTTGCCTCGGTAGGGACTCAGCTGCTCGGCCAGGGCAGCGTTCAGCTGGCGCAGCTGAACGATGTAGGCAGCGGCGTTACGGCGATAGGTCGGTGCACAGCTTGGATCGGCTGTCACCAGCCCATCGCGGATCACCTCCACCTGCTGCACGGCCCGCAGCGGATCGAGCCAGATGTGGGGATTCACCGACCCATGGTCATGGTGGTGATGGCCGTCTTGGGCGCCATCGGGGCCTGGGGCGGCGAGCGTGGCCACGCCGGCGCTGCTGTCGATCACCGCCAGCCGGGGGTTGCCGGCGGACGCCACCAGGCTGTCGAGGAAATCCTCCATCCCCAGCCCGTTCTTCACCAGCACCCGCGCAGACCGCAGGGCGACGAGATCACCAGGCCGCGCCTGCACATCGTGGGGACCGCTGCCGGGGGGAATCAGGGCGGTGACGCTGGCGCAGTCTCCCGCCACCGCCCGGGTGAACAAGGTGATTGGCAGGAAAGTGGTCACCACCTGCAGCCCGCCACCAGCCGGCGCCGCGGCCTTCTTCTCCCGGCCTGGGGCGACGCAGGCCACCAGGAAGGCGACAAGCCCGAGCGCGGCAGCACGCCGCAGGAACGCAAAGACAGCGGGCATCGGCAGAGCCAGGAGGGGGGACAGGAGGCGAGAGCAGGCTCGGCTTGCAGGCTCGGGAAGCAAGACAACCAGAAGGAGCCGGCCTGAATGAGAATGGTTCTCATGTCAGCATACTGGGGGGAACGTGCGCAGCCAGCGAGTCTCCTCCCCGGATCCCGAGTCGAAGCAGCACCCTCAGAAGCGGAACGTCACCCCGGTGCCGATGTGGTGCTGCCAGCCGCGGCCCCACCCTTCACCGCCCTTGCTGCTGTAGATCGGCTGCCAATGGGCGAACAGCACAGCGCCCCTGCCCACGGGGAGCTCCAGCTCCAGCTCGCCCCCCCAGTCGGTGCGGCTGGAGAGGCCGGAGTAGCTGCCGGGGCTGTAGAAGCGCGGTCCTCCCATGAGGCTCACATTCAGGCGATCAATGTTGAAGCCCAGACCCAACCAGGGATCGGTGTAGTTGCCGATATGCGTGCCATTCGATTCCCAGCCCGTGCGGTTCTCCACGGAAAGGAACACGCCATCGGCGATGGTTTCCAGTCCATCGCCCAGGGCGAAATTCACATCGCCATCCCCCAGGGCCCACACAGCGCCAATCCCCACCTCATTCTTGAGACCCTTGATGTCTTCGCCCTGGTCGCGGGTGACGTAGTAGGGCTTCCATTCAGCCATGAACGAGAGACGATCGTTCGGGGCATAGCGGGCCTGCAGATGCCCCTTGATGTCGGCACGCCGAAAGGGGGCCCCGCCATGACCAAGACCATCGTGATGGTCTTGGTCATGATCGTCGTGCTGGCCGTTGTCGGCGCGGCTGTGCCGCAGGGCCTGCCTGGACTTCCCCAGATGCCGATGACCATGGTGGTCATCCTGGTGATCGCCGTGGTCATCCACGTGGGCCCGGCCGTAGAAATGTTCGGCCTCACCCCACACCAGGGCCGGGCCGATCATCGCCTCAATGGCGACACTGCCCCGGTTGGGCAAGCCCCACTCCATCACCACGCCGAACAGGCCATCCACGGCGTAGTGACGGGGGCGGTCATCGAGGTTGTTCTCCAACCCAGCGTGGCCTTCGATGGTGAGCACCGGGGCCATCTGAAACTCGCCGGGGGCCAGGTCGGCACCACCAGCGGCGCCGTGGGCCAGCACCGAACCGGGTATGGAGCAGGCCAGGGCCAGAACCCCTGAAGCAAAAAGGCCCGGCCAGTGCAGAGATCGGAACGGGTAGGCGCTGGACATGGGGGTCGGATCAACAGGAGAGGTGGTGGGCGAAGCGGGACGAATGGATCAGCGGATCGCTGCCCAGCGCTGCGCGAGCCGATCGGCAGCGGCGCTGTCGCAACGCCCGCCCTGGCCATTCACGAAGGTGCAGACATTGCCCGTGGCGGTCTGCACGGTGGAGCGGCCAGGGGCCAGGCCGTCGGCCACCAGGGGCGTGGGATTCACCGGCACGCCACTGCTGCGGCTCACCCGCCGCAGGGTTTTGGACACCGGCAGCGACTCGGCAAACAGCTGGCGGGTTCCCGATTCCCCGATCGCCTTGGTCATGGCGGCGAGGCTGTTGGGGCGCAGCACGCCGGCGGTGGTGAAGGAATCCAGCAGCGGCAGTTCGCGAATGCCGTAGCGGCGCGCAAAGCTGCTGAAGGCGCGGTGCTCGGTTACCAGCACCCGACTGCCCTGCGGCACTGTGCGGACCTGGGCACCGGTCCAGCTGCCGAGCTCGTCGAGGACCGTGCGCGCAGCCTGACCGCGCTGTTTCACGCCAGGGGCGGCGGCGGCAGGCAGCACGGCCAGCAAACGCCCCTCCACCACCCGCACCATGGCGGCGGCCTGGCTGCTGTTGTGCCAGACATGGGGATCGCCGCCAGGGCTTTGGGGCACGGCCTGCTCCGCCACGGCAATCCGGGGAGCCTTGCTGGCCACCCGCTCTATGGACGGCGTGAGGCCATAGCCGTTGAACAACACCAGCCGGGCCTCGGCCAGGGCCTGGCGATCCCGGGGCCGCAATGCCGCCTGGTGGGGATCGGTGCCGGCGGGGATCAGGCACACCACCCGGGCCTGATCGGCCGCCAGGGTGCGGGTGAGATCGCAGAGCACTCCGTCCGCCGCCACCACCATGGGCACACCGGCTGCCTGGCCGGGAAGGGCTGCCAGCAGCGCCGCAGCGGCCATCCCAAAACCTTTGAGCTGGCGCAGGGCACCGGGAAGACCAACCAACAGCAGAGGAACCACCTGCGAGCACCACTTGGGGTTGAATGATAACGGTTCTCACTACAGGAGCCGGCACAATAGGGGCCGCCTCTCGCGCCGCGCTTGGCGATGGATTTCCCCCTGCTCCAGGCTCGCCAGCTCTGCTTCACCTACGGCGAGCGCCCCGTGCTGAGGGACCTTGACCTCGAGCTAGCGGCAGGGTCGTGCACCCTGATCCAGGGCGACAACGGGGCCGGCAAGTCGAGCCTGTTGCAGCTGCTGCATGGCAGGTTGAAACCCTCCGCCGGCTCAGTGCACCTGGCCGGTCGCCCCCTGCGTGGACAACGGCACAGGCTGGCCCTGGTACCCCAGACGCCCTCGCTGCGCTGGCACTACCCCATCCACCTGGCAGGCCTGGTGGGCCTGGGCTGCAGCGGCCACCCCCAACGCAGCCGCAACGCCCTCGAGCAGGTTGGCTTGGCGGACCTGGCCCAGGCGCCGATCGGCAGCCTTTCCGGGGGCCAGCGGCAGCGGGCGCTGATTGCCAGGGCCCTGGCCCGACAGGCGGAGATGCTGCTGCTCGATGAACCCTTGGCCTGTCTGGATGCCGCAAGCAGAATCCAGCTGGGTGCCCTGATCAGCGCCCTGACAGCGCAGGGCACGGCCGTGCTGCTCACCGCCCATGGTGAGCTGCCGCCCACTCTGCGGGGGCTGCGGCTGCTGCGGCTGCAGCACGGTCAGCTGGTGGCGCAGCCGTGACCATGCTGCTGGAGCCCTGGTGGCTGATCCCCCTGCTGCTGGCCGCCCTGTGCGGCCTGGTGTGCCCCCTGCTGGGCACGCTGCTGGTGCTGCAGCAGCGGGTGCTCAGCACCAACCTGATGGCCTACGCCGTGCTGCCGGGGGTGGTGGTGGCCCAGGCCCTGGACTGGCCAGTGCTGTTGGGGGGCATGGGCGGTGCCATGGGAGCGGTG
Source organism: Prochlorococcaceae cyanobacterium (assembly GCA_040399265.1). Taxonomy (GTDB): domain Bacteria; phylum Cyanobacteriota; class Cyanobacteriia; order PCC-6307; family Cyanobiaceae; genus NIES-981. Next base: position 6,215 of record JBBASO010000071.1, read on the forward strand.
CTGCTGGCCGAGCGGCTGATGGCAGGCCGACCCGCCGGCAGCGGCCAGGCGGAAGCCGTGCTGAACACCGTGCTAGCCGCCAGCCTCGGGCTGGGGGTGCTGCTGATCCAGGGCCTGGACTTGCCCGTGGATCTCGATGACCTGCTGTTCGGCGATCTGCTAGCTGCGGGTCCCGCCGACCTGCTGCGTCTCCTGGCGGCCCTAGCGCTGCTGCTGCTGGTGCTGGGGATGCGCTTTCGGCAGCTGCAGTGGCTGGGGCTGGATCCGGAAGGTGCGGCGGACATCGAGCTGCCGCTGCAGGGCCTGCGGCTGATGATGGCCGCTCTTACGGCCCTGGTGGTGGTGAGCGCCACCGCCGCCGTGGGGCTGGCCCTGGTGATGGCCCTGATCTGCGCGCCTGCCCTGGCGGCACTCAACAATGCCCGCGGCCTGGCGCAGGCACTGGCCCGCGCCGCCGGCCTTGGGCTGGGAATGGCGATAGCGGGGTGTGGCCTGGCCCTGATCTTCAATCTGCCGCCCGGCCCCCTGATCGCTTGCGCCTGCCTGGCCTTGCTGATGGGCAGACGGGCCTTCAACGCAACGTAGCCAGGACGCCACGGCACTCACACGGCACCCAACCGAAGCCCACAGCGCCTGCCGGCGCTGTGCGGAACCACTCCTGAGCGAGGCAGCGCAACTGACCAGTACCAGCAGGCGGCACCTCTGGCCAATCCAGCGTGCTGTGCTGAAGGCCTGAAGCCAGCACCCTGAGCCGGGAACCCCCGGGTACCGTGGGCGCCATCAGCCGGTTGACACCTTGCAGCCCGTGCTCCTGCCTCTCACCGCAACCGCATTGGCGCTGTTGCCGATCCCGGCACTAGCTAATGCCCCTACTGCGAGCGGGGCCGTTCCTGCCTTCTACGCCACCAGGGCGGAAGCGGAAAAAGCCGCCCGGCTGCACTTCAACTGCACGGGAGCCCACCGGATGGGCGATCACTGGATGCCCTGCGCCAGCCATGGCCCCGGGCATGGATCGGCACACAGCCAGTGATCCGCCGTGGGCCCAGGATGAAAACCTGGAAGGAGCGTTAGTGAGCAATTGCGGCAACAGACCCAAACTGCTGGCGATCGGCATCGCCCCCCTGGGAATCATCTCGATCGGCGTCGTGCCGATGGGGGTGGTCAGCGTCGGCGTCGTGCCGATGGGGGTGCTCAGCGTCGGCGCGGTGGCCATGGGGGTGGTGAACCTGGCCGTGGTGGGCATGGGCGTACTGGTGGCCGGCGTGAACGTGATGGGGGTGTGGTGGGCAGGAATGGAGGGCATGGGGCCCTACCGGCTGGGCGGCGCGGCCAGCACCCACCTGCACCACCACCAGCAACCGGCCGGCAACCCGGCCAGCGATCCGGCCGCCAACCGATTCGCTTACCCAAGCCGGGAGGAGGCCCTCAGCCAGGCCCGCAGGCTGGGCTGCGAGGGCGCCCACCGCATGGGCAGCCTGTGGATGCCTTGCAACCATCACGCCGAACCCTGACGTCCAGCTGGTTCCGAAGTGTTTCTGATGGTTCGCCTGAACACCGCCTGGGCCCTGTTCCAGGGGCTGCTGCTGGAGGCGGTGCCCTTTCTACTGATCGGCGTGCTGATCGCCTCGCTGGCGCGGTGGCTCAGCCCCGGCGGCGCCTGGTTGCGGCGGCTGCCGGCCCACCCGATCGGCGGCCCCCTCAGCGGCGCCGCCCTTGGTTTCGCCCTGCCGGCCTGTGAGTGCGGCAACGTGCCGGTGGCGCGGCGGCTGCTGGTGGGCGGGGCGCCGGTGGGCACCGCCCTGGGCTTCCTGTTCGCCGCGCCGGTGCTCAACCCGATCGTGATCGCCAGCACCTGGGCCGCCTTCCCCGACCAGCCCTGGCTTCTGCTGGCCCGGCCCCTGGGGGCGGTGGCGGTGGCCCTGGCGCTGACCCTGCTGCTGCGGCTGCTGCCAGAAACCGAGTTGCTGCGGGCCGATCTGTTGGAGGAACGGCGACTGAGCCAGCCACTGGCGGCGGTGAGCCTGCTGGAGCGCCGCTCCGGCGTGATCGGCCTGCCAGAGCAGGCACCGCCGCTGCGGCCAGCGCCGGAGCGCACAAGTTGGCCGGAGGTGCTGCAGCACGGCAGCCGGGAGTTTCTCAGCCTGGCCCTGCTGCTGGTGGCCGGCTGCGCGTTCGCGGCCCTGGTGCAGACCCTGCTGCCGCGCCAGTGGCTGCTGGCGGTGGGCGGCGCCCCCACCCTCTCGGTGCTGGCGCTGATGCTGCTCAGCCTGGTGCTGTCCGTGTGCTCCAGCGTGGATGCATTCCTGGCCCTGGGCTTCGCCGCCCAGATCACCCCGGGGGCCCTGCTCGCCTTTCTGCTGCTCGGACCGGTGATCGACATCAAGCTTGTGGGCCTGCTGGGGCTGCTGTTCCGGCCCCGGGGCCTGCTGCTCACCGCGGCCGGAGCCGCGCTGGTGGTGCTGCTGATCGGTCAGTGGATCAACCTTTGGCGGCTGTGAGCAACCCCAGCCTGCTGCGATCCATCGCCCTGGCCCTGTGGGCTCTGGTGCTGCTGCGCAGCAGCGTGGACGGCCGGCTGGATCTGCTGCTGCGGGCCAGTTTTCACCCGCTGGTGAGCGGTGCCGGCCTGCTGCTGCTGTGCCTGGCGCTGCTGCAGGCGCTGGTGGGCCTGAGAACCCGCCACGCGATTCCATCCGGCAGTGCCGGACCTCAGGCATCGGGCCGTGACCGGGTGATGGCCCTGGGCACCGCCACCCTCGCCATCCTGCTGATGCTGCTGCCGCCCAGCCCCTCCTTCGCGGATCTGGCCAGCCAGCGCCCCAACGACGACACCGCCAGCGAGAGCCTCAGCTTTGTGCTGCCTCCAGCCCAGCGCAGCCTCACCGACTGGGTGCGGCTGCTGCGCAGCCAGCCCGACCCCCGGTTGTTCGACGGCGACCCGGTGCGGATCAGCGGGTTCGTGCTGCCGATGGCCGATGGCCCGCCCCAGCTGGCCCGCCTGCTGGTGCGCTGCTGCCTCGCCGACGCCACCCCCGTGGGGCTGTCGGTGCGCTGGCCTGCCAACCGGCCCCTACCCGAGGCGGATCAGTGGCTGGCGATTGAAGGCCGCATGGCGGCGCAGGAGGAGCGGTTGGTAGTGGTACCCGATCGGATCCGGCCGATCGCCCGACCGGCCAGACCGCTGGAGCCATGACCTCGCCCCTCTGCTGGTGGCGCCGCCACAGGATCGCTGCAGCCCTCGCCCTGCCTGCCCTGCTGGCTCTGGGGCAGCAGCAGCTGCTGGTGCGGCGGCCGCCACGGCTGGAGCTGCTGCAGGATGCGCCGGCCAGCTCCGGGCCAGCGGCGCTGCAGGCTCACTTCAGCCGACCGATGGCCACCGGGTCCCTGAACCGCTCCAGCCAGCTCACGCCCTCGCTGGCCCACCGCTGGCTCGGCCAGGGCAACAGCCTGCTGCTCACCCTGGAGCCCGGGCAACGGGTGATGGCCCCCCTCGGATTGCGGCTGGCAGGGCTCGATAACCGGGGGCTGGCCCTGATGCCGAGCCGCTGGTTCTGGGATCCCCGGCCTCGCATCGTGGCGGTGGTGAGCCGCTCCGGCGGTGAGCAGGTGCAGCTGCGCGACCACGACGGTCGCTGGCTGGCGATCAGTCCGGTCTGGCCTGAGATTCCGATGCTGCAGCCGCTCGGCGATGGGTCAGGCGTGGCTGCCGCCAGCCGCCGTGCCGACGGCCAGCTCAGCCTCTGGCGCATCCCGCTGCGGCAGCAGAACCTGCGGCCCGCTGACCAGGCTGGCGGCCCGCCCCGAGCCGAACAGCCCCAGCCGCTGCTACCGGGCCCGGTGCTGTTCGCCCACCTGAGCAGCAACCGCAACGGCGATCTGCTGATTCAGAGCGGTGCGCTCGAACCGGGGAGCGGCGAGGCCATTCTGCTGCCGGCCGGAGGGGGGAGGAGACCCCTGCCCTGGCGAGCGAGCGGACCGATGCGGTTGCTTCCGGAGGGAGGAGCGGCCGTGGTGCCCGATCCGGAGGGACTGCACCTGCGCAGCCTGCCGCCGCAACCCTCCAGCAGCCAGACCCTGCCTGGCAGCCGAGACCTGAGCAGCTTCTGTCCCCAATCCGGCCGCGCCTTGCTGCTGCGCCACTGGCCGGACTTCCGCCGTTCGCTCGAACTGGTGGAGCCGGGCTTGCCACCCCGCCAGCTGTGGCTCGGGCCTGAAGCCCTGCTTGCCAGCGCCTGCGACCGCAGCGGCGAGCGGGCCTGGTTGATGCTGGCGGAGGGCAGCGGCCAACCCCAACTGCGGCTGATCACCCTGGATCGCCGCGGCCGGATCCTGAGGCAGCAGCAACTGCAGGGATGGGAGCTGGAACCAGGCACGGGGCTCCACTGGGATCCGGCCACGGGCCGGCTGCTCGCTGCGCTGCGGCCGCTCATGCCAGGGGCGGCCAGGCCTCCGGCCGCACAGCCGGTGCTGATCGACGGTGAAACCCTGAATCTGCAACCGCTGCCGCTGCCGGTGCGCCAGGTGCTCTGGCTGGCTCCGGGCTAGAACGGCTGCCGAGAAGAGCGGCCGGCCCCGGTCGAGCAGGTGCATCCTCCCGTGAACCCGAGGCTGAGCCCCCGACAGCAGCGACTGCTCAAGGCGCTGCACACAGCGGAGCGCGAGCTCTCGGGGCAGGATCTGCACGCCAGGTTGCGCCGCAGCAGCACGCCGATGGGACTCGCCACGGTGTATCGCCATCTGCGCCAGCTGCAGCAGTGGGGGCTGGTGCGCTGCCGGCACCTGCCCAGCGGTGAAGCCCTGTTCGCGCCCACCGAACGGGATGATCACCACCTCACGTGCGTCGACTGCGGCGCCACCCAGCGGCTCAGCCACTGCCCGGTGCACGACCTGACGCTGCCGATGCAGGAGCTGCAGGGGTTCCGGCCTCTGTTCCACACCCTGGAGTTCTTCGGGCTGTGCCAGAGCTGCCAGCAACGGCAGCGACTTGCCGATCCGGCGATGTAGGAGCCGTCCGGGAGACGGCAGGCAAACCTATGGTCTGGGAATCGTTCCCGCCCCTTCCATGTCCGTCACCGAGGTCAGTGCCAGCATGCAGGACCGAGACCAGAGTCCAGCCTCAGCCCTGCCGGTGACGATCCTCACCGGCTTCCTGGGCGCGGGCAAAACCACCCTCCTCAACCACATTCTCAGCAATCAGCAAGGACTGAAGACCGCCGTGCTGGTGAATGAGTTCGGCGAGATCGGCATCGACAACGAACTGGTGATCGCCACAGGCGACGACATGGTGGAGCTGAGCAACGGCTGCATCTGCTGCTCGATCAACGGCGAGCTGCTGGAAGCTGTGTACCGCATCCTCGATCGCCCCGACCCGGTCGACTACCTGGTAGTGGAAACCACAGGCCTGGCCGATCCGCTGCCGGTGGCGATGACCTTCCTGGGCAGCGATCTGCGCGATGCCACCCGGCTGGATTCGATCATCACCCTGGTTGATGCGGAGAATTTCGGCGGCGAGATGCTGGAGGGGGAGGTGGCCCGTTCCCAGATCGTGTACGGCGACATGATCCTGCTCAACAAGACAGACCTGGTCGATGAACAGCGGCTGCAGGGCGTGGAGCGGGAGCTGCGGGCGATCAAGACCGATGCCCGCATCCTGCGCGCTGTGAAGGGGGAGGTGCCGCTGCCTCTGCTGCTGAGCGTGGGACTGTTCGAAAGCGACCGCGTGGTGGCTCAGCAGGACCACAGCACCTGCGACCACGACCAC
>JBBASO010000072.1:0-11782 GCA_040399265.1 Prochlorococcaceae cyanobacterium
CGCGCACCTTGTCGGTGAGCGAGCGGCCGATCAGCAGGGGGATGCGGCCGCCGGCACGCACCTCATCGGTGATGGTGCTGGGCTTGAGCGCGAAGCGGGCCACGATCTCGCCGGCATTCGCCTCACCGGCGGCGCGCTCGATCGTGCCGGCATAGGGGCGGATCGTGATCACATCGCCAGTGTTCAGGCCGCTCACCTCGCATTCGATCGGCAGGGCGCCGGAGTCTTCGGCGGTGTTGAAGAAGATCGGCGCGATCTTGCCCCCCAGGATCACGCCACCGCCCCGCTTGTTGGGCACGTGGGGAATGTCGGCGCCGGTGTGCCAGAGCACCGAGTTGATCGCTGATTTGCGGGAGCTGCCGGTGCCCACCACATCGCCCACGTAGGCCACCGGATGGCCCTTGGCCTTGAGTGCAGCGATGGTGGCCAGGCCGCCGGGCAGCCGCGTTTCCAGCATCGCCGTGGCGTGCAGCGGGATGTCGGGCCGGGTGGTGGCGTGGGTGGCCGGGGAGAGATCGTCGGTGTTGGTTTCGCCTTCCACCTTGAACACCGTGACGGTGATCTCGGCGGGGAGCTCGGGCCTGGCGGTGAACCACGCGCCAGCGGCCCAGCTGTCGACCACGCGCTTGGCGTAGGCATTCCTGGTCGCCAGCTCCAGGACGTCGTTGTAGGCGTCGTAGACAAGCAGGGTTTTGCTCAGCCCTTCTGCGGCGGCCTCGGCGATGGTCTGATCAGTGCTGGAGAGCAGTTCGATCAGGGCCCCCACGTTGTAGCCGCCGATCATCGTGGCCAGCAGTTGCACCGCCTGCACCGGGCTCACCAGGGGGCTGGTGGCTTCCCCGTTGGCCACCGCCAGCAGCCAGCTGGCCTTCACATACGCGGCCTCATCGACGCCGGGGGGGATGCGCTCGCTGAGCAGGTGCAGCAGAAAGGCCTCTTCGCCAGTGGGTGGAGCCGCCAGCAGTTCGGTGAGGGCAGCGGCCTGAGGGGCACTGAGGGGAAGGGCCGGCACCGCCAGCGCGACGCGCTCGGCCGCGGCGGCGCGGTAGTCGGCAAGGAAACTGCTGGCGGCCATCGCATTCACTGGACAATCGTTTCCCATTGTTCTCGGCGGCCTGACCGGCCGTTGGTGTGAACGGCTGCAGACCCGCTCAGAAGCTTTGAACAGGACGGCGCTGTTTAGGCTGAGATGTTCCTCCCCGGCACCACTCCAGGCAGCCCGATTCCCATGCACGCCACCACCAGCGACCTCCATGTGGTGGAAACCAGGCCGCTGGTGCCGCCGGAACTGCTGCACCGGGAACTGCCGCTCAGCGACAGAGCCGCCGCCACCGTGCAGCAGGCCCGCAGTGCCGTTCAGGCGATCCTGCACGGCCGCGACCAGCGGCTGCTGGTGATCGTGGGCCCCTGTTCGGTGCACGATCTGGAGGCGGCCAAGGAGTATGCGGGTTTCATCGCAGCCGCCCGGGACCGCCATCGGGCCGAGCTGGAGGTGGTGATGCGGGTCTATTTCGAGAAGCCGCGCACCACGGTGGGCTGGAAGGGCCTGATCAACGATCCCCATCTCGACGGCAGCTACGACATCAACACCGGCCTGCGCCGCGCCCGCGGCCTGCTGCTGCATCTGGCCGAGCTGGGGCTGCCGGCAGCCAGTGAGCTGCTCGATCCGGTGGTGCCCCAGTACATCGCCGACCTGATCAGCTGGACAGCCATCGGTGCCCGCACCACCGAAAGCCAGACCCACCGCGAGATGGCCTCAGGCCTGTCGATGCCGATCGGTTTCAAGAACGGCACCGATGGCAGCGTCGCCACGGCGATCAACGCGGTGGAGGCCGCGTCACGGCCCCACCACTTCCTCGGCATCAACCGCCAGGGTTACGCCTCGATCGTGACCACCACCGGCAATCCGGATGGCCACCTCGTGCTGCGGGGCGGCAAGCAGGGCACCAACTACCACCTGGAGGCGATCGAGGCCGCCGCTGCCGAACTGGCGAAGGTAGGTCTGCCCAGCAGGCTGATGGTGGACTGCAGCCACGGCAACTCCAACAAGGACTATCGCCGGCAGGCTGAGGTGGCGGCCCGGGTGGCGGAGCAGGTGCAGGCCGGTTCCGATCACGTGATGGGGGTGATGATCGAAAGCCATCTGGTGGCCGGCAACCAGAAGATCCCCGCCGATCTCAGCCAGCTCACCTACGGCCAGAGCGTCACCGATGGCTGCATCGACACCACCATCACCGCCTCCGTGCTCGACACCCTGGCGGCCGCGGTGCGGGCGGGCTGCCGTCAGCCTGCTGCCGTGGCCTGAAGGATCCGGCTGATGGTGAGCCGGTGTGCAGGCGGGAAGGACGAACCTACGTAAGCCTCCCCTTCAGCCGCCTGCGGTGCCGAACCGCTGCCATAACCAGGCCACCCCCAGGGGCACGCTCAGGTTGTCGATCCCACCCACCGCCAGTTGTTCGAGCAGGGTGGCGGCCATGGCGATCAGCAGCACCGCCGGCCAGGACGGTCCGGCGCTCAGCCCACCAGCGGCGAGCTTCAGCACGGTCAGCACAGCGCCGCTGGCCAGCGCCATCGTGCCGGTTCCGAGCAGGGAACGGCGTTGCCCCAGCACCTGCCAGGAGGGGCTGGGCCACAGCGGTCCGATCAGACCGGCCAGACCATCGCCTACGGCCATCACCAGCACCCCTGCTGCCACACAGGCTGGCCGCTCCGGCCAGTGCAGCCAGAGCAGCAGGGTGATCGAGGCGCCGTAGGCCACCGTGCCGTAGCTGGCGCGGCCCACGTCCTCCACCGCCGGCAGCAGTCGCAGCCGGTGGTTGAGGGCGGCGAGCAGGGTGATGGCGGCGGCGGCGGGCAGGGCGATCGCCCGGTCGATGCCCAGGTGCCAGGCGATCGGCACCACCGCGCCCGTGCCGATGTGCACCAGCTTGCGGCTCCATTCCCGCTGTCCGGGGTTGGTCGCTCCGTGCCAGCGTCGGCGCACCGCCAAGGCCGCCACAGCCAACAGGGTGAGCCAGCCTGCGACCGCCGCCACCCCGAGAAGCTGCCTGGGCCAGTCGAAGGGTGCGTTCAGGTGCCCTGCTCAGGCCGCTTGCTGGAGGTTACTGAACAGGCGCAATTTCATGATGGCCTTGGCCTCGAGCTGGCGCACCCGCTCCCGCGACACGTTGATCAGGCGGCCGATCTCGGCAAGGGTGAGCGGTTCGTGACCTTCCAGGCCGAAGCGCAGTTTCAGGATCGTCTGCTCCCGTTCGTTCAGCTGGGCCAGCCAGGTGCCGAGATGCTCCTTCTGGAGATGGCGGTCCATGCTGTCGAAGTGCTCGCCGCTGGCGGGGTCGGCGATCAGTTCCCCGAGAGTGCTGCGGTCCTCGTCACCGCGGGCGTGGGCGTCGAGGGAGGCACAGGGGGCGCTCTGGGAGATCAGCTCCTCCAGTTCCTCTGGGCGCATGTCGAGGGCGTGGGCCAGCTCCAGCCGGTTCGGTTGGCGGCCGAGCCGGTGCGACAGCTCCCGGCTGATCCGCCGCATTTTCGCCAGCTTCTCGCTCACGTGGATCGGCAGCCGGATCGTGCGGGCGCTGTTGTCGATCGCCCGGGTCATGCCTTGGCGGATCCACCAGTAGGCGTAGGTGGAGAACTTGTAACCCATCGCCGGGTCGAACTTGTCGACGGCACGCTCAAGGCCGATCGCCCCTTCCTGCACCAGGTCCAGCAGCTCCAGCCCCTGGTTCTGGTACTTCTTGGCCACGCTCACAACCAGTCGCAGGTTGGCGGCCATCATCCGGTCGCGGGCCCGCTGGGCCATGCGCAGCTGGCGTTTCTGCTGGGGGGTGAGATCACCCTCCGGCAGAGCCTGCAGCCGCTTGCCGGCCTGCACGTGGTGTGCCAGTTCGATTTCCTCGGCAGGCGTGAGCAGTGGTACCCGGCCGATGGTGCTGAGATACCAGCCAATGGAATCGGCACTCACGCGGCCCGGAGAGCGACGACCTCCTCCCGCAGGCGGTTTGGCTGAAACGGCGCTGGTTTGACGATTGGATGACTGCTGCCGCTTGGACGAATGATTGGATGAATGCTGTCGCTGTCGGGATGCGCCGGAGCGGATCCCTGCAGCGGAATGCTCAGGCGTCCCCACACCCAGGCCTCCGAATCAGATTTGCGCGGAACTTAGCACTGCCGCCATGGTTGGGAGAGTTAAAACCGGAAGATTTTCCGCATCGATCTGAAAATGCGCATCAGATTGCACCAGCGCAATCGCTGAAACGGTGCAGATCCGCACACATTCCCTGTAGCCGGTAGATGCATCTGGCCGCGCCGATGCGTAGCCGGTGATACAGACTCAGGCGCCTGCTGGTGTGTAGCCACCCCGCCAGTTGCGCATCAGCTCAGCCTGGGCCAGCTGGCCTTCGCCATCAGGCTGACGCTGGCTGAACTGGCCATCGCTGTCCATGTGCCAGGCGCCGGCGTCGTTCAGGTAGAGCTCAAGAAGCTGCTCTAGTTGAGCGCGCATCCGCTCATCAAGCACGGGCGCCACTGCCTCCACCCGCCGGTTGAGGTTGCGGGGCATCCAGTCGGCGCTGCCGATGTAGGCCTCTGGTTCGCCGCCATTGGCGAACCAGAACAAGCGGGAATGCTCCAGGAACCGGCCGATCACGCTCACCACGCTGATCTGATCGCTGACGCCGCTCAGGCCGGGCCTGAGGCTGCACATGCCCCGCACCACCAGCTCGATCCGCACTCCCGCCTGGGAAGCCTGGTAAAGCAGGGCGATGATCGGCGGATCAACAAGAGAATTCATCTTGGCGCGGATGTGGCCGCCGCGGCCTGCCAGGGCATGGCTGATTTCGCGGCTGATCAGCTCCTCCATGCCACGCCGCAGGGTGACGGGGGCCACGAGCAGGCGGCGGAAACTCTGCTGCTTGGAGAAACCGGTGAGGTAGTTGAACAGTTCCACCAGATCGGCGGCGTAATCCGGCCGAGCGGTGAGCAGACCCAGATCGGTGTAGAGATTCGAGGTCTTTGAGTTGTAGTTGCCGGTGCCCACGTGCACGTAGCTGCGCAGCTGCTGCTTCTCCCGGCGCACCACGAGGGTGATCTTGGTGTGGGTCTTGAGACCGATCACCCCGTACACCACATGCACACCTGAACTTTCCAGCTGGCGGGCCCACTGGATGTTGTTGTCTTCATCGAAACGGGCCTTCAGTTCAACCAGGGCCATCACCTGCTTGCCGTTCTCGGCGGCGCGGATCAGGGCTGCCACCACCGCGGAGTCCTTGGAGGTGCGGTAGAGCGTCATCTTGATCGCCAGCACGGCCGGGTCGTCGGCTGCCTGGTTCAGAAATTCCTCCACGGAGGTGGAGAACAGATCAAAGGGGTGGTGCAGCAGCACATCGCCGCGACGCAGCACCGAGAAGATGCTCTCGAATTCCTCTGGTTTGAGGGATCCGTCTTCGAGGTTGGTGCGCTGGGCCCGCACCAGGGCTGGGGCGGTGCGCCCCTTGAACGGTTTGTCCTTGAGCTGGGGCAGGGGGACGGCCAGCAGGCCCATCAGGTCGTCGAGGCCGAGCGGACCATTGATCCGGTAGACGTCCTCCGGTTCCACCGCCATGCCCTCCATCAGCAGCTGCACCACCGCTTCGGGCATCTCATCGGTCACTTCCAGCCGCACCACCTCGCCACCGCGCCGCCGCTTGCGCAGGCCTTCCTCGATCGCCTCCATCAGGTCGTCGGCCTCAAGGTCGCGCAGTTCCAGATCGGCGTCGCGGGTGATGCGGAAGAAGTAATGCCCCTCCACCTCCATGCCCGGGAACAGCAGGGCCAGGTTGAACGCCACCACCTGCTCCAGGGGCACGGCGGTGTAGACGGGCTTGGGGCGCTTGCCGCTCAGGCTCACCGGCAATTCCAGGAAGCGCGGCAGGATCTTCTGCGGCACCTTCACCCGGGCGAACTGCTGCTGGCCCGTTTCGGGATCGCGCACCAGCACCGCCACATTCAGGCTGAGGTTGCTGATGAACGGAAACGGGTGGGATGGATCGACGGCCAGCGGTGTCAGCACCGGGAAGATCGCCGTGCGGAAGGTGTCATCCACCCAGGCGCGCTGGCGCGTGCTCAGGTTGGCGTAATCGAGCAGCAGTACGCCATATTCGGCCAGCTGGTTCTTGAGGGAGTGGCGGTAGTGCTGCTGCTGCAGCTCCAGCAGGGGGCGAAGCCTGGCCTGAATCGTCTCCAGTTGCTCCAGGGCGGTGAGGCCGTCGTCGCTGAGGGTGGCCACCCCCGCCTCCTGCTGGCTCTTCAGGGAGGCGACCCTCACCATGAAGAACTCATCAAGGTTGTTGCTGAAGATGGCGCTGAACTTGGCCTGCTCCAGCAGCGGGGTGTGCTCGTTGAGGGCCTGGGAGAGCACCCGTTCGTTGAAGGCGATCCAGCTCAGTTCCCGGTTGATGTAGAGCTCCGGGGCGACGCCCATGGGCGCATCGGCGCCTGTGGCTGCAAGGGCGTTGCCAGTGGTTGCGCTGAGAGCCGTTTCGTTGCCGGTGGCTTTCTTCACAGCCGGTTGTTTGTCAGTTGTTTCAGTGGCTGCTGTAGGAGTTGCAGCTGTTTCAGAGGCAGCACTGTTGCTGACCATGGTCTCCGCGGCCGCTGAATCGTTCATGAGGCGAACCTAGCCAGGCTGATGGGTACGGACTGTGTTCCGTCTGCTTGACGACCTCAGCCCTCAAGTTCAGCGCTCAAGCGTGCGGCGTCCATCGGCCACCAGCACCATCACTCCGGCCAGCAGGGCGGTGCCCAGCCAGAACGGACTGGTTCGACCCACGGTTTCATAGACCAGGCCCGCCAGGGGCGGGCCGATGAAACTGCCCAGGCTCTGCAGGCCCTGCAGGCTGCCCAGAGCAGCTCCCTGGCCACTGTCATTGAGCCGTCGCGATACCAGGGCCCGCAGGCAGGGCGTCACCAGCCCCGTGCCGAGGGCGAGGCAGGCCACCGCTGGAAACACCACGGCTCCGGCCCGCTCGGGCGGGGCCAGGGGCACCAGGGCGCAGCCGGCGAGTACGAAGCCCAGACCCGCCAGGGTGAGTCGCCATTCGCCGAAGCGCTTCACCAACGGGCCGATCAGCCCGCCCTGCACCACCGTGGCCACCACTCCCACCACCAGGAAGGCGGCGCCGGCCAGGCCGGGACCCCAGCCGAAGCGCTGCTTGAAGTAGAGCACCAGCACGCCGGTGAAGCCGCTGAAGGCCAGAAAGAACAGAAAGAAGGCGGTGCAGAGCCGGCGCACGCGGGGGTTGGCGAACACCCGCGACAGCTGGGTGAAGGGTTGCAGCTCCCGCTTGGGTGGCAGGGCGATGCGGGCCGAGACCGGGTGGGTTTCCGGCAGAAGCGCCAGCACCAGCACCAGGTTGAGTACGGCGATCAGCACGGCGATCAGCAGCGGCAGATTCACGTTCAGCCTGCCCAGCAGGCCCCCCAGCGCCGGGCCGAGGATGAAGCCCAGCCCGAAGGCCACGCCGATCAGGCCGAAAGCCTTGGCCCGCTTTTCCGGTGGCGATACATCGGCCAGCACGGCGGCGGCCGTGGCGGCGGTGCCACCGCTCGCCCCATCCAGCAGCCGCCCGGTGAACAGCAATGCCAGGGGCAGGCTGGTGCCGGCGGCCCAGGGGATGGCGCTCCAGTCGGTGGCGATCGTGGCGGCGAATACTGTCAGGCCCACCACCGTGCCCGCCACGCAAACCGCCATCACCGGCCGGCGGCCGTAGCGGTCGCTCATCGCTCCGATCAGCGGTGTGGCCAGAAACTGGGCGACGGCGTAACTGCCGGTGAGCAGCCCGAGGGTGCGGCCGTCATTGGTGAAGCCTGCCAGCAGAAAGGGCAGCAGCGGAAAAATCAGGGTTTCGCTGAGCCGGTCGTTGAGCAGGGTGAGGAAGGCGCAGAGGTAGGTGGACGGGCGGGCCAGGGGCACCGGAGTCGCTCGGGGTGCGCAAATCCTGGATCACCGCTCGCAGGCCGTGGGGAAAGCGGAGCCGCTCGATAAAATCGACTGATCCCGCATCCGGCCGGTGTCCCGCTCCGATGCCCTGCCCCCGGAGCTGGAGAGCAGCCGCGTGGTGGTGGTCTCCGATTTCAACTGTCCCTACTGCTTCACCTTGAACGAGTGGCTGAACCGCCTGGGGGTGGCCTCCCGGATCTGGTGGGTCGGCGTGGAGCACAAGCCGCACCTGCCCCGTGCCTTCGCAGCAGCGAACCATCCCGACGACCTGCAGACCCTCCGCCATGAGGTGGACGATGTGCAGCGCCGCGCTCCCGACCTGGCGGTGCAGCTGCCGCCGGTGTGGGTGAATTCCCATGCCGCGCTCCTGCTGCAGGCCGCGGTGGAGTCGGAGGAGCCGGACCGGGCCGCACCCTTGCGCACCGCCATCTTCCGTCGCTTCTGGCGGCACTCCTGCAACATCGCCGACCCGGGCGAGCTGGAACGCTGCCTGGCGGAAGCCGGTTTATGCGCCGATCCGGACCGTTTCCTCGATCGCCAGCAGCTGCAGCGGATCACCGGCTGGTGGAGTGAAGCGCTCGACCGCATCCCCTGCATGCTCGCCCCTTCCGGGGCGCGCCATCTCGGGCTGCAGGATCAGGCGGCGGTGGAGGCGTTCGTGCTCGGTGCCCTGCACGAGCCTCCGCCCGGGCCCTCCTGCCGATGAGCGGTGAGGGAGCCGAGCCGCGTTCGGCCGAGGAGCGTCGGTTGGAGCGCGAGATCGTGCGCCTGCGCCATGAGCTCAGGGAGGCGGTTCAGTCCTTGCCCTACCTGCGCCAGATGGTGCAGTTCAGCGCCGATCTGCTGATCCTGGCCGGCGGCGGCGGCCGGATCCTGGAGGCGAACGGCCGCCTGGCGGAGGTGCTCGGGCTGCCCCCCGGGGTGATGTATGGGCAGCCGCTCTGGCGCTGGCTGCCCAATCCGGGCCAGGCCGAGGTGCTCAGTCGGCGCCTGGAGGCGCTGCTGCCGGGGGAGCAGCTGCACTTCGAGATCGACCTGCAGGCTGAGGGGGGCCGCGTCCTGCCGATGGAACTGGAGGCCCACCGCCTCGTCGCTGCCGCTGCCGAACCCCGCTGGACCCTCTCCCTGCGCGATATCAGTTCCCGTCAGGATCTGCAGCGCAGCGAGGAGGCCCGCGCCGTGCAGGAGGCGCTGATCCGCTCTCTGCGCAGCAGTGAGGCCCGTTACCTGGAGCTGGTGGCCCAGCTCACCGACGGCCTCGGTCAGGTGGATGCCGGCGGGCGCTTCCTGTTCGCCAATCCTTCCCTGCACGGGATCCTGGCCGTGCCGTTCGGGGAGCTGCAGGGCCGGCGGCTGCAGGAGTTCCTGCCGCGCGAGTCGCTCGAGGCCTTCGAGCAGTACTGGGGCGCCGTGCTGGCGGGCCTGGATCGGCGCTTCGAGCTGCCGCTGCAGACCGCCGACGGTCGCCGCCGCCGCGCCGTGCTGGAGCTGCGCGCCGCGCGGGTGGAGGATCGGGAGGGTGTCGCCGCCGTTGCCGCCAGCCTGCAGGTACGCGATGTCACCGAGCTGCACAACGCGATGGAGGAGCTCTCCCAGCTGGCCTTCCGGGATCCGCTCACCGGTCTGGCCAACGCTGAATCGGTGCGCCGCGATCTCGAGCGGCGCCTTGCCATGCCGGAGTTCTGTGCGCTGCAGGTGCTCTGGATCGATCTCGACGGTTTTCGCCGGGTGAACCACAGCGAAGGGCGTGCCGCCGGTGATGCCCTGCTGCGGGCCGTGGCCGTCGCCCTGCTGCGCTGGAGCCGCAGCGGTGATCTGGTGGGTCGCTTCGGTGGCGATGAGTTCCTGCTGCTGCGGGAGCTGCCCCCATCGACCGGACCTGCCGATGGGTTGCACACGTCGGCCGCGCTGGTGGCGCGGCAGCTGCGGGATCACCTGACCGCCGCGGCCGGTGTGAGTCTGGGCTTCAGCTGCGGCTACAGCCTGGCCCCGCTCGACGGCAGCGATGCCGAGAGCCTGCTGGAGGCCGCCGCCACGGCCCTCAGCAGGGCCCGCGCGATCGCCCCCGGCACGCTGCTGCACTACGAGCCGGCGTTCACCACCGAACTGCGCCAGGAGATGGCGCTCGAGAACCGCCTCGGCCGGGCCCTCGTTGAAGGGGGGATGCGGCTGGTCTATCAGCCCCAGGTGAACGGCGGCGGTCGGCTGGTGGGGGTGGAGGCGCTGCTGCGCTGGCAGGACCCGGAGCTGGGCGCGGTGTCGCCCGATCGCTTCGTGCCGCTGGCGGAGCGCAGCGCCCTGATCCTCGAGCTCGGCCGCTGGGTGCTGGAGCATGCGTTCAGGCAGCTGCGCCGCTGGCTCGATCAGGGGCTCAACCCGCCGCGGCTGGCGGTGAACATCTCCGCCCGTCAGTTCGAGGCCTCCTCGCCCAGCCTGGCGGAACTGGTGGCGCTGCTGCTGGAGCGCTTCCAGCTGCCTCCCGTGCTGCTGGAGCTGGAGATCACCGAATCCTGCATCCTCCCCGCCGCTGGTGCCCGTCGCCAGATGCGGGCCCTGGCGGCCCTTGGCGTGCATCTCTCCCTCGATGATTTCGGCACCGGCTTCTCCTCGCTGAAGGTGCTCAACCGGCTCGCTCTCAACAAGCTGAAGATTGATCGCAGCTTCGTGGCCGGCCTCGAACGCAGCGAGGCATCCCGCACGATCGTGCGCACTGCCCTGGCGATGGGTCGTGGTCTTGGCCTCAGCACCCTGGCCGAGGGGGTGGAGACGGCGGGGCAGCTGCAGCTGCTCGAACAGCTCGGCTGTGATGCCTACCAGGGCTATCTGTTCAGCCGCCCGCTCGAGGTCGACGCCTTCACCGCCCTGCTGCAGGATCAGCGGCAGCGGCTGCCGGACGACGATGGCGACAGGGATGGAGATGCAGCTTGGAGAGTCGATGGAGATGCCGCCGGACGAGCCTATTCCGCAGGAGACGACGCAGCCGGCGATGTCCGCTGATCCCGCCGCTCTCACCCATCTCGATGCCCGCGATGCCGCCGGCATGGTGGATGTGCTGGCGGTGGCGCGGGTGGCGGCGATCCAGGCGGCCAAGCGCACCTGGGAGCTGATTCCCCTCTGTCATCCGCTGCCGCTGGCGGCCAGCCCCCGCACCACCGCCGCCACCGGCGTGGAGATGGAGGCGCTGACGGCTTACAGGTGGGCCTGATCACGTTGTACGACATGCGCAAGGCGGTGGATCCGGCGATGACAATCGGGCCGGTGCGGCGGCTGGAGAAGCACGGCGGCCGCCAGGGCAGCTGGCGCCATTCCGATGGCTGAGCCGCTTCCCCGCGAGGGCCTGCCCCTGGCCGACCGCGAGTAGCTGTCCCTGGCCGCCTCCTGGGGCTGCTTCCCGCCGGTGCTGTGGCCGCTGTGGTGGTGTCGGGGATTTCGGTTCAGGCCCGCCCCGGCTTCGGCGGGGGCCTCGGCGGACCGGCCTCCGGCGGCTCCTGGGCGGCCCGGCCCTGGACCTATGGCTGGTATGGCACGGCTCCGCTGGCGTGGGGGGTGGCCGGCATGGCCACCGCCGCGGCCGTCACCGCATCGGTGAATGCGGCTGCCGCTCAGCAGACCACCGTGATCGCCGTGCCCTAGACCACGTATCAGCTCAACTACGCCTCGGTCCAGGCGTTCGGCTCCGACTCCGTTTCGTTCACCTGGACCTACGCCCCGGTGAGCCAGGCGGCCAGCGGCAACTGCCGCCTGCTCAATGCCGCCTGCGTGGTCGTCTTTGGTGATGGCAGCAGCATCTGAGCGATCGCCTTG
>JBBASO010000073.1:0-11456 GCA_040399265.1 Prochlorococcaceae cyanobacterium
GATGGGGGTCGCGAGGATCGAACTCGCCTAAGGCGGATTATGAGTCCGCTGCATTCACCAGATTGCTAGACCCCCGGCCGGGTCACCAGAGACCCCGCACCGTCGTCGTCGGCAGGAGGACGGGACCACCGCCTCCTCCACTGAATCCTCTGGAGGACCCAGCGCTGAATCCTCCACTGCCGCCGGAGCCGGATGCTCCGCCATCCTGCCAGCCGCCGCCGATGCTGGTGGGGAAACCGTTGGGCACATCGGCGGTGCGGCGGGGCACCGGATCGCCCTGCTGGTCGAGCAGGAAGCGGGTGGTGTTCTGAATCGCCGTGCCATCCCAGATGATCGCCTGGTCGGTAAAGCCCAGGCCCATCACCCGGTTGCCCTCTTCACCGCCCATGGCGATCCCGAACAGCTCGGCGATCTGGTTGGGCACGCTCACGGCCCGGGCGAAGGGGGCGGTGTAGCTGAAGAAGCGGCGCTCCACCAGCTCGGGCACGGTCTGCACCGTGTCGCAGCGGGTCACTTCCACCGGGCCGCTCGGAGCGGCACCGACGGCGCCCGGCAACGGCGCCTCGAGGGTGGTGGTGCACACCACCGGGCCAGCCTGGGCAGGGGCGACGGCCGTTGCCAGGGCACCGGTGAGGGCTGCCGCAAGCAGGCTGGCCAGGGCGAGCAGCGGGCGCACAGAAGAGGTCATCGGCACCAGCAGCGACGGGCAGCACGCAAACTAGGCAATCCGACGCGCCAGCACCAGTGGTTCATCCGGTTTCCGGGCCGAACAGCCCCGCCCCCACGCCAGCGGCAGCTGCCGACGGGCGGGCGCTGCTGCTCGAGCGGCTGACCAGCCGGGCCTACCGCCACGGCACCTTCATGCTGGCCTCAGGCCGCACCAGCGACCACTACGTGAACTGCAAGCCCGTGAGCCTTAGCGGTGAGGGGCTGGCGCTGCTGGGGGAGCAGCTGCTGGCCCTGGTGGAGCCGGCCGCGGTGGCGGTGGCCGGGCTCACCCTGGGCGCCGACCCGCTGGTGAGCGCGGTGGCGATGCGAGCCGCCCTCGATGGCCGCAGCCTCGATGCCCTGATCGTGCGCAAGGAGGCCAAGGGGCACGGCACCGGCGCCTGGCTGGAGGGTCCGCTGCCGCCGGCGGGCAGCACGGTGACGGTGCTGGAGGATGTGGTCACCACGGGCGGCTCCTCGCTCAAGGCCGTGCAGCAGCTGCGTGAGGCCGGTTACGTGGTGAACCGGGTGGTAACGATCGTCGACCGGCAGGAGGGCGGCCTGGCGGCGATGACCGCCGCCGGCCTGGAGTTGCGCAGTTTGTTTCTGCTGGAGGAGGTGGCCGCCGGAGCGGCCGCCGGCGTCGGGCGATGAGCGATGCGGCAGGCCGAACCACCGTCTGGGACTGGCATCCGGAAGGTGCAGCCGTCGCCCGCCAGCCCGCCTGGCTGATCCGCCTCGACGGCGACGACAGCCGGCGCGTTCTGCACGGCCAGACGAGCGCCGCCATCGAAGCGGCCCGGCCCGGCCAGTGGATTCCCACCTGCTGCATCAGTGCCACGGGCCGGATGGGCGCTCTCGCCGAGGTGCTGGTCGATGGGGAGGGCGCCTGGCTGGTGGTGAGCGCCGGCGATGGTGCGGCGGTGCACCGGGCGCTGGATCGGGTGCTGTTCCCCGCCGACCGGGTGCGGCTGGGCCCACCGAAGCCGGCCTGGTGGCTGATGCCGGTGGCGGGGCCTGACGAAACCCTGCCGGCCGTGGCGGGTGGAGGCTGGGCCCCCCTGCCGGCTGGTGGAGGCTGGCAGCTGGGCGAGGGCCCTCTGGGGCAGGCGCTGGTGCTGCAGAGCGAAGCCGCCACGCTGCCGCAGGCCTGGGCCAGGCGCCAGCCGCTCGCCCCCGAAGAGTGGGAGCGCTGGCGGCTGCAGCAGGGGCTGCCGGCCGCGCCGGCCGAGCTCAACGACGAGCACAACCCCTTCGAGCTGGGGCTGGCGGCGCGGGTGAGCCTCAGCAAGGGCTGCTACGTGGGCCAGGAGACCCTGGCGAAACTGGCCACCTACGACGGCGTGAGGCAGCAGCTGCGTCGGTGGCACTGGACCGCCACCACCGCTGAGCGGCCGCCCCAGCCCGGTGAGCCCCTCAACGGCGAGCCGGTGCAGCGGCTCGGACGGATCACCTCCGCGCTCGCGCTGGCCAACGGCGACCGCATCGGCCTGGCGATGGTGCGGCGCCAGGGCCTGGAGCGGAGCGTGCTGGCGGTGGGAGAAGGGCAGGGCGCGGCCCGGGTGCGGCTGTCGCTGCCGGAGCGATTCGTGGCCCCACCGGTGCGGCCCGCTCAGGGCTCCTGATCGAGCAGCCAGCGCACCACCGCCCAGGTGGCCAGGTTGTCGTCGCGGTTGTACTGAAAGATCCGCTGCAGCCTGGCCGCACCGCCGTCGCGGCGCCACTGGCGCCACCAGAGCAGGCAGCGGGCGCCATCCACGCCGGCCTGACTCCAGCGGAAGCCCTGCCAGCCCGCCACCGCCTTGAGTCCGTAGCTGGTCACCGGCAGCCGCCAGTGGCGGCGCAGCCGGGCATGCACGTCCACCAGGCGGGTGCGCAGCCCGGCGAGCTCCGCCTCCGGCACCCCCTGGCGCTCGGCCAGGCGCAGCAGAGCGATCCGCTCGGTCTCGCCGTAATGCAGCACGGGCCAGGCGGGATAGCGGGCGAGATAGCGCCGCAGGCGCTGCCAGAGCCGGGCTTCGCCGTGCTCCTGCAGGGCCAGCAGCGGCTGGTAGCGCCAAGCCGGATCGGGCCGCACCGGCCAGTCCGAGGCCCCGGCGCGGGGCACCACCACGAAGCCATGCAGAAAATCGTCGCGGGCATCGGGATCCGACTCGATGTCGTAGAGCAGCACTCCCGGCGCGGTGGCCAGCTCAGACAGCGGACCCGCCTCCATGGCTCCATCGCCGGCAGACGCCAGATACTCCGGCACCCCACAGGCCTGCACCCGCGCCTGGGCCACCAGGGCGGCGGCGATCTCGCGGTGCTGCTCGCCATGCACCGCCAGCGCCTCCGCCAGCTGCTCCGGATCGCTGGCCGCCAGCTGGGGCAGGCTGGTGATTCCCTGCTCCAGCAGCAGCTCACGGCGCTTGCCGCCGATGCCGCTCACCTCGCTGAGGTGCCCCTCCCGGGCCGCCTCCCGATCACACAGGCCCCGCCAGCCGCACAGCACGCACTTCTTGCGATCGGCCACCAGCGGCGGCGCCTCACTGCGGCCGAGCTCGGCCATGAGCCGCGGCAGCACGTCATCGAGCTGAGCTTGCAGACCGGCCGACAGGTTGAGGCGCTCCCGCTGAAGACCCCGCTCCGCCCCGGCCACCACCAGAGCCTGGGGCACCGGCGCCTGTTGGCGCACCGCCAGCAGGCGTCCCCAAAGGGCCAGCAACAGCCGGTGCTCACGGGTGAGATTGCGGCCCTGGCGGCCCAGCACCGGCCGGTAGGCGTGCTCACCCCACACGCTCGGGCCGCTCACCCGCTCCAGCAGGGCCGGATGGGCCTGGAGCTCGACGCCGCCGGGACCGGGCGATCGCAGCCGCAGCCCCACCACGCCGGGCGCGCCGGCGGCGCAGGCCGCCGCACCATGGCCGGGCCGCTGGGGCAGCAGGCTCTGGAAACTGGCCAGCTGGTCGCTGAGGGCCAGGGCCCGGTGGGCGTTCCAGAGGCGCTCGCCTGGATTGCCATGGCGATCCAGCCAGGCCCGGCGCCGGCAGCGCAGCCAGCTGCGCAGCAGCCGGTCGGTGATCACCTCCTGAACCATCGGGTCAACCCGCAACGCAGCCTGGATGGGCCTGCCGCCCCGCCGGAGCAGAATCAGCCCGTTCCAGCCTGATGCACCGATGGCCTCTGCCCCCCTGCCCCTGGAGGCGGCCCCGATCGCCTTCGGCACCGACGGCTGGCGCGGCTTGCTGGGTGTGGACATCACCGTGGAGCGGCTGCTGCCGGTGGCCGCCGCCGCCGCCGCGGAACTGGCCTACGCCGCGCCGGCGAGCCTGAGCAGCCGCGAGGTGGTAATCGGCTACGACCGCCGCTTCCTGGCGCCGGAACTGGCCGCAGCGATCTGCAGCGCCGTGCGCGGCGTGGACCTCGACCCCATACTCTCCGACTCACCCACCCCCACCCCCGCCTCCAGCTGGGCGGTGGTGGAGCGCGGTGCCCTGGGGGCCCTGGTGATCACCGCCAGCCACAACCCGCCGGAATGGCTGGGTCTGAAGATCAAGGGGCCCTTCGGCGGCTCGGTGGAGGGCGACTTCACCGCGCGGGTGGAAACGCGCCTGGCCGCCGGCGGCATCAGCGTGCCGATCCCGCCGCCAGCGGCGGGCGAACCCTCCTTTGACGCCCTCGGCGCCTACGTGGCAGGCCTGCGGGCCAAGGTGAACACGGCCGCGCTGGCCGATGGCCTGCAGCGGCTCGGCCTGCGGGTGATCGTGGACCCGATGCACGGCTCCGCCGCCGGCGTACTGCCGGCCCTGCTGGGGGAACAGGCCAGCGCCAGCGGCGCCATCCAGGAGATCCGGGCGAAGCGCGATCCCCTGTTTGGTGGATACCCGCCCGAGCCCCTGGCGCCCTACCTGGGCGAACTGATCGCCGCGGTGCGGGCGAGTACAGCGGCGGGATCGCCGGCGATGGGCATCGTGTTCGACGGCGACGGCGACCGCATCGCCGCCATCGACGAGCGCGGCCGCTTCTGCAGCACCCAGCTGCTGATGCCTCTGTTCATCGACCACCTGGCCCGGGCCCGCCAGCTGGGCGGCACCGTGGTGAAAACGGTGAGCGGCTCCGACCTGATGCAGCTGGTGGCCGAAGGTCTGGGGCGGCCGGTGCTCGAGAAACCGGTGGGCTTCAAATACATCGCCGCTGAGATGCTGGCGGGCGATGTGCTGGTGGGCGGTGAGGAGTCGGGCGGGGTGGGCTTCGGCATGCACCTGCCGGAGCGCGATGCGCCGTTTGCCGCCCTGCTGCTGATCGAGGCGCTGGTGGCAGGCGGCGTACCCCTTGGCGAGCGGCTCGATGCCCTGCAGGAGGCCCATGGCGGTGCCGCCAGCTACGACCGGCTCGACCTGCGCCTGCCGGACATGGCCGCCCGGCGCAGCCTGGAGGCCCGCCTGGCCCAGACGCCCCCGGCCGAGGTGGCCGGCAACCCTGTGCAGGAGGTGATCACCGCCGACGGCGTGAAGCTGCGTCTCGGCCCCAGCCATTGGCTGATGCTGCGCTTCTCCGGCACCGAACCGCTGCTGCGGCTCTACTGCGAGGCACCCACGGCCGAGCGGGTGGAACAGGTGCTGGGCTGGGCGCGCGGCTACGCCCTGGAGGGCTGAGGGGAAGGCCAGACACACCGCCGATCCCCGGGATCCGTGGCCGCTGCACGGTCACGCCGCCACATTGAAGGGCTGAGGAGCAACGCATCCGCATCCATGTCTTCAGCTTTTCCCGCCGGCAGCACCACGCTGACCTGTGACCAACTCGGAGAGATCGCCTGGGCAGCGATCGGCAACCCTTCGGCTGGGCGGCTTAATGATCACATCTGCCAGCCACTGGCCATCGGGGAGTCTGTATACGACTTCTTCAACGAGCATCAACATCTCAGCCCATACCTCCCATGCATGGGGGCAAGCAATGGGGTTGATCTCTATCGCATTTATTACCGAACACGGATTCCAGAGACGCAGTCGGAAGAGACAGTTTCAGGGTTGCTGGCCATTCCACAGCTACAGGATCGAGCGGGATTCCCGATGGTGTCGTGGCAACACGGCACGATCTTCGAAGCAGCAGATGCCCCTTCCTGTATCTACGAGAACGGAACGATCAATCTAAACTCCATAGGATTACCACGGAGCATCGAGACGCTACTCAATATCGTATCCCTGGCGGGAAACGGCTACATCGTTGCCGCAGCTGATTATGTCGGGAATGGCTATTCGCGAACGGCTCAGGCCTATGCCTGCAAAGAGGCCACGGTCCAAACCATCAAGGACATGCTGCTGGCCAGCCGCTGCTTGATCCAGCATCTTGGCCTGCGCAGTGACAAGCTCTTTCTCAATGGCTGGTCGCAGGGCGGGCTCAACACCCAGTGGCTCGCGCAGGCCCTGCAGGACAGGCACGCGCAGGGGTCGACGGAGATTCCATTGCCCGCCAGGGTGGCGGCGGTCAGCGCCCCCTCAAACCTGGCGCTGCTCTGTGGCTACTGGATGAATTCCTTTGCCGGTGATCCCAACTGGCTCACACCGGTGACGCCGATTCTATTCGGCGCCTACCAGACCTATTACGGCATCAGCGGTCTGATGGAGCAGGCGGTGCGACCAGAGTATCTGGAGATTGCCAACATGATTTTCAACCAGCAGTTCCCTTGGGCCGAGGTGAACTGGAACGAGGCAACACCGATCTGCAGGCTGAACCCAGCTATTGGATCCAATGTGTGCCTGCCAAAGCGACCATTCGACATGGTGAATCGGGAGTTTCTGGCTGATTTCAACCAAGGCAAAGGGGAGTTCTACCGTCAGATCAAAGCCAACACGGCCCTGCACGGTCGATACGCCATGCCCTGCCGCTTCTATGGCGGTGCGGCCGATGCCGTGGTGCCCCAGTGGAGCTCCATCACCCTTCCTGAAGAGCACCAGCGCCTTCAGGGCAGCCTGCTCACCTCAGGCGTGCCCGTTGATTCCGGGATGCCCGTCACCCCCGAGCGCACCGGCAATCCGGGAGCCACCCACCGCAGCACGTTCCTCGCCAGCCTGTTCCACCCCGGCCTGAACGTGCGCCGCTGGTTCGATGAAGCCCTTTGAGCGCTTCAGCAGCCGTCTCGGGCATGCTGAAGCGCCATTTCGGTGATTCATGGCCTCCGGCTCCGCCCTGTTCCCCCTGGTGATCGCCAGCGGCAATGCGGGCAAGGTGCGCGAATTCGGGCACCTGCTGGCCGATCTGCCCCTGGAGATCCGCCCCCAGCCCAAGGGCCTGGAAGTGGAGGAAACGGGTCACACCTTCGCCGCAAACGCACGCCTGAAGGCCGAGGCCGTGGCACGCTCCACGGGCTGCTGGGCCCTGGCCGACGACTCGGGCCTCAGTGTGACGGCCCTCGGAGGCGCCCCCGGCGTGCACTCGGCCCGCTATGCGGGTAGCGACGAGGCCCGCATCGCCCGCCTGCTGCGCGAGCTGGCGGGGGCCGGCGACCGCTCAGCCCGGTTCACTGCCGCCCTGGCCGTGGCCGATCCCAGCGGCACGATTCGCCTGGAGGTGGAGGGCGAGTGCCCGGGCCTGATCCTGGAAGAGAGCCGCGGCTGCGGCGGCTTTGGCTACGACCCGGTGTTCCTGGTGCCCGAGGCAGGCCTCACCTATGCCGAGATGGACAAGCAGCTCAAGGGCCGCATCGGCCATCGGGGCCAGGCCTTTGCCCAACTGGCCCCTCAGCTGCGGGAGTTGCTGGGCGCGGAATCAACAACGCCACGTGGATGAATTGCTGGGAGGTGGTGGGCGTATTCACAATGGCCTAGTTCTCCAAGCTCCCACCCAAGAAGTGCGACCACAGCCTCATCTGCCGAGGCACATCTTGATCCTTAACGATGGTGCCATCCCTTGCGTTGAGAACGCTTCCGATCACCTGCCCGCCAGTAGCTGGTGGGTGTGCCAGCAAGTCTTAGGTGGCGGGTCAGGTGCATTGGATTGTTCGGCACTTTCTTTTCGCGGCTACAGGCCTTCAAGAACGAAGCAGGAATCAAGCAGATGCCTCATAGAGATACCTCTGGAAGCCTGAAAAGAGCTGGCCGATATCTTCTGGTCTGCCCAGATCGGCGACAGCATCAGCGATGGAGTTCTGGTAGCGGAGCTGCAGCAATGGCGTGAGCTTTTCCAGGGCCAGCTCCTGCACACCCAGCGTCACGTAGTGCTGGAGAACAAAATTCAGGAAGAGCTGCTGCTTGCTCGTGCATTTGGAATGGATGTAAAGGCGTGCATGCTCAGCACGCTCCTCACGGGGGATGGGCTGCAGGGCATAGGCCACATGGGCCAGCACGTCGAAAAGATCACTGTTCGCGGCATTGATGATCATCTGCATCTCGGCCAGCTGGGCTGCACCAAACCCCTTCTCCTCGAGGCCCTGCAGCAGCTTGCGGCGGGTGTCTGGGGAACTCCAGAGTTCCCGCAGCTCGGCTTCGTCTTTCACGAACTCCGGCAGTTTTCCATAGAGCAGTTCCAGGAACTGCTGGGAACTCATTGGTGTGCCGTCTGGGTGCCAGAAGCTGGTCACCATCATGTGCTGGATGGAGCGTTCCTTGCCGTCGCCCAGCTTGATGCGAGCCTTTTGGCGTTGGGGCTGGCCGCTGGTGTCGTCATCCCCGTTGGGGTCCTTGGGTTCCGGGGGTTCAGGTGGGGGAGGAGCTTGCCCGGGGCCAACGGGTTCGGGCTCCTGGGGTTCGCCATCCCACTCAGGATCACTGAAGTGGTGGTGGGCCTTCACGAAGTCGTAGATGGTGAAGTACTCCTTGCCGTCGAACAGGCGAGTGCCACGGCCGATGATCTGCTTGAACTCGATCATCGAATTCACCGGCCGCAGCAACACGATGTTGCGCACGTTGCGGGCATCCACCCCCGTGGAGAGTTTCTGCGAGGTGGTGAGGATGGTGGGGATCGTCTTTTCGTTATCCTGGAAGGCCCGCAGCCAGATGTTGCCCAGTTCACCGTCGTTGGCGGTGACCCGCTGGCAGTAGTTGGGATCGGTGCTGGTCTTGAGCTGGTTGATCAGGTCGCGGATCGCCAGGGCATGGTCCTGGGTGGCACAGAACACCAGGGTTTTCTGGCGTTGATCGATCTGGTTCAGAAAGATCTCCACCCGCTGCTGTTCGCGCTGTTTGATCTCGATGATTTTGTTGAAGTCGGCTTCCTTGTAGATCTTGCCGGCTTCGATCTCACCTTCCACCACTGTGTCATCGGGCGTGTAGACGTATTCATCGAGAGTGGTGGTGATCTGCTTGACGCGGAAGGGGGTGAGGAAGCCGTCGTTGATGCCCTCCTTGAGGGAGTAAGTGAACACCGGATCACCGAAGTAGGCGTAGGTGTCGATGTTGCCGGCGCGGCGGGGGGTGGCGGTGAGGCCCAGCTGCACGGCGGGGGCGAAGTACTCGAGGATGCCGCGCCAGGTAGATTCGTTGTTGGCGCCGCCGCGGTGGCATTCATCGATCACGATGAAGTCGAAGAAATCGCTCGGGTACTGGCCAAACCAGGGGGAGGGCTTGCCGTCCACCGGCGGGCCGCTCATGAAGGTCTGGAAGATGGTGAGGAAGACGCTGGCGTTGGTGGGCACCCGACCCTTTTTGCGCAGGTCATCGGGTTCGATCCGCGCCAGGGCGTTCTCCTCGAAGGCGGCAAAGGCGGTGAAGTCGTTGAAGGCCTGATCGGCGAGGTTGTTGCGGTCGGCCAGAAACAGGATGCGGGGCCGGCGCGTGGGCTCGCCACTGAGGTTCCAGCGGGCGGCAAACAGCTTCCAGAGGATCTGGAAGGCGATCGAGGTTTTGCCGGTGCCGGTGGCCAGCGTGAGCAGGATGCGGTTCTGGCCGGAGGTGATTGCCTCCAGCACCCGCTTCACGGCGATCTCCTGGTAGAAGCGGATCTGCCAGCTGCCGCCCTTGTCGGGGTAAGGAATGGATGCGAAGCGATCGCGCCAGGCGTTCTCTTCGGCGAAGGTGCGCTGCCACAGCTCCTGGGGGCTTGGGAAGGCTTCGGCCTCCCCCTCCTCGCCCGTTTCCCTGTCGATGGCGTAGATGCCCTTGCCGTTGCTGGCGTAGGTGAAGCGCAGCTGGAGCTTGGCGGCATACTCCTTGGCTTGGCCCACCCCCTCGGTGAGCGGCAGCCCATCGGCCTTGGCCTCCACCACCGCCAGGGCGGTGTTGCGGTAGCTGAGCACATAGTCGGCGCTGAGGGGCTTGCCGCGGCGGCCACCTCCTTCAATGCGCCCGGGGGCAATCGGAAACTCGCGGCGAATGCGGCTGCCCTCCACCACGCCCCAACCGGCCGCCACCAGCAGCGGATCGATCAGCTCAGCGCGGGTTTCAGCCTCGTTCATGGCAGCAGGCTGCCGACGTGATCGAGCAGGTCAGCGCTCATGAAGTTCCTGGCCGTGGCAATAGCTGAAGGGACGGGCCGTAGGCGCTCATGGGGACAGTTTGGCGTGGGTTGCCTGGCTTTGCCTTCTGCCTGTTCACGGTCCCAGCGCTCCCACCGGCACCACGGCGATGCCATCCGGCCGCCGGTAGCCATAGCCGCTGCCGCAGACCACCGCCAGGAAGGCGGGTTCTCCAGTGCGGCGGGTGTCGATCTGCTGGCGAAAGCGCAGCAGGCCTTCGGCGGCGGCCTCCACCTGGCCCGGGCCGAGCTTGATCTCGATCGCGCCCCAACGACCATCGCGCAGCTGCACGATCGCGTCCACCTCAACGCCGTAGTCATCGCGGTAGTGGAACACCTCGCCCTCCAGCGCCTGGGCCAGCACCCGCAGGTCGCGGATGACGAGCGACTCGAACAACAACCCCAGCCACTCCAGATCCTTGAGCAGGCGATCTGGGCTGCCGCCGAGGGCCGCCACCGCCAGGGAGGGGTCGCAGAAATGGCGCCGGGGGGCCTGCCGCAGGGCCGCCTTGGAACGCAGGTGGGGCCGCCAGGCGGGCTGGTTGTCCAGCACCATCAGCCGCTCCAGGGCCTGCAGGTGGTCGGCCACGGTACGCGGGTCGAGGGGCCCATCGGCACCACCGGCATCGGCCGCCAGGGTGGACAGCTTCACCTCGGTGGCGACGTTGCGGCCGAGGGAGCGCAGCAGGGCCCCCAACCGCTGGGGATCCCGCCGCCGCCCATCCACCCGCTGCACGTCCACCTGGCGCACCTGCTCCAGGTAGTCGCGAGCAGCCCGGGAAGCCGCCGCCAGGGGCCGCTCCAGCTGGGCCGGCCAGCCGCCGCGGCAGACGAGCTCGGCCAGATCCGCCACAACCAACCCCGGATCGGCGCAGCTTGGCGGCTCCCCCTCCAGCAGCGCCGCCAGCGAGACGCCGCCCTGGCCGGCGCCACTTTCGACCAGGCTCATCGGCCGCAACCGCAGAAATGAAAAGCGCCCGGCCCCGGTATGACGCTCAGCGTCATCGGCCGGCACAGCCGAACCGGTGAGCAGAAATTGCCCCGGCGCTTCAACCGCATCCACGGCTCGACGCACCTGGTTCCAGAGCGCCGGCTCCACCTGCCACTCATCCAGCAGGCGCGGCCGGGGCCCCGCCAGCACCAGGGCCGGATCCACCGCCAGCGCCTGGCGGGCGGCGGTGTCCACATCCAGCAGCACCGTGGAGGCGGCCAGCTGCTGGGCCAGGCGGGTCTTGCCGCAGGCTTTGGGGCCCTCGATCACCACCGCTCCGGCGGCGCCCAGGCAGGCGCGCAACTCGCCGTCGGCGATGCGGGGGCGGTAG
>JBBASO010000074.1:0-7747 GCA_040399265.1 Prochlorococcaceae cyanobacterium
GGGTGATTTTGGACCCACTCGGATCTTTGTTGATCCTGTAAAAACGGAGAGGGTGGGATTCGAACCCACGGAAGGTTGCCCTTCAAACGATTTCGAGTCGTTCGCTTTCGACCACTCAGCCACCTCTCCAGGTGGGGCAGGTGCTGCTCACAGGCAACCTTCGGAGGGAATCTCTCCCGGCGGGGCCCTGATCAAGCGTTCAGCACTTCACTCACTTTAGGCCGTGATCAGCCACCAGCAGCCTGCAGAGAGCCGCTGGGCCCGCTGGCACGCCATTGCGCCGGCCATCGTGGCTGGGCTGCCCCGCTGATCCAGATCTGCGCTCTGCCCTGGCGTCGGAGCCAGTCCTGCTCGGTGCGCTTTGGCCGGAAGCCGAGCCAGATTCCATCGAGGCGATTCGTCGCTCCTGCGTCAGCCTGCCTGTCGCGCCAGTTCCATAGGTCCTGCCGATCGGGCAGCAGCAACCAGCGGCGCCGGTTCAGGCTCAGCAGCACAGCGCGGCTGGCGGTATCGATCGGCTCGGCGCTCAGCCCCGGACTGGTGAGCCGTTGGCCAGGCACAAATGGCAACTGGCCGTGGCTGCCGCCCAGTGCCAGACCCGCCAGTTCCTGCCAGCACCGGGGCTGATCGGCAGCGAGGGGGTCGAGCAGCAGCGCCCAGTCGAAGCGCGAGATCCCAAGGCCGGCACCCAGTTGACGGGCCTGATGGCAGCTGCTGGCGTCGGCCCGCACGCTCACAACGGCCCCCCGCCCTTGATGGCGAGCCACCAGCAGATCCATGGATCCTTGGTGCACCAGCAGCAGTTGGTCGGCCCGCAGCGCTGCCAGGTGCACAACGGCTGCAAGCACCAGCAGGGCTGGGGCGGCACGTCGCCAGCGGCCAGCAAGGGCCGGCAGCAACAGCAGCAGCAGCCCCGACGTCAGAACCAGAAGGGGCAGAGGGGCCGGCCGGCCCAGTTGCCACTGGGCCATGGGTAGGGCTGCCACGGTCTGGCTGATCGCCAGCAGCAGGCCGGCCAGCCAGGCCAGCGGCGGCAGCAGCAGGGTCTGCAGGAACGGCAGCACCAGCCCCACCAGGGCCAGCAGCATGGCCCCGAGGGTGAGCGGGGTGAGCAGCGGTGCCGCCAGCAGATTGGCCAGCAGGGCGTACCCCGGCACCACACCGAAATGCTGCAGTTGCAGCGGCAGCGTCCACAGGCAGGCCGCCAGGGGCACGGCGGTGGCCGGTGCCAGCCAGCCGGCGCACCATGGCGGTAGCCACGAACGCAGGCCGCGCTCCAGCGGGCCTGAGCTCACCAGCAGGGCCGCAGTGGCGACGACGCTGAGCTGGAAGCCCACATCGGCGAGCCAGCGCGGTTGCAGCAGCAGCAGCAGCAGCGCCGAGGCCGCCAGCAGCGCCAGCGGCCGGCCATGGCGCCCCGCCTCCAGCGCCAGCAGAGCCATGGCCGACATCAGCACGGCGCGCAGCACCGATGGCTGCGGTCCGGCCAGCAGGATGAACAGCCCCATGGCCACGCCGCTCAACGGCAGCCGGAGCGCTGCGGGCAGGCGCCGTGTCAGCGGCAGGACGGCCCCGAGCAGCACGCTCAAGTGGAACCCCGAGGCGGCCAGCGCATGGGACAGTCCCGCCGCCCGGAAGGCTTCCCTCACCTCCAGGGGCAGGGGGGTGACAGCGCTTCCCAGCACCAGGGCAGCCAGGATCCCGCCCCGCTCAGCCCCAGCCCCTGCGATCAGCCTTTCTGCCAGCCGCCGGCGCAGATCCGCCAGGGGTGTGGCCGGCCGTGCCAGCACCCGCAGCGCATCCACCTGCAGCTGGCTGCTCACCTCCTGCCGCGCCAGCCGTTCCGCCGCTCCGCTCAACAGGGGGTGGGGGGCAGGCCTTGGCTGCCGCAAGCGTCCCACCGCCGCCACCTGCCAGCCCTGTTGCAGAGGCTGCGGGCAATGGTCGAAGCGCAGTTCGCTGCGGCCCACCGGCAATTGCACCAGGGCGCTACAACCGCCGCTGCTTCCCAGCGGCCGTGGATCAGTCAGCAGGGTGCCCTGCAGTTCGATGGCCGGCGCTGGCTCGCCATCGCGAAGCAGCAGGGCCGGATCGCCCGTGCCCGGCATGGGGGGATGCAGGTTGACCACCAGTGTGCGCAGCAGCACCAGGGCCACTAGCAGCGCCCACACCAGGTCGCGCACCGACCGGTTCATCCTGGCCATGATCCCCCTGCTGTGTTCAGGAGTTCAGGGTTGCCACCCGCCGGGATCAGCGCACCACTGTGGGCCTGTAGCCGAGCTGACGGTAGTCAACGCGGTACATGCGAGCCAGACGCTTGTGGCTCTGGCGATCGAGCTGCTCGATCCGGTAGTGCTGTTGCGACCGATTCAAGTGGGGGAGGGTGGGCTGCAGCCTCTGGCTTGAATCAAGCAGCCTCAATACCGTATCCACATCCTGCTGGAACCGTTCGAAACGACCGATGAAGTGGGGCTGAACCACTTTCAACCGCTTCATCTGGGGCACAAAACAAGAGATCCTTTTGTAATCGCGGCTCACCTTCAACCGCTCAACCACCTGAGGCAGGCTGGGTGTTTCATCCAGCAACCAGAGACGAAGCCGAATCAATGGAGATGGATTGTCGACATCCCGGTAACGATGGTGATGCCGCTTCGCCATGCCGACGTAATAGTTGCAGGCGCTGATGAAACGATCCGTTGGATGCCGCACGAAGGTGAAACGGAACCACTTTTGCCAGTCCTCCGGCAGGTTCTTCGTGGAGTGGTGATCGTGGTGGTGCCGGAAGCCCAGGAGGTTTTCGATCGTCTGCCCTCCGGTTTTGGGGAGATGCAGAAAGAGCGCCCTGTGCTCGGGAATCAACAACATGGCGGCAGATGCGCAGGATGGCGGTTCAGGCCTGGAGCAGCGGAAAGCCCAGGGCCTCCCGCTCGGCCAGCCAGGCTTCTGCCACCTGGCGGGCCAGGGTGCGGATCCGGCCGATGGTGGCCGTGCGCTCCGTCACCGAGATCACGCCGCGGGCTTCCAGCAGGTTGAAGGTGTGGCTGCACTTGAGCACGAAATCCAGGGCCGGCGCGGGCAGTCTGCGTGCCACCAGATCGCCCGCTTCGGCTTCGTAGAGGGCGAACAGCTGCTGTAGCCGCTCAGGGTTGGAGGCCTCGAAGTTGTAGGTGCACTGGCCCTTCTCAAACGGCAGCCAGATGTCGCCATAGGAGCGCTCGCCGTTCCAGCTGAGCTCCCAGATGCTCTCCACATCCTGCAGATACATGGCCAGGCGCTCGAGGCCATAGGTGATCTCGATCGACACCGGCCGGCAGTCGAGGCCGCCGCACTGCTGGAAGTAGGTGAACTGGGTCACCTCCATGCCGTCGAGCCACACCTCCCAGCCCACACCCCAGGCACCCAGGGTGGGCGACTCCCAGTTGTCTTCCACGAAGCGGATGTCGTGGTCTCTGGCGCGGATGCCCAGGGCCTCCAGGGAGGCCAGGTAGGTCTCCTGGATGCCGTCAGGCGATGGTTTGATCAGCACCTGGTACTGGAAATAGTGCTGGGCCCGGTTGGGATTGTCGCCGTAGCGGCCGTCGGTGGGACGGCGGCAGGGCTCGGGATAGGCCACGGCCCAGGGTTCGGGGCCGATCGCTCGCAGCACCGTGTGGGGGCTCATCGTGCCGGCACCCTTCTCGGTGTCGTAGGGCTGCAGCAACAGGCAGCCCTGATCCGCCCAGAATCGGTTCAGGGTGGCGATGATGTCCTGAAAGTGCACGCGGGGCTCCCGGAGGGCGGTCGGCGGTGCAGCCGATTCTGCCCAGCCGTCGCCCCCAGGCTGTGAGTCGGCAACGCGTCAGGTGGCAAGCCCGAGCCGCAACCCGCCGATGCCTTGCCAGCCCAGGTAGGCCGCCAGAGCGAGGCTCACCAGTGCCACCAGCAGATCGCCTCGCGCGAACACCCACTCCTTGCCCCTGATCAGCAGCGGCTGGATGCGCTCCTGGCCCGCCAGCAGCAGGGCGAGCAGGGGCACCAGCAACAACAGACCACTGGCCAGGGTGAACAGAGCCGCTCCGGCCAGTTCACCGGTCCGCGGGAGATTGGCTTCCAGCAGGCTGCCGGCCGTGCGCGCCAGCAGGAACAGATCATCCGGGCTGGCCAGCTCCACGACTGCGCTCAGGCCGAGCAGCAGCGGCAGCGGCATGGCGCAGAACTGCTCCAGCTTCTTGGTCCAGCCGGGGCTGCTGCCCTCCTCTCCCCGGCTGAGCAGCTCCTTCAGCCCCAGCCCCAGCAGGGCGCCGGCGGCCAGCAAATCAAGACCGGTGCGGTGGCCGCTGCCTTGCGCCATGGTCAGCACCAGGCTGTGCCCAACCGTCAGCAGCAGCAGCACCGCCACGGCGGTGGTGAGCAACCAGCCGGCCACGAACCAGCCGCCTCGCCGCAGCGGCTGGGGACCGATCAGCAACAGCAGCAGCAGGGCGATATGCAGGGGTGAAAAGCCCACCGCCAGGCCGAAGGCCACCAGTTCACCAAGCAGCTTCGCCATCAGCGGCGGATCTCGAACCAGTCGTCGCCGGTGCTGCCCACGGTGGTCATCGTCACGGAGGTCACATGGGCCGGCCCCGGGCCCCGCTCACACCAGAGGCGCAGTTCCGCCAGCTCATGGGCACCGCCCTCCGCCTGCACCTCCACAGACCCATCGGGCAGATTCCGCACCCAGCCGGCCAGGCCCAGTTCTCGAGCTCTGGCGCAGCAGGCTGCCCGGTAGCCCACCCCCTGCACTTGGCCGTTCACCAGCAGCCGCCACCGTTCGCTGATGGTGGTGCCGGGGCGGGGGTCGGTGGGCTGGAGGAATCGTCGTTCATTGGCGGCGGCCCGGCGCGCCTTGCTGCGGCGGCCAGGCGCCAGGGAATCACCGGGCATCCAGCCCAATGGAGGTGCAGCCAGCTTGCGTGAACGTTCGCTGTTGTCCATCCTTCTGCCCGCGGTGCCGAGCCCCAGCCTTCAACCTGCCACAGCGATGCACTTTTGGCCAAGGGCTGCAGCTGCCAGCGATGGAATTCGTGGCCTGTGAGCACCTCGCCGCGGCGCAGCACCAGACTGTCCGCTAGGGCTGTGGCTTGGCGGTAGCCCAGGCTCAGGGCACCCGGGGCGGCTCGGAACGGCAGCACCCCAGCCATCGGCTGGGGGACCCCGTCGGCATCGATCAGCTCCTCACCGAGCAACAGCAGCCCGCCGCATTCGGCCAGGATCGGCAGACCGGCGGCGACAGCATGCCGCAGCGAGGCGAGGCTGCGTCGGCTCGCCGCCAGCGCGGCGGCATGGAGCTCGGGGTAGCCGCCTGGCAGCAGCACGGCAGCGCAGTCGGCCGGTAGCGGTTGATCGGCCAGGGGGCTCCATGGCTGCGGATCAAGGCCGCAGGCCCGCAGCAGTTCGGTGGCTTCCGGGTAGCGGAAGTGAAAGGCGGCGTCGCTGGCGACAGCGATCGGCAGCGGCACCGGCGGCGCGGCCGGGGGTGGCAGCAGGCTGGTGATCGGATCGGTGCTGGCCTCAGGCCCGCCGGGAGGTGCCAGCAGCGGCCAGAGGCATTCCAGATTCAGATGACGTTCGGCCAGGGCCGCCCAGGCGCCGATGCGCTGTTCGAGATCATTGATCTCGCCGGGGGTATGCAGGCCGAGATGGCGGGAGGGCAGCTCCAGGGCCGGATCGCTGGGAAGCACCCCCAGCAGAGGCATCGCAATCGCCGCCAGCGCCTCCGTCAGCAGGGCGCGGTGGCGGTCGCTGTTCACCCGGTTGAGCACCACTCCGGCCAGTCGCACCGGCGGCGGACCATGGTCGCGAAAGCCCCGGACCAGGGCCGCCAGTGACCCGGCCTGGCGGGAGGCCTCCACCACCAGCACCACCGGCAGGTCGAGCTGGGCCGCCACCGCCGCCGAGCTGCCCTCGCTGCCGGGGCCGCGGCCGTCGAATAGGCCCATCACGCCTTCGACCAGGGCCAGGTCGGCGCGACCGCCGTGCCAGCGGAAGGAGCGCTCCAGCCAGGCCTCGCCGCAGAGCAGCGGGTCGAGGTTGCGGCAGGCCAGGCCGCTGACGCGGCTCAGCAACTGGGGGTCGAGATAATCGGGCCCCACTTTGAACGGCTGTAGCCGCAGGCCCCGCTGACGGGCCAGAGCGGCGAGGCAGAGGCTCAGCAGGGTCTTGCCGCTGCCGCTGCAGGGGGCCGCGATCAGACAGGACATCGGCGCAGCATGGCAGAGGCCGCCGTCTCAGAGGCTTCCGTGCGGCAGCAGCTTCGCCGCGATCGGTGCCGCCGCCGCCAGCAGCGGGTTCGTGGTGTCGTGACCGCCGGAGAGCAACCGGGCCAGCTCCTGTTCTTCGCTCTCGTTCGGCAGAGGCACCACCTCCTCCGCCAGCTCCATCGAGGCCATGCCGCCGGCCTCCAGCCGCATGCAGCCCCCCGATTCCGAGCACAGGATCACGCACAGCGGCGGCCGGTTCTCCGGGGCGCAGATCAGGCGAAGACCGACCAGTGCGCCGGGGTGCGTCTTGGGACTGCCCACTGGCACCGGCATCAACCGGAGCTGCACGGCGGCGCCGTCCGGCCGAAGGAAGGCGGCACCGATGCCGCTCTCCTCCACCGCGTACGACTCCTGCAGCTGCCAGCCAAGCCGGTCGCCGATCCACGCCGCCAGCAGGAGCCCCTTGAGCGGATGGTCCCCTTCCACGTCGATGTCGAGCTGCACGACGTGCTCAAGGGCGTTGCGGCGGGCCGGCGGGTCGAACACCATCGCCAGCGATTCCCGCCAGGAACGTAGCCGCAGCCAGTTGAGGTCGTTCACGGCCTGGCCGGCGGCGATCCGCGCCACGAGCAGATCGATGCAGCGGCGCGGCTGGCCCAGGGAGCTGTCGACCACCAAGCGCCGCTGTGCTGGTGCGAGCTGTTCGAGCAGATCGGGAGCTTCGTCGAGGCTGCTGTTCCACCACACCCAGCAGGGCAGACCAGGCGCGATCAGGCCGTTCACCATCGGCAGGGAATCGGCGAGAGCCTCACGTCCCCCCCGCAGCACCACCACGTCGCCGCAGGCGCTGCCGCCGCCGCCCTCTTCCGGCAGCGGGCAGTAGGCGGCCACCAGGCTCTCCAACGGCCGCTGCGCATCCAGGGTCGGGGCCAGAGTCACCAGCCGTCGAGGCATGTGGGCGCTGATCGCCGCATCCACAAACTGGCCTCGCTGATCCTCAGCGGCGCCTTCGCCGCTCTGCTGGCCGAGTTGCCAGGCCAGTCGCTGGTCCATCACCGCGGTGCTCAGTGGCAGCCCCAGGTCGGTGACCGCCTGCTTGGCGGCTGCGATCACCGACGGCTCGAGCAGGCCGGTGAGCGGCCCTGCCACCCGGCCGGTGCGAATCAGCTGCTGCTGCAGCCACGACCCCTCGTAGACCATCAGGGTGAATGTGGCGGCACCGTTGGAGTGCTGGATGCCCTCCTGCCAGAGGCGATCGAGGTAATCGGGCACCTCGCTGGGGGGCAGGGCGGTGGGGGCCTGGAGGGTGAGCTGGGCGGCCATGACGGCGAAGGCGACGGGGCTTGGAGCGGCCGGAAGGCGGGACGTGGACGGATGGGGGTGGAGATGAGGCGCCGTCAGGGACGGCGCCAGGCCAGGTTGTCGTCGGCCAGCAGGCCGTCGGCGGCGGCCGGGCCCCAGGTGCGGGCCTCGTAGGGGTGCACCGGCAGTTGCCAGGGGGATTCCGCCATCAGCTGCAGCACCGG
>JBBASO010000074.1:7847-11368 GCA_040399265.1 Prochlorococcaceae cyanobacterium
AGCACCACTTCGCTGAGGCGCTTCGGCAGGCGCTTGCCGGTGCGGATGTAGAAGGGCACCCCCTGCCAGCGCCAGTTGTCCACGAACAGTTTTGTGGCCACGTAGGTCTCGGTGGTGCTGTTGGGATCCACCCCGGCTTCCTGGCGATAGCCGGGAATCGGCCGGGCGCTGCTGCCGCCGGCGCTGTACTGGCCGCGCACGCAGCAGGTCCAGGGCTCGCTCTCGTTGGCCAGACGCGCCGCCTGAAGCACCTTGGCCTTTTCGTTGCGGATCGCCTCGGCGTCGAAGCGGCCGGGCGGTTCCATGGCCGTGAGGGCCAGGATCTGGGTGAGGTGGTTTTGCACCATGTCGCGCAGGGCGCCACTGGTCTCGTAGTAGCCGGCCCGCTCCTCCACCCCCACGGTTTCGGCAGCGGTGATCTGCACGTTGGAGATGTAGTTGCGGTTCCAGATCGGCTCGAAGATCGTGTTGGCGAAGCGCAGCACCAGGATGTTCTGCACCGTCTCCTTGCCGAGATAGTGGTCAATCCGAAAGATCTGGTTCTCCTTGGCGCAGGCCTGCACCACCTTGTTGAGCGCCTGGGCGCTGGCATAGTCGGTACCGAACGGCTTTTCGATCACCACCCGGCTGCGCTCGCTGTCTGCCAGCAGGCCGGCGGCCGCCAGGGCGCGGGTGCCGCTGCCGTAGAAGCTGGGTGAGACCGAGAGGTAGAAGGTGCGATTGCCGCGGGTGGCCCGCTCGCGATCGAGCCGCTCCAGGCGCTCACCGAGTTTCACGATCGAGGCCGGATCGGAGAGGTCGGCGGGTTCGTAGAACAGCCCGGCGCTGAATCCTGCCCAGGCCTGCTGATCATCACCGATCTGGTCCGCCATTGCCTCCGCCATGCGGGAGCGGAAGTCTGCGTCGCTCCAGGGCCGGCGGGCGCAGCCCAGCACGGCGAATTCACTGGGCAGGCGCCGTTGCCGGTAGAGCTCGAACAGGGCGGGGATCAGCTTGCGATGGGTGAGGTCGCCGCTGGCCCCGAAGATCACCAGGCACTGCGGCGGAATCACCCGCTCCTGCCGCAGGCCCACCCGCAGCGGATTGGTGAGGACGGCTGCCATGAAAGGAGTGCTTGTTCCTCCGGTTTAACGGGCGATGGCGGTTGGATCAGGTGCTGTGAGCTTTTTGTGAATGTTTCTGTGTGGGAAGCATCAAAAAGCCCGCCAATCCGGCGGGCTTAATCGCTTCAAAACCCAATGGGTCGAAAAACTCAGTAGGTCTCGACGTGCCAGCGCTCGGCCTTCTTGAGGGCGGGGCGCAGTTCGGCCCAGTTCAGGCCTTTAGCGGTGGCGGCGGCGCTCATCGCCTCATCGATGCCGGGTTCCATTCCCTTCAGGCCGCACATGTACACATGGGTTTTGGGGTTCTCGATCATCGCGAAGATCTCATCGGCGTGCTCCAGCACCCGGTCCTGGATGTACATGCGGCCGCCTTTGGCGTTCTCCTGCTCGCGGCTGATCGCCTTGGTGTAGCGGAAGTGCTCGGGGAACTCGCTCTGGTACCGCTCGAAGTCAGCGTCGTAGAGCAGGTTGGGGGTCTTGGGGGCCCCCATGAACAGCCAGGCCTTGCCGCGGAAGTGCCAGCCGTTGGTCTCGCGCTCGGCGGACTCGAACATGCGGCGCAGGTAGGTGCGCATCGGCGCGATGCCGGTGCCGGTGGCCAGCATGATCACGTTGGCTTCCTCATCGTCGGGCAGAAGCATCTCCTTGCCCACCGGGCCTGTGATCTTCACCTTGGCGCCTGGCTCGATGTCACAGAGGTAGGTGGAGCAGACGCCGTTGATCGTCTCACCGTCCTTTTCGTACTGCAGCTGGCGCACGCACAGTGAGACGGTGTGGCCTGCCATGTTGTCGCCATGGCGGGTGCTGGCGATCGAGTAGAGCCGAAGCTTGTTGGGCTTGCCGTTGGCATCGGTGCCGTCGGGGATGATGCCGATGCTCTGACCCTCCAGATACTGCAGCTGAGGATCGCCGCCGGCCAGGTCGAAGGTGATGTGGTTCACCCGGCCGATGGCCCCTTCTCCCACCAGGCTGTAGTTCTCGCTCACCGTCCCGATGAAGGGGGCTTTCGGCTTGTAGGTGTTGACCGGGACTGCGGCGTGGGTGGGGGCTTGGGACACGGCTGGATTGGGTGCTGGCGTGACTGGGGGCGCGGGTGCGACTGGCGCTGGGGCCGACTCGGTGGCTGGCGCAGCGGCCGGACCGGAACCGACGGCAGAGTCGCTGCTGTCGCCTGACTCCACCGGCGTCACGCTGAGAATGCGGCCGCCCTGGCGAGCAACCATCTGCACCATGCCCTGAAGCTGGCTGAAGGGCAAGGTGAAGGTGCGCTGCGCCTGACGCTGGAGGCCGATGCCATAGACCTCAATCACCACGGTGAACATGCGGCCGTTGGAGAGGGAGGCACGACCTGTTGCAACACGCATGGCAGCTGAGATCCCGGTAAATCGGGCCGATCATAGAGAACGCACATCGGCTGGCCGTTGCAGCTCCGGCGCGGTTAGGTTGTCGCCCAGCACACAGGGTCCAGACCGTCCTTGTCGCCGCTCACTCTCTTTCAGAACACAGTGAATCCGGCCGTCGCCGGCGCCGCTCCCAGCTCAGTGGAGTTTCCTGCAAGCAGTTTTCTCGGTGCTGACGCTGGCCAGCAGCCGACCAGCGCCATCGGCGGGGATGCGGAGGCGATCTGTGCGCTGGACACGATCCAGCAGCAGATGGAGCGCCTCGACCAGGGCACGCGCCGCCTGGCCGTGCAGCTCCGGCTTGAGCTGGAGCCCGAATGGCTTTGGGCCGCGCTCACCGATTACGCCAACCTGCATCGCTTCATCCCCAATCTGTCCCGTTCCCATCTCCTCTGGCGGCGGGGCAACCGGGTGGGCCTTGACCAAGTGGGCACCCAGCAGTTCTGCGGTTTGCAGTTCAGCGCGCACGTTGAACTGGAACTGGAAGAACTGCGGGACGCCGGCGAACTGCGCTTTCGCATGGTGCAGGGCGATTTCCGCCGCTTTGAAGGCACCTGGCGTGTTGACCGCGATCAGCGGAGCACACGCCTCCTGTACGTCCTCACCGTGCAAGGGAAGCCGGGCATGCCGATCGGTCTGATCGAGCAGCGCCTGCAGCAGGATCTGGCCTCCAATGTGCGTGGGGTTCAGCAGGAAGCGATGCGGCGCTTCTCGGTCGTCGGCACCCCCTCCCGCCACTGATTCGGCACACTGCGTTGCCACCCTGGAGCCGGGCCCCGCGCTCGCACGCGATGGGCCAGCCCGGATATGTGCTATCTGGATCCTGGCCTTCTGGAAGGCTGGATCATTCTTCTGAATTGCAGCGGCAGGGCTCCAAGCCAATGAGCCTTTGACCCGCAGGTCAACAGCACCAGCCTTGCCAAGAGAAGGTGTTGTGGAGGCCGCGATGATCGCGGATGAAGCAATACCCCCAAGGGGATTCGAACCCCTGTCGCCTCCGTGAAAGGGAGGTGTCCTA